>NZ_JBYTDD010000042.1:0-40914 GCF_058791055.1 Pseudomonas sp. EU05-FHT14B02 | reverse complement strand
CGGAGAATGCTGCATCTCACTGATATCTTGGTATTTTTTTTAATCAGTCATTTTCTACTTTTTCATCAGGCGTCACATCAGAGCATGAAGAGATAATCTTAGCACCATAATTATTAGGGTGCTAATCATTGAACATAATCCTTATTATGCGAAGTCTAAGCTGTTGATTTTGAAGGGTAATCTATCGGTCTGAGATGTTTTTTACTGACTCTCGGTACGTCGATAGCACCTCGGGTGTCTCTGGCGCGCCGGGCTCCTGAGCAACTGGGTCCGCAGTGGATGAGGCTACGAAAAAGCGCCCCCCAGGGAGTGCCGGCAACCGTTGCTTTACGTCTGGCCGTTTTGCTGATCGCGAGTCTCTATCGAAGTTCTTGAGGCCAACGATCCTTGCAGCGGGTTGCCCATCGAGTACGAAGAATGGAAGGTTGGCATGCAGCATTGCGTCATACCGGCTGCGCTCGGAAAACCACAGCATGGCCCGCGGATGCGGAGCGATGGGCTTCGGCACATCCAACATATCGGTTTCAGCCATGTTCGCGATGCTGCGCAGATCGATCCACTGGGGGCTATTCACCACCGGCTCGCCGGTGGCCATAGATTTTTCATGGGCCTCGGCGAGCAGCACCTCACGGACGTGGGCAACAGTGACACGCTCTTTACCTGAGGTGTGACCGGCCCAGGTGAATGTGATCTGTCTTGGGGCAGCATCAAAAACCTGGATTGCGCGCTTCAGCTGGTTGAGAGAGAAATTTTTCCCCAGGGCCTGGCGCATGATGTGAGAACGGCGGCTGACGGCAACGTTGCGAAACACTCGCTCAGCCTCGATCGCATCCACCAGCTCGCTCTTGCAGCGGTTCACCGCCCTGCCCTCATCGAGTATCGATCCGGAGAGGATAAAGTACCCCGGCAAACGCAGCACGGTTCCTGGAGCCTGGCCGAGATCGCGCTCAAACTCGCGTAACGCCTCTACAGCGGCCTTGATCGCGTCAGTTCCTGTCAGTACCTGGACGTGGATTCGAGATGGCGTCCTCTGTTCAGTGAGGAGCGGGATGCGCCATATCATCCCGCCGACAACCAATGCGGGCCACTTCTCATTGAAAGCCCCAACGGTTTCGACCAAGCGCTCGTAAGCGGAGACAATTGCGTCAGTCATCTAGGATTCCTCATAATACCACCCCTTCACTACGGCTATACCGTATGCCCTCCTCCCCCTCCGCACCATGTTAACCAGGTGCGACGCCGAGGGTGCGAAAAGCGATCTCGCGATTGAAGGGGTGGTATTATCGAGTATCCCAAAATCCGCTCATAAAAAAACCCGTTCGAAACGGGCTTTTTTTGCTACGTGTCAGCTCAACGAATTTGGACTGCCTCAAGGGACAACAGATCCTCAATGTGATCCGCTGCATCGGCCCGCAAACGGCTCTCCAACCTTTCTCGACTGATGTGTTCAGTTTCGCTCGGCTCAACGAGCAAGACTACATAGCCTTGATTCCGCAGCTGCTGAAGCAAAGCTGCCTGGTCGCTGGAAATGGGCATGAAAATATCTCCTGTGATCAGTGGGTGATTTTCAAAAGTCGAAGCATGCTCGAGGAGCACTACGCGGCAGCCACCTGTTTCTTCCTGAAAACCATCGGGGTATTTGGCTTGCGGCCGTCACGCCGGTCGACGAACTCTTTCATGATCTCCAACATCGTCGAGTTGACAGCAAGAACTCGCATGGCGCGGGTACACGCGACGTAGAGGAGGTTCATCTCATCAATCCATGGTTCCTTTTCGTTCTCTGGATTGAATGGATCGAAGGTGAAATCCTCAGCCAGTTGCACCGCATCCCACTCCAAGCCCTTCGAACGATGTGCGGTGCTGAGGGTGATGGTGGCTTCAAGCTCATCAGTGACCGCATTGCGCCGCAGCTTGGCAAACAACTCCGGGAGATCCGCGCTGTACTGCTCGATGATCTTGATCGAGCGGTTCATCTCAGGGTCTTGGCTTTCATCGGCAATCTGCTTGTAGAGATCGTAATCGGGATATTCCTGGAGGAGTTTTTTCCCCTTCACTCGGTCACGCCACCCCTTCGATAGCGCATGTAGGTCTTCAAGATCCTGGAGGTTGTAACCCTCGATCCCCCCAACCCAGTAGATCTTTGCACCAGTCTCTACATTGGCCAGCGCCGTCTCGATCACTCCAACCACCGTCCGGCAGAGTACGGTGCGATGTTCAAGGTCAGCAGGTAGTGCCTTGGAAACACGAGTCTCGCCGCCAAGCCCAGCCAGTTGGCGGGATTCACCCTTGAACGCGAGAACCATGTTGGCGACGTGCGCAACGGCAGACCCGAACCGAAACGACTGAGTGAGGTAGTGGACTTCCGCTTTGTCGAGCCAGGTTGCATTGAGAGCATCTACGGCCCCCCTGAAGCGGTACAGCATCTGATGGCCATCACCACAAACGACTACGCCCATTCCGTATGCCGCCTGCTGCGCAAGCACACCAGCAATCACTGGATTGATGTCCTGCGCCTCGTCTCCAAGCGCAATATCGTAACGATCCCGCAGATTTGGTTTCGAGAGTGCCCAAAGCTTGAGATAGCCGTCGTGAGTGATATTCGCAGCCTCGTTTTGGATGTCGCACATTTGCAACCAAAGCTGCCTGGCTCCCTCTACGATGCTGCCGGCGGCGCGCTTCATTCGCTCCGTTTTGAGCTTGTTGACGGGGCAGTGACATAGCTCGATGTCGTCATCCGCGCTGGCCAAATAATTGTTCAGCGTCTCTTGCACGCTGCGCACCAATTCCCAGTTCTGTGAGCCGATAATTCTTGCGATGTCGGTCAGGCGCAGGTTGCTCGTGAGCTTGTGTCTGTACTTCGATCCGATCGACGCATAAGCCAAGCCGTGGGCTGTTTTGCACGTCACGTTCGGCGGAAACTTTTGCTTGGCAGCAATCTCGACGCTTTTGTTGTAGCAGAGGTAGAGCAGACGGCATTGAGGCCGAGCCTTGGCATAGCCAACAAGCGTGGTGGTCTTCCCAGTTCCAGCAAAAGCCACAAGCTTGACGATACGGGCCAACGAGTTAATCGCAGGCCCCTGTTCGTGGGTGAAGTTCATCCCTTGGATCTCCGTTCTGATATGCCTCCATGGTTGCATAGCCACGCACAAACCCAAGCGGGGGCTGCTAGCTCTGCCATCTACAGGATTTGGGTATTCCTGGAGAGGTGGCAATGTCTTCTCACACCCGGAATCAGAGCAGCAACCATGACTTACGACGAGACCCTTGCTTCCTATCAGCGTCTTCTTGAAGCCAATCCAGGGAAAGCATTGCAAATCGGCGACGATTGCTACGCGGTGCTGATCAACGGAACTTTGAGCGGGGCATACGCCACCCTGGATGGGGCTGTTGATCTTGGGACAATTTTCCACTTTGATCGAGAAGCTTGGGATGCCGAATGCGAGTGTTGGGACGGTGATGTTTCTGGCATGCAAACAGCATTTTGCGTAGCCACTCCCTCCCTTGTTGATCTTCCGCAACCACCCGCGGGGAATGGCACGCCCAACCAAGGGAAAAAAGAATGCTAGGGTTTGCCGCCAATCCGATGCCGAACAAAGCCAGGGGAATTCCGTTTGGGATTTACGGGACTGCTGGCAGGATGAATGCAGATCAAGGGAGCCGTAGCTTATGACAGCCATCCAACTTTTCCAGCAGCGCCAATCGGAGCCGGTATGCACCGATCTGATTCAGATGATTCGTGACGGCATGATTCGCCGGCTAAAGCGATTTGTTGTAGAACCTTACGATGACGGCATCACCTGGGGGATTCAGACAGTCGCCATAGCAACACCTGATGCTGATGACGGCGACCAGTTTCCGGTGGTGATTGTCGACCTCCACGAAGACGACCAGGCTGCAATGTCATTTGCCCTGAGCGTCTTCGACGCGCTAAAAAATGCAGGCCGAGCATCAGGCGAGGATGTATGCCAATGGCGGCGAAGCCTCTTCACGCTTGTGCCTAATTACTGAGCACTGCGCGCCCCAGACCAGGCCAAGAAAAACCCGCCATTAAAGGCGGGTTTTTTGTGGAAGTGGCACCAAAAGGACGGCAAATGACGATTCGAATACCTAGGCGGAAAAAAACGGCACCGGCGACACTGCTCAAAAAGGCACAAACGGTCGTCAGATGACGACGCAAGCTAATCTGGTTGCTCTCCTTCCTCTGCCGAAACAGCGAACAGCAGACCGGCTTCTTGTGCTTCAGCCAACTCACCCAAAGGCTTCGTGATCAGCCATTCGCTTTCTTCGGCAGGGTCATACTCAGGAAGCGGGGGAAGATCTTCAGGGTCAAGTTCCAGATTAAGCGGGAGCTGTGCGAGGTCACAGAAGGTGAACTTGATTGCGATCACCTTCCGCCCTTCCCTCCTCAACTCGTAGCTGACATCCAGGTTGCTCTTAGTCTTCAGCTCCTCAACTGCCGGATCTATGACTCTCTGGCGAAGGTTGTTGAATCGTTGATAGGCATCCGACAAGCCAAGGGCGACCCGCAAGGCTTCAACCTCGATGTAGGCCCATCCAGTCTTCCGAAACTGCATCAGCATCTCGAATAGCCGGAACGAATGGCTTGAGTCCAGGCAGGCAACGCGCCGTAGATCATAGCTGGTCACTTTGCTGTACAGCATCGTGAGATAGGGCATGACATGGATGGTGAACGACAATTCAACGCGACCTTCACCATCCAGATATTTGGCCCGATCAACCCACCGCTTTCGCTCCATTCCAGACCCGTCAAAGGTCTTGATATCGCGCTCGTATAGCTCATCAGCTGCCACTTTCATCTGCTCATAGGCATGCCTGAGCTGGACGCCGTAGATATCCGAATAGTCCACGGCCGACACTGACACCTTTTTCGGCATGGGCCTTCTTGGATCGAGCTTGCTAATAGCCGCGAGGATCAATCGCTGCTCGTTGAGAGTCAGCCGGTACGATGCGGTAATCAGCGTATTGGATTTCGTGACCCGGAGCGGCTTAGGTTCCGGCTTGGTAGGTTTGGGTAAATTGGACATAACTGGCCCTACGATTAGTAACGAAACCCTACAGAGAGTTTCCCCTGTAGTCGATACCCAGGATTTTTTTAATCTCTCGACCCCAGTAACCACGGGCCCCGCAGATCACCACCTGTTCACTTGGCTCGGCGTCGCATGAATCTGTAGTCGATAGATAGCAGCCGTAATTTGTAGTCGATAGGCTTCCGTCCACCCCGTACAACAGCCGTAATCTGTAGTCGATGGTGCGCGGCACCTTCGATCCGCAGCCGTAATCTGTAGTCGATAGCAAAGAATTGGGTGGCACTGCTACGGGCAATGGCCGTCCAGGCATAGCCGTAATCTGTAGTCGTATCGAGCAAATGGCTGCTATCGCAGCCGTAATCTGTAGTCGATAGGCTCAGGTGAGGACAGGAAAGACTATTTATTGGCGATTCCACGCAGGAGTGGGGCAAAACATCGAGAAACGTCAAAGAAACGGCGAATAAATATAAATATCATTTAAAAACAAGGACTTACAGAGTTTTTGCTGTAGGCAAAGGCCAGGCTGGCAAATTCAGAGCACAAAATGGCTTGAAATCGAGCCATAAAAACTCAAACTCGTGCTACGTGCACAACCCAACAGCCGGAATCTGTAGTCGTTAGACGCAGCCCAGGGCCTTCATCTAGCCTGTGGATAACGGCCGGAATCTGTAGTCGTCACAGCCGGAATCTGTAGTCGCATCAGCCGTAATCCATAGTCGCAAAGCCGGAATCTGTAGTCGCAATGCCGTAATTTGTAGTCGATAGTCCTCTGGAGGCCCCGTGGCACAAGGGCTCCAGCCTTCTAAAAACAAGAGAACAACAAGAGAAAAACAATTAAAAGGCTTTTAAAACTGGAAAGCTGATTTTCTGAAGGTTGAGAAGCAAAGGCCAAATCCAAAGCCAAAAGCAGACTCAGAATCCGAGGGCCGTTTTTCCGACGACAATTCGGTTCGAAAGCAGCACACCCACCAGGTCGGCGAGGAGAAAATGATCCCAACCGAACACGACCTGGAGGAACCCAATGAATACTGCCGCTTTCGCGGGCGTCGCAGCTTATCTGCTCAGCATGGCTGCTATAGCGCCGGAGCCGGTAAGCCTAGCTGTAGGCGTTACGACGATCGTAGACGTCCAGCAGCACTACACCATCATCGACAAGATTGGTACTTCCTACACCGGCGGGCCGGTACTTAACCTTTCAGAGTGGGAGGTCAACCTCGAGGGTGTCACTGACATTCAGCTGGCCTTCAACGCTGAAGGGGTCCTGGATGTCGCTACGGTAAAAGCTGACAAGCTCCACCTGGAGGAGGTGCTGAATGGCTTGAAGAGCCAGCTGCAAATCAGCACTGATGAATCCAGCCTTGGCTTTGAGAACGTGACATTCTTGTCTGGCTCCACCGAGGTGGTTGTCGAATCGCATCCCCTGGATACCCAATTCACAGTCAATTACATCAGCGCCGACTTCAAACGCGCACGCACCCAAGCTCAAAAACAGTACGCCTAACTAAATCACAGAACAGCCCTCCTCTTTCCATACAAAAACCAGTTCGCTTCAAACCATAAAAAACAGCCATAAACCCGAACTGATCGGCAGGATACCTAGCCATCAGTTCGGGATAAGCAGCGGAAAAAAGGCCCGTACCATGATTTAGCCTTGAAAATATGGCGTTACGTATTATCATCCCCCTGTATTCAGCAAATGCAGGGATTGTCATGCAGCAGTCAAGCGAGCAGTTTGAAGAAGAAACGGTCAACTACACCGACTTCGACGCCCTCCTCTATCCCCCCCAGTTCGCGGCCGACTGCTTCGGCCTTACCACCCGTCGCCTCAAAGATATTGAAGACGAAAACGGCATCGAGATTCGCCGGGTTCCGCGAGGTACTGTCACCTCAAGGGCTTATACGCTTCGCGATATTTTTGACATCGCTGCGCTTCGCCGAGCGAAAGGCTACGCAAAGGGACTGCCTCGGCAGATTGTTATCTCAACGTTCGTGCAGAAAGGCGGTACCGGAAAGACGACAACCTCAGTCAACTTTGCTGTATTCCTTCAGCTTGCAGGTCTGAGGGTGCTTTGCGTTGATAACGATCCTCAGGGCGATTCGTCCAGCGTGTTTGGCTACGATCCAGATCTCGCACTATCAGATCTCGAGGCGATGGGAATACCAGCCGATCGCTATGTCGCCGGCCATTTTGGCAGCCTCCTGAGTCCCGATCTCCGGGTGAGATGCTTTGATCCGATGACTTTCGAGGAAGTCGTCAAGAAGCCATTCGGTGAGAACGGGCCACACCTGATTCCTGCCGATGCATATCTGGAAGACCTGGCCGTGGCACTCGATGCCGAAAACAATATGGACTTCTGGTACGCCGGGTGGCTTGAGCGGGCGCGTAGCGGAGAAATCCCAGGTGTCGATATCTCCTCTTATGATGTGATTCTGTTCGACAACGCGCCTACCGCCTCCAGGCTCACCAAGAACTCTATCGTTGCCAGCGACTTTGTGCTCTGCCCCGTGCGGATGGACAAATTTTCGTTCCGGGCTCTGATGCGGCTTAACGACTGGATGGTCCGATTTGCGAAAGCGTATCGCCGCTCTCCAGGAGTGCTCGCTATTCCTACGATGTTCATCCGCAACCGCAAACGCATCCTCAGTAACCTGGTTGTCCTGAATGATCTTTTCCCTGGTCGGGTATCAGAGGAAAAACTCTATTACTCCGAGGATTACGGAAAAGCACTTGATCAAGGCGTTCCCCTGCTTGTCTGGAAAGGTGCGTCTTCCAAAACGATTGACTCGATGCGCAGCGTGTTTGGTGAAGCGCTGAAACGAATACGCGATCTGGCCGCGCAGTGATTGAGGTGGTGCTCGGAGCACCAGGGTCGTTAGATTTGAGTGGTGCTCGGAGCACCACCAGCGAAAATCAGAAAATAATGGTGCTCGGAGCACCACTTAAATCTTGAGAATTGAGTGGTGCTCGGAGCACCACCACTAGGTTTCGGAGGAAATATGGCCAAGTCGGAGGATTACCCAGGTCAAAAAAAGACCCCCCCTCAATGGGTCACTGGAGTTCGCCCACCCGCGGAAATTGCTGAGCCTAATCTCAGGGTCTCCGTTGCAGACATGCTCGCCGCACAACGGGCAGAACAGGAGGTCAGTGCGCCAAGTCCGGCCGCAGTGTTAGCTCCAGCACCAGGTCATAATGATGAGGCTGTTGCCGCAAGTGATAGCGGCGTTCTTGCTGAGGTGAAGGTCGATTCGATTCGGGTATCTCCGTTTCAACCTCGTTTGACCTTCAGCGAAGCAGCTATTGAGGATCTAGCGAACTCGATCGCCTCTGTTGGACTGGTAAAGCCGTTGACGGTCCGCCCTGTCGGGGATGGAGTTTATGAGTTGATCGGCGGCGAGCGCCGTTGGCGTGCTCACAAGCTGCTGGGCAGGGAAACCGTGACCGCCTATGTACGCTCCGTTACGGATGCAATGGCGAAGATTCTGGCCCTAACCGACAACGAGGGACAGGAAGCTCTGACCGAGTATGAGCGCGGCCGTTCTTATGCCGCGATCATGCGAGCAGGGGAGGAAAGCTCGATTCGTGCTCTCGCGCGCAGGGTAGGGGTCAACCATTCGATAGTTAGCAGGTGTCTTCTCCTAATGGATCTGCCAGAGGAAGTGCGAGCAATACTCGACACGAATCCGGGGCTTATCGGCGGGAAATGGGCAAAGGACTTCATTGAATTCAGTCGTACCGAGCCGGCGCTGCTTCTGCAAGCAGTTACCTCTATGCGCGATCATCAATGGACGCAGGAGCATGCCCTACGATGGTTAGCGAAGGAGCTTGCCTCGCGTGATCAGCAGAAGACGCCGGGCAAGTTCACCGATAAAGAAATCAGTGGGATAGGCAAGGTTCGTGTAGATGGGAAAAAAGTCGAGTTTCGATGCGAGAAAACGGTAGATGCGAAGCGGCTGGCGGAACAATTTGAGGCTTTCTTGAAGACCATTGATCGCTCCCTGATTACAAGCGAATGATTATCAGTAGTGTCGTAATGAATTATTTCAGACGCGAAACTGGTTAGAAAACGCGAACACGAAGGCGAAATGCCATGACAGAATATGGTTTTCAGACTTCGAGATAGGGATATATGGCAACCGCAGTCGCGCAACCAGAGCTCAGGGTGCAACCGCAGACACGATTCACCACGCTCGCACAGCTGTCAAAAATTGAGCCTGAGCATTTGCTCGGCCTGAGCCGTATCGAGCTGTTTTCTGTGATTTCAGAGCACTGGCTGAAGTGTTCGGCCCCAGCGCGGATTCACATGTTGAGCAGCGAAGATCGGTTCATCCGAGGCGAGGCGCGGGCTCAAAACAAAGCACTAAGCGTCACGCAAATTTGCGCAGACCAAGCGCCAGGGGTTATCTATGAGCAATTCAACCAAACACCGTATCTCGCTGGCGTATGAGCACGAAGGTGAGGTGCGGCAGGCTTCAGCTGAGCTGAACCTAACGAAGACCAGCATCATCTTTAGCGGACTCCCGAGCATAAAATTCAAGGTCTCCCTGAGCGATCCTGAACAGGTCATATTGCAGTTGCCGACAGACCGCAAAGGAAAAAAACCAACGGTGTCTTGCGACATCTCCTCGATTCCTGAGCTGGAAGCGGCGATGGCAGAGGTGCGCAGGCAAGGCTGGCTCAGGCCGAAGGTGTCGGTGAGTGAGTGCGAATGAACCGTGGCCGATGCCTAGATCCGAGCTCGATCCGATCGGAGTCGATATTCAGGACGCGCACAAGCTCATTCGCTTCCCTGGTTGCTTGAGCGCGCGCGGAGAGTAGGGCGAGCGCCATGGGCTTAGCTCAGAAGCTCAAAGGTTGGCTATCCACGGGCCATCCCATACTCCGGACGGGAAATGATCTACATAGATCTCCGCGATAACCTATGCTTTTACCACCGCCAGTTCGCTTTCCTTCTGTAGGAACGGGTCGGCTTAGCGGCGCTCAGAAAAGCTCAAAAAACATCAAATTAATGAAACTTATCACGCCTTAAATGGTCTGTGATGGCCTAATGTTTGCTGTAGACATGGCCCTAGCTTATGCTGTGCTGTGAGACAACTTTTTATAGGTGTTGCCGTCCTGCAACCAGTTTACGAGCTGAAAAGATGACGAACCTTTGACGCCGTTTTTGTGTAGTGATGCAGGACTGTATATTTATACACTGATTAGCATGCAGCCTTTGCCTTGACAGAAAATACCGAGATTCAGCCATGATCACAAAGATGCCGCCTCATGTAGTCAGAAGCTTTCCCTACTGGGAGACGCCACCAGAGCCGGGCCAGGATTTACATGAATTGAAATGGGGTGTCATGGAAGTCCTTTCAGACAAGTCGCTTAGATTCGTTGACACAAAACCAGATCAGGAAGCTCTCGAGGAATTAATAAGCCAACTTCAAGAGAAGATTTAATATTGATTTAGATTTGTTTTACTGGCTTCTGTAGATCACAACCCCTGCTTAAACGGCAGGGTTTTTTTTGCGCGAATGTCGACGCCGGGCCAACAAGGTGGCCGCAAATTCAGACGCAAAAGCGACCTGAAAAGGCGTCATTTATTTATGTGTTTGACATATCGTTCCTTGATAAAACCTGGAGCGAGAAGCTGCTTATGCAAAGCTATGATTTGGAGTTTCACGACTACGCTCAGCTATTTCCGCTAATTATCGGTGATGACTACCAAGCCCTGCTTGAAGATATCGATACCAACGGACAGCGTGCCCCGATCGTTCTCCATGAAGGCAAGATCCTTGATGGGCGTAACCGATATCGCGTTTGCAAGGATCTGCTGATCGAACCCCAAACAGAGGAATACACTGGAGATGATGCGCTGGGTTACGTCCTCTCTCTGAACCTCTATCGCCGGCAGCTCACCGTGGCACAACGGGCTTTGATCGCTGCCGAGTTGTCCTCGCTGCGTGGGTGCAGCGCTATCACTGTTGACCTGGAGAAGGCAGCCGGGCAGGAGTTGGAAGCCGCAAAGATGGCTATTGAGGAGGCAGCCAAAGTCCTGGGTATCAGCCCACGCTCTGTGTCTTCTGCCTGCAAGGTTGTCCGGGACGGCACCCAAGAGCTGTTGGATGCTGTCAAATCTGGTGAAGTGAGCGTATCCGCAGCGGAACAGGTGGCTAAGCTCGAAAAAGAGGCTCAGCAAGAGTTGTGTAGCCGCGGGCCTAAGGCAATACGTAAGGCCGCGAAGGACATGAGAGAGGAGGGCAGAGCGAAACCTACGTTGTCCAATAAGTCACTTCCGCCCCCAGAAAAAAGCAGTGACCTGCCACCGCCGGTGCCGCTTGACGATGATGAAGATGCTGATTCAGCACACGAAGTGCCGGCTAACCAAATAGCCGCGATCGAGCAAGAGTCGGACATTTTCTATACCTCGGAGAGAAAGCCAGCGGCTCAGCTACTGTTCGAAATGGCTGATGCAGGAATGCAGTTCGGTCGAGAAGCTGAGGGCGTTGCCGACGACATCATGAATGAGGTTGAGGAAGGCCTCGATCTTCAGTTCCTTGCGTTTGTTGTGGACGTAGCAAAGAGGCTGGAGAATCGGGTGAAGGCAAAAATGCAGGCCAGATACGCTGAGGAGACGTGAGGGTTGGGATTTTTTGGAAGGGTGATTTCATAGGTTAAAGCCCGAACAGAAAAGGAGTACCCCACATGCAAACACCTCAGGAAGACACCGTAATGGATTTTGGCCCGAACCTCTTCGGTGGCGAGGGTGGCTCCGCGTCCAATTCTTCCGCTGATGATTCAGGTGCTACGAACGACGCTCCAGATGGGGCGGCGAGTATTTCTCAGCAGATGGCTAAAGGTTGCACCGAAGAGGAGACAGCCGAGGCCGCCGGCGGCCAGGCGGGAGGTGACGATGCTCCCTCGAGCAGCAATGGTGCATCTGGCGTGAATACTGAGAAGGCAGCCACTCAAACCAAGGCAGGGAAGTCCGAAGTAGGCACCAAAGCCTTGTCCAGTGCGAAAGCGGCCGTGAAGGTTTTCGAAAGCATCAATGGGTTCGACGAACAAAGCGCGACTCAGCGTACCGTTGTTCGCGATCTGATGCTGAAGCAGTCCGAAGCCATGGAACTCAAGCTCCAGGGCAAGAAACCCCCTGAGGGTGAAGACTTTGATGCCATTGCTAAGCAGCTCCGGCGCGAGAACAACCGCCTCGACTCCCTGCTTGAAGGAAAGGAATCACTGTTCGGCAAGGCCCGGAAAGCCGCCGAAATTGCGATCGAAAACATGCAGGGCGTAATTGCCGAAATCAACCGCTTGGAGGAGGAGGGTTAGCCCTCCTGGACGACATGAACAAGAAACTCTTCGCCAACATTCAGTTTTATGCCTTCTGGCCTTCCGCCGGATTCCTTGCAGGCTATGCATTCCTTGCAACGGCAGGCATGATTTAACCAGCAGCTCTAGCAAGCCTGGCGCATCTCGTCACGGCTCAGGCCATGAAACCAAAACCAAGGAGACAAGATGTCCCTCATCACCGAGTACCGAGCCACAGAGGAAGCCATCAAGGAGCTTCAGGACCGACTGGAGAAGCTGAGCGGAAATGAAGCCCTTTTGAAGGAGATGGAGTTCGAGGAAAAGCTACGATCCTTGATGTCTGAGTATGGCAAGAACCTGCGTGACATCATCGCGATTCTTGACCCGGACTATCGCAAGCAGGTTTCCCATCAGCCTGGCAAACCTCGTGCCCAACGAGCAGTCAAGATCTATCGGAACCCCAACACGGGTGAGATCGTTGAGACCAAGGGCGGCAACCAGAAGACGCTCAAGGAATGGAAGCAACAGCATGGAGCTGATGTAGTCGAGACATGGCGAACCCAGTGAGCCGGCGCTTGCGCTGAGCTTCCAGAATAGAAGGCCGGTGATCCCGGCCTTTTTTATGAGCTCGATTTGCCCACGGGAATTTGGGTTTTTCCAATTGAATGAGAACTTGAAATGGAGGTAAATAACTATCAACGGAGGATCAGATGGAAAGCACTGAAAACGTCGATGAGCGCCTGTTGGCCGCGGTTATGGATGAAGCGCAAACAGACTTCAGCATAGCCAGTATTGCAGTTGAGAAGATCCGTCAGGGAGCTGAAAGCATCGCTGCCGGCATGCACGGTCGCAACCATGTAAAGGCGTCATTCGAGCATTATGACGGTACACCGATGTCGCCTGAAGAAGCTTTGGCTCACCAGTGTGTTCATGCAGCAAGTATCGGAAAATCCCTCGGCCAGGAATTTCTTCTGAAGGCACCTGCTGCCCTCCTGGAGCAATTCTCCGCCGTTGCAGGGAACCGAAACGTTGCTGACAGTGGGGCAATGCTCGCCGGCCTGCTGCATGGGTTCATGATTGCCTTTGCCACGAGGGAGACGGAGGATAGAGCGCTGAAGGCACTACTGGAGGTAGCTCGGATCTGCGACGAGGCAAACAATATTCGAGGCACCACCTTCGGCCAAGCCAGCGAATAAGCTGGCTGTTACTCGGGCGCTCCTAGCAGAGCGCCCATCATCTCCTCCATCAGGCAGCCGGCTGGACCTTGGCCGGGTCAGACCCCGGATTAGGGGGCATCTCCGAAACTTCCGACACTTTACCCCTCACCTGGGGAGCATTGGCGGCAAGAAATCTACCCCAATCCTCCATCAGAGCGCGACGTTTATCCAGCAAGTCACCTCGGTTATATGCTGCTTCGACCTTACTGTTGAGGGTGTGTGCGAGAGCCATCTCGCAAACCTCTCGCTGGTGATCGGTTTCTTCCGCGGCCCACGTCCGAAAAGTAGATCTGAACCCATGCGGTACCACTCCATCGACCTTGAGCTGATCGAGCACCCTTGCCATTGCGTTGCCGGGAATCGGGCCTGTGCGCCAGGAGTTGAGAAATATCCATTTGGCATGCTTTCCGACCTGCTGCCGTAGCACCTCGATCATTTGGTCCGTAAGTGGTACCCGGTGAGCCTTGCCCGCTTTCATGCGTCCTGCCGGGATCAACCAGATTTTCTCCTCCCAATCTATTTCTGCCCACTGGGCCCCACTCACCTCCTGGTTACGTGTTGCTGTCAGAATTGCGAACTCAACAGCACGAGCTGCTGCACCATCCAGCGAGTCGAGCCTGGCCAGCAGCTCGGCCGTTCGTGAAGGTGTCGGAGACGGGAAGGGGACTACCGTATGCGATTGCTTGGGCAAGAGCTTGTCGAGGTGACCGCGCCACCGTGCGGGGTTTTCGCCTTGCCGAAGCTTCAGTGCCTTGGCTGCATCGAGCACGAGCTCAATGCGATTCCGGATGCGGTTCGCAGTAACCGGGATCTTGCTCCAGATCGGCGTCAGCACATCCAGGATATCGTCCGTGTCGACCTCGGCTATCCGAAATCCGCCTATGACAGGGTAGACATGCTTCGTGAGGGAATTCTGCCATTGCTGGTGATGCTTCTTGGACCAGCTCGAGGAATGCGTGCGTATGTACCTTTCTGCCGACGCCCGAAATGTGTGGCTCGTTGTGGCTCGCGATGCTTTGGCAGCTTTGGCCTTCGCGCGTTCAGCGGCTGGATCAACGCCGCGTGCGATATCGAGTCGGTACTTGTCAGCCTCCAGTCGTGCGTCTCTGAGGCTCAAGGCAGGAAACGTACCCAGGGCAAGATCGTGCCGTTGCTTCGCAAGCATATAGCGAAAGACCCAGCTCTTCCGCAGGGTAGCTGATACACGAAGAATCAACCCCCTTCCGTCCTGGTAGGAGCCGGGCTGGTCGACATCCTTGACGAACTTAGGGGTTAGTTTGCTCATGAGGTGCCCCCCCGGTCACCGGGCCGTTCCTTTCATCCGCCGGCACATCATCCTGAAAAGCGAGAGAAATGTTCTCCGGCCGAATGAGGTGAGGACACGCAAGCTCGTACCTACCATCTGAAACGAGGTGTAAACCTGAGCGATCGACGGCAAGAACGGAAATCGCTCCAGGCTCGTCATCGAGCGCTTCACCAAGCCAGTTACTGAGTGCGTCCTCTACTGCCAGCATCGACCCGAAGAAATAGACCATTTCCTTGGCCTCACCGAGTAGCGCGGAGCGAGGCCCAATCTGCGGCCGTAAGCCATCACGAAATATGGACTCGAGATGACGGGTTGGCGTGACGTGATAAATCTCACCAGAAATCGGCTCGCTTTGAGCGTGCTCATTCGAATCATGGGTTTTCACTACGGATTCCTCGCGGCTCGTTGGTTCGCAGGCGCTGATACTGCGATCGCGCCAGATCTCGCCGGAATGTAGGAGGATAAGGTATCCCCATACAAATCGGCTACAGGCCAGAACCTATAAGACGTTTGGAAAATCCCAAATGATATGTCCCACACCATAGCCCACAGTTGCGCTCGAGCTGTTTGACCCTACCAGGAATGAAGAGGACCCAGCCCGGCGAAAGCATGTATGTTTGGAATAGAAGAGGTAGGGGAGGAGGGGGAGGGGCAACCAACCCGGCAGGTGGCCTAAGTTCTCGGCCGGGTCGTTGCCTGACCAACCTATGTAGATGGATCATGAACCGCTAAGTCCGACCGTGGTCAGTAGCCCGTTTTCGATGCCGCTGTTTTGCGTTTCTCAACGAAAGCCGTGACCTCTTTAGAGATGCGCTTTGTTTCCGCGTCATACTCATCATTGATAGCGACTGCTCGCTTAGGGCCGAGCTCGTTGATCAAGCGTTGTGCTTCCAGCGAAACGGCTCTTTGACTGTTCAAGTAATTGGGGTCTATGACATTCATATTGTACGAGTCGCCAATTCGCATAGCGACTTGAGCTCCTTGGGACTCGCACATTACGAATCCGATCTTTTCATACGCTTCTACGAGTGTTGGAAAGCAGCTGAGTGCTATATCGGTGAAGCGTGGTTTCAGGCTGTCAATCATCGCAGTCATGACCCCCTGATTGCGATGTGCTGAATCAACGCAGATATAATTTATTCCACAAGCAGTTGCGGAGTCATTAGCTCGGCTCAGGGTCATGAAACCTATAACTTTTGATGCAACATTTACAGCGATTACTACTTCAGAATTGATCTGAAGGCTAATTGCTGGATCAAGCTGAAGGGCGATATCAGTCAGCATCCAGGCGCGAACTACGCCGAACATGGGGTGATCAGCGCTGATTGGCCGGTTGACCAAATCTAGGCTATAGCGTTCAGCCATCCGCAGTATTTCTTCCTTCTGCGAATGACTAAGTGTTCTAAGGCTTTTGATTGCAACAACTTCCATGATTACTCCTTTGTGCTCGCTTCGATTATCTGCTTTCAACAATATGCCACTGACCGTCCCAGTTTCGGATTTTGCATTTAGCAGTCATCCCACGCCCTGTATGGATGCCTTGAACAACGCCCTCACCAGGCCCCGTGCTGGCAAAGTTCACACGGCCACATTCTTTGAAGGCGACTTGGTTCATGAATCCCCCCCTGCTTTGAACTGCGTCCTTCCCAGCTGCTGTATCGACCGCACGCTGGCCGTTTGTGATGCGAATAGCTTGAATCACCGTCGAGCCGTCTTCTGCTTTGCTGTAGCGCAGAGTGCGCTCGTGCTCGACAGCAGCGGTACCGGCTGCGCCCCCCGAATCTCGCGACGAATCGCAGCCGACCAGCGAGAGGCCAACAAGGGCGTAGATGAACAATTTGCGCATAGATGAAGCTCCAGTGATTTGTCGCATAAGCATGCCAGCGCGGGAGAAATTGCCAACTCAAGTAGGTGCATTTACTGCACCGCGCTATAGCCGTCGCCCGTCTGGGTAAAGCGGGTGTGGTGATTACAGGGGCTTTCTAGTGGCCTTGAGCAGCAGAACGCTGATAGATGTACCGTCGAATGCGTTATCAATCGCCTCGGAGAATTCGAGCTTGAAGCCAGGTAGCAGATCGGCAGCGAGCCTCCGGGCGCTTGTCGGCAGCACTGCCCCAAGTCGTCCGCCGGTTTCAATAAGTGTGCCGGCGTGACGGAGGTGTTCATGCCAGCGGCCTTCGCTGTATGGCGGATTCATGGCGATCACGCTGAAGGAGGTACCAGGTTTCCAGGCGAGGAAATCCCCCTCGATGACGTTGTGTCCTTTCTCTCTCAGTATTTGGCAATGCAGCGGACTGACCTCGACGCAACGGGTGCGATCCTTGGGCAGCAGATCAGCAATGCCGCCCTGGCCAGCCTGAGGTTCGCATACAGTGTCGAGCAGGCTGATATCCAGCCAGTCCACTAGGCGCTGTGCGAGATTCGGAGGGGTCGGGTAGAACTGATAGCTCTTCTGGTCGGGAATGCTGCCACGTGCGGCAACCTCTGCAACAGCGTCACGCGGGTCATAGTCGAACTGCCAGTAGGTTAGGCGGCCATGCTTGGGGCAGGTGGTCAGAACCCCGCCCAGAGCCGCCATGACGCTGCCCACCTCATCAAGCAGGTGTTTGCTGTCCGCACGCTCGCGCACGGAGATACACAGCGTATTGGGTACGTTAATTCGGTCGTATTCGCGGCGGAAGTTGGTCGTCTTCTCCAGGTAGCAGTATGTCTCAGCGCTGCTGAGCAGCGATGTCACAGCGTTCGATAGGGGGCGCTCGTAAAGTGTCTTGCTGTTGAAGCCAGATGCCTTCGGCTTTGCTGGGCGCTTGCGGAAGCTCTCCGGGATGGCCATCGGGTGCAGGAACGCCAACACGCTATTGAGCCTGTATGCCATGTCCGGATGGACTTCAAGGTGAGCGGTACCCACCTTGTATGCCCTAACGCGAACGCTGCCGCCATCTATCTCAACCCACTCGCCCCGGCTTGCCCGTGCCAGGTGCAGGATGCGAGTGGTAGAAGCACGGCACGGATCATCGCGGCCCATGAACTTGGCTACCACCATGCGTAGATCGTGGATATAGCCCTCACGGTCATGATCGGTCGATCCCCAGTCGTTATAGACGTGGCTCATGATTGCGCGCTTGTAAAAGCCTTCTGGCTGATTGGTCACATGGGTACGCGACAGGGCTCGGAAGATGCCATCAACACGCTCGGCCAAGAATTCAACACGGCGGGAGAGGAGGCTTTGAATCGTTGCACGCAGGTTGTCGAGATTGAACTCTGGCATATCCAGCTCAGGGTTCTCGCCGCGTTTGTATTTGTGGTCGCGCCAGGCGTTCAGGGTTTTGTGCCATTGGCTACGGCGGGCCTGCGGCATGTGCTCCATAAGGTCGGTTTGATTGAGCGCACGCTGCCAATAGGCTGCGGTCAACTCGTTCAGCGCGCCCTCAAGCTGGAATATTTCGCCGAAGGCGCTGGTATGGCGAATGCTTGCGCTACGACCGTACTGGTCATTGCCATTACCATCGAAGAAATAACCCAGCACACCAGAAACCTTTTCCTGGGTGATGATCCCATGTACCTCAATGACACGGGCCTTCTCGCGCTCGTAATCGCCGGCCAGCAACGTCAGCGCGTCAAACTGAACGGGGGCAAAAAATTGGTCGATGACATCGCCATGAAGGACTGGACTGGAATGACGGTCGTTCTCGAAAAGCTGCATAAGTGAAAACCTCCTTGGTTTCCACCAACTTCTCATTGTCCCGAAAAATCCCAAGCTGTCAGTCGATCACGACTTCTCTCGCTGAATCCCAGTCGCTGGGGGCAGCATCTCCAGTGGCGAAGGCAAATCGCATACCCACGGTCGGCCTGCCTCTCTTCATGAGGTATGCCGCAGCGCCTGCGCACATCGACTCGTGCCCCGAGGACTCATAGCTCCCCTCATCGTCCCAGTTGCCACCCCGTTTTGAATGCACGGTCTTGTGACACTGGAAAGTCGAGTGATCATCCTCGATCAGGGTAGAAATAATCCCCTCCAAGCGCCCGCGGCTTAGCGGAATGGCTCCCTCCTTCAGGAACGGGCAATTCGCACATGGTTTTTTCAGTCGGTAGTGCTGCTTGATCGGATTCACTGAACCGTTTCCTTAGCGCGAAACATCAATGGCGAAAACCTCGACTGGATCTGCCCCAAAGTGCGGATGAACGATCGTCGTCAAGCGATAGCCCTTCCAGGGCAACACAAGTCTTCGTGCGTCATCTCCGCGCTTCGGATAGCCACGTGTCAGCTCTATCTGGTCGAAGCTCTGCCCCTCCAAACGCCGACGCCAATAGGGTGTGGCAGCCCGAAATTCTTCCGGCTTGACGCCAGCCTTGATCGCGTCGAAATACTCGCCTTTGAGTGGCAGCGTCAGGGTTCGCATGGAGCGGGTTCCTTTCAGTTCGTTACGGTCACGGGGTCAGGCGCTGGGTAGGTCACGTTAGTAACCGGCGCAGCGCTGTCGCGCAGTTTCCGCACCGGGCGGCCGTGCGCGGCGTCGGCATAACCCAGGCGGGCGATACGCTGCGCGCGGTAGACCAGGCCGAGCGGGTTGGGCCAGGGCCTGCCGGCTTCGTAGCGCTTGCGGCCGGCCATATAGGGAACGTCAATATGCAGCGAATCGAGGCCCGCCGACTCAGCGCACAGGCGGGCAATGTAGCGGTCTAGCAGGTCGGCACGCATGGGGCGAGTTCCCTCAGTAGCGGGCTGGATTGCCTTTGTACTGCCAGCGCTCGATCAGCGCCGCAGTCCATTCAGGCCCCAGGCGGGCCAGTGCTTCGGCGATAGTGTCATTGCTCTGGTTCAGCAGCTCGGCGCTGTTCGCGGCCAGTGCGACATAGAGGTATTCGCCACGACTCAGGGCACCAACACAGTCAAGGTCGCCCTTGGCCACGCGCAGCGCCAATGCGTCGAGGTAATCCAGTTGATCGGCCATTTGGTCATTCTCCTTCTGTGGTTGGGTGTCGCTATCGGTTGGGTTTAGGGTGTCTATTCAGAGCGTTCGCGTTGAATCCAAAGCTGATCCTGACTGAACACGATGTAACTGTCCCGAGCCTCGGGCACTACCTTTCTAAACTGCGCATCTGTCATGTCGTCGAGCCGGCTGAGGTCGCCACTAGCGCTTAGCCGCTCAATCACCTCGGTGGTGAGCCCTTCGTAGCGGTTGAGATAGACGATTGCATCCATCCCCGCACGTTTCGCGCTCGCGATTATGGATTTCCAGTTACCGCCGCGATCTTTGCTTCGGCGAATATTCTTCGCCTTCAGATAGGCTCGGATGACACGGGAACCCTTGCCAGCACGCATGGAGGCCTGTTCTGAGGTACCAAAATGAAGCCCACCGTCGACCGTTTTGGACGGATCAAGGGTGTCGAACTCCCCATTGGTTCGATGTTCCAGCAGCAAAGGAAAACCCGAGGAGTCAACCACCACGGAAGGGCTGAGCCATTTTTTGAAGTCATCCTCAGCCGAATCTAGCCCGCTGCGCATAGGTTTTCCTGTTGGAGAGCTACTAAGATGTATGGATTATCCCACTTGCCAGGCACAACCCAAGCACCTGGCCTGAAGCAGGATTGAACGCCACTGGCTGTCCGGACGAGCGAAGAGTGAAAATGGGAAAAGATAAAATTCACTGGAGAATCAGCGCGGAGGATGTCCTGGCCGTTCTGGAGTATTACAACGCCGCTAGCCTGAAAGCCCAACAAACGGCGCTTTCTGGCACGGCGACCCAGCTTGAGAAATTGTTGGGAGGCCCACTGCATAAACTCCTCGAGCCGGAGGAGGCTGACGCTATCCGAAAGGCTGGAGAGATCGTCCGCTCGATCAATATTCGTGTTGAGCACGCCAAAGAGATCAAGCGCCGGGAGGAGAAGCAGAGGGAGGCTCGGCTTAAGGCTCGCAAGGCCCTGATTGACGCCGAGGTTAGAGCTGCAATCCCGAGGCCCCAGGCAACGGCGGAGGACGCAATACGGATTACAACGCTGGCGATGGCGCTTCACCAGGAGAAATTCATCCTGGATTTCTATGATGTCCCAACCATGACAAGTCAGTACCAGGAGCGACTACAGCGAGCGCTCAAGGAAAAGGCACTGGGTGGCTACGTCGATTTCGCTTATACAGACATCGTGCGCGGATTATCTGAAATCCTCGACTATCGGCAGAGTGGGAGTCCAAAGGCGGACATTGCGGCCGCACTTAGCTTGTGTGAAAGCTGGAAGCCAAAACACCGGACGGCGCAGGAATTCCTGGAGTTTGTCCATCGCCAAATAGCCATTGAGCACTCGGCCAACGTAGAGAGATTGCCGGCCAAGAAGAAGCCGGCCGGCAGGTAGCCACAGCAAACCATCTCACAGCAATTCAGGCTGAGCCTGAAGGCGGGCCATGATTCGGCTGTTCATGGCCTGCCGGTCTGCGGCCATTCTGGCCTCTCTGGCGGCACCTACGCCGTTGAACTGGTTGACGACATAGATCAGGTACAGCGGATCGCTCGGGCCTACCCAGGCGTTCCAGGCTGCACGGCATTTGGCTCGGGTCTCTGCATTCAAGGCGAAATACGCAGCTTCGGTTCGACCTGGTGCAAACGGAGCGGGTTAATACCGCTTTCCCTGGTCAACCCAGCCTGCTTTCACAAGCTCCGACCTTCAGGCCGGGGTAGTTGACTCGCTCTGTGACAGTGCGTTTTTCCTGACGAAGCAGGTACTTCTTGAATCTCATGACCGACACTCCAGCGCCCGGCGGGTAAGAGCGGCCAGCAGTAACCCCAGGGCGCACCAGGTGGCCAACATGAGTAAGCCGAGGAGTGCGATGCCAGCGGTGCCGAAAAGCCCGCCAAAAAGCAGCAGGAAAGCCTGAGGCGCGGCTGCGAACACCCCAGACCAGATCAGCGTGGCATTGGCCACCCCGGCTAGGAACATGAGCCATGCAAGGTATTCCGGCAAATAGCTCGACTTGAATGAAGGGGACTGCATGAGGCAACTCCTTGTTGTCAGAGGGGGAGATGCCTTCAGGCTATTTCCATTCCGGAATATCCCAAGCCAACAAAAAGCCCGGCGAACCGGGCTGAGATTGCTCTAGGTGCTAGTCCTCAAAATGCAAGCTCTTGCTGGCGGTCTGCGTAGCCGCACCAACGGGCGAAGCAGTCGGGATTTCCTACCTCCATCTCTATGTTTCCTGCATAGCCGTGGGTGCGCGCGTCACGGATCAGCTCTGCGATAACTTCGGGACTGTCTCCCATCTCGAAGCAGGTATCAAAAGTACGCTCGCCCAGCCCTTCAAACCCACGATCCCACAACTGGTAGCTGGTGATCTCATGCACGAGATTGTGGCGGTAGGCCAGCTGAACAAAGCGCACACGAGCTTTGAAGCCCGAAGCGGTTGTAAGGCCTACCTTGTCGCGTAGACCAAACAGTTCGGTGATGGTGGCGGTGGTGTAAGACATATGGCGATCCGAGTTATCCAGGAGATGCCATCAGGCTACGGCATGAGCTGGGAATCCCAACCAAACTCAACGAGCCACGGGAGGGCCGATGCCAAGCGGCGGCATGATCAGGATTTCGTAGACAGAAGGGGGCAGGGGATCAATTTGCACCCTGATGCCGGTGTATTGGGCTGAAGGCCTCCCATCCAGAGGAAAAACGCCGTGGGGAATTTCAGGATCGGTGCCGAGCCACATCCGGGCGCGGTAGTCGACCCGGTAAATCCCAACCTCGATCCAGTAGTGGGGAGAAACGGCCCGGCCAGCAACGAGCAGTTGGCCAAGCATGCCTTGGTAGGGAATTCCTGCCTGAGCCAACCGGGTAGCAACCAGCCTGCACATCCCATCGCACTCGACAGGTGCGCTATCCAAGGATTCTAAGAGCCTATCCAGGACTGCGGCGGTGATCGGGCGGTCAGTCATAGTCCTTTGCCTTGAGGAATGTTGATCGTTCGTGAAGATGGCCAGAGTACGGTGGCTAGAGGGAAACCCAATTGCTGGTTGAGCGACAGTGCGCTGCTCAAAGAAAAGCCCGCCTAGGGCAAGCCTGGCGGGCTTCGGAAATAAAATGGGCAGCTTCAGCGACACCACAGACGAGACAGGTGAGGGGAGGAGTGTCTTGGGAGCGTAGCTTCTACCATGAAGCTGCCCAGGGCCTAATTTACCATGACTCGCTGCGGTCTTCTGCTCTCTCAGGAGAACAGCGATTTGATTGCCGAGAGAAGGCTTCGCTTTGGCGCTTCTGGTTCCGCTGGAGTGCTTGCCGCACGGTAGGCCGCCATCAGGTGAACATCATTGGCCAACATCCGGTAGACACACTGGTTTGCGTCTGGGGTCGGCTTATGCAGTTGGTACCCATGATGTTTGCTGATAAACAAAGCAACCGCGGCACTGCGGGATCGGCCGGCCTGGCAATTGACAGCGATATTTTCCCCTCTATCTGCAATTTCTCGTATGCGCTCCCGCAGCACGTCAGCCTTGCTGCTGAGCAGGTAATCGACGTAATTCCGCTCAAAATCTGGCCCGTATATCTCAATGACTTCTTCGTCAAAGCCAGCATCAATGAAGTGGTGGTAGCTCACGCTCTTCCAGCGTGCTTCGTCGATGCAGGCCTGATCTTCAAGGCCATCAGATATCGATATCAGATGGCAGTCAGGGCCTGGCGAGTATGCTTCAGCCTCGCTGCGCGATAAGAAGGTGCAGCTGGGTATGGTTCGGTGCATTTTTCTCTCCGTTGCCACCGGCATGTCTACTGGGTTACCGAGGCCCTGAATTTCGATACATCGCTGCGCTGGGCTTCCACTACGTTCTGTAGTTTGCCGACATGAAACGCGGCGATGACCGGGCTCTGAAGAAAAGCAACACCGGGAATGGTGTTTGGCAGCAGCGCCGTAACCTTGGTATGCAAATGTGCCCGGATCGGCTCATACCATGGCGCGTAACCACCCTCTCTCTTTTGGCTCGGATTGCGGTAGATGGACTGGCCGTCGCCCTCTGGCAGCTTGAGCATTTTCCGACACTCCAGTGACTCGTAGCTGAAACAGCCGATTTTCATATCACCGTCCAAGATGCCTTGACGCAGAGCACTTACCTCGGACGTTGCGAAGATGAAGAACATGCCCAGCACGACCAGGAAGAAGCCGGCCACGCGCAGGCTTAGCAGTTGCCCTAGCCCATACAGCGCAAGTAGTCCCCCCATTACGGAGCCATGCCAGTAAAGACCAACTCGAGGGCTGAGGAACGATGCGTTCCGCATATCTTCGTTGGTGATTGGCACCTGGAAGGTCAACCAGGCGGATGCGAGGACGCAGATCGCCAGCCACGCGAAGATCAGCAAGCCAGCCGTCGCGATGACAATGCTCATGAGCTTTTCAGCCTGAGTTAGCAGGGCCTGCTTGGGCATATCGGAAGAGGGAATTTCTGTGGACATTGGTAGATTGATCCCTTTTTCAATGACAAAGCCCGCGAGCTGGTCAGGCTTGCGGGCTTCTTGTGTGGGAGGAAGGATTACTTCTTGGCGTCGATGAACGGCAGGGTTCCGCCTGGAAGTACCGTGGTAGGCAGCACGCCGTTCCAGCGCTCGGCTTTGGTAAGCTCGACCAGGCCGGGGTTGCTGCCCAGGGCGCGGGCGCGGGCGTCGATGGCTTTTGCTTCCGCTTCACCGCGCAGCTGGATGCTTTCCGCTTCGGCACGTGCGGCGGCCAGTGCCGAATCCGCGGTAGCCTGGGCCTGGGTGACGACAATCCGCGCCTGGATCTGCTCAGTGGCCAGTTGCTGCTCGCGAGTCTTCACGGCAACCTCAGCGCGCATGCGCTCTTCGATCGACTTCTCGTAGGCGTCACTGAAGTCGATGTTCTCGACCTGCACACTGTCGATCACCACCGGCCCACTGACTGCGCTCTTGATTGCAGAGGCGATATCGGCAACCAGCTTGCCGCGTTGCTGTACGGCATTGACGGCGGTGTATTGACCGAAGACGTTTTCCACCTGTGTTGGGACATGCCGGCTGATTGCTCTTGTCAGCAGGCCGTCCAGATCGGCGTAGCCCTTGTAGACCTCCGCGACCTCGCCTGCCGGCACGTGCCAGCTGACCGAGACCGACAACGTTGCAGCCTGTTGGTCACGGCTGTATGCCTGCAAACCGTCCCACTTGGTGGCGTTGTTCTGTATCGAGATCGCTTTGGCGCTGTCGATGAAGGGGATTTTCCAATGCAGCCCTGGATCTGCCACCTCCATGAAGGCACCGTTGCGCAGGACCACTGCGCGTTCTTTCTCGTCGACGGTATAAAACGAGCCAAGCAGCAGACCCATACCTATAACGGCCACAATGGCAATCGAGCCGAGAGCCAAGGGAGATTTGGACGAGGATGAGAAATTGTTGAATTGCATTCCGATGATCCTTGTTGGTTGGTCGGCGATTAGTTTGTTAGGTATTGGCTGAGGAAGGTCTCGATTTCAGACGGTTTTTTCGCCTGAAAGCGGGCTGCGCTGTTTGCGGTTGTGCGGTGTTTTTCTCCTCGGTTTCAGTCGCGGTTGCATTGGCCACGTTATAGGCCGACTTAAAAAACCCAAGTCACCTCAATGCGGCCGGCTACCAAGCTGATTGAGTCGTGGGGCCGGCCGCGCAAGGAAAAGCGAGAACAAAAAAGGCGACACAGCCGGTCGCCTGATTTCTATGGGCCTCCTTTTAGAGGCTCTTCAACACACCCCAGTGAACTGGACGGCGATCCGCCTTTTCCAGTGCCTCCGCTGCTACCGAGGCTTGCTCGTGCGAACTCCACACGCTGTCGGAGCAACGCTCAACTCCGTGCTCCTGGTCTCGGAAAATCAGGTCAAAGGTCGGTGCCTCGTACTGGTCAGAGATATCCCGCACTACAAAGCGCTCGTGCTCGAGGTGATGTGTCACGGCGGATGCGGCGCTCACAGGCACGATCCTGCTTTCAGGGGAGCTGAGGATGCAGACCCCGAGGGGACTCCCAGCTGCTCCGCCGAATCACTCTTGGGGGGCAAGCTCGACGCCGAACCGTCGCGCTCTGGTTGGGAGATGGACGTTTCGATGTTGCAGCGACCGATCTCAATTCCAAGCTCATTGCTGGCCTGTTGGGAGAGATCTTGCAAAGCATCCTCAACAGCTAATTCGAGCTTGGCCTTCAGTCGAGAAAGTGCTTGTGGTGAGCCAGTAACTCCAATGGCCAGGCTGAGGTTAAGTCCAGCCTGATGCCGGGCTTGGGGCGTGACGACCTGCATAAATGGTTCTCCGTATAGGTTGATCTGCCTCCTTCTCTCACGATCGTCGAGAATCCCAAGTTCCCGTTGCCTGTTCAGGATTGCTTCTCCTCAGTGTTTAATAGCCGTGTATAAATTTTCTGACGGAAATCCCATGGATCAAAGCCTTGAAGTCTTGGAGCGAACGCTGCAAGCAAGCATCAAAGAGCAGCGCTCAGCACGTCGCTGGAAGAATTTTTTCCGTCTCGCGACTCTTGGGATCGTCGTGACTGCCTTTGTGGTCGGCGGAAGGGCAGACCTTGATGGCGTTGGGGCCGATGTGCCGGTAACAGCAAAAATCAAGGTGAGGGGAGTGATTGCGGATGGGGAGGAAGCGAGCGCTGAGAACCTGAAGCGTAGCCTCGGCAAGGCCTTTGAAAGTGAGAATACGAAAGCTGTGATTTTGGAAATCAACAGCCCAGGCGGTAGTCCCGTCCAAGCAGGCCATGTTTACGACGAAGTTCGCCGCTTGCGTGCACTGCATCCAGACACGAAGGTTTATGCCGTCATCACAGATCTGGGGGCCTCCGGTGGCTATTACATTGCCAGCGCAGCCGATGAGATATTTGCGGACAAGGCCAGTTTGGTCGGATCGATCGGTGTAACCGCGGCGAGCTTTGGTTACGTCGAGCTCATGCAAAAGCTTGGGGTCGAACGCCGCTCCTATACGTCCGGCGAACACAAGGCCTTCCTCGATCAATTCCAGCCTCAAAATCAAGAGGAGACGAAGTTCTGGGAAGGGGTGCTCAAAACAACCCACAACCAATTCATTCGCTCGGTTGAGGCTGGGCGGGGAGAGCGTTTGAAAGCGAAGGAGAATCCCGACCTATACTCGGGGCTGATATGGACTGGTGAGCAAGCGGTAGGACTGGGGCTGGTTGATCGCCTGGGTGATTCTGACTACGTGGCTCGTGAAGTCGTAGGTGTGAGCAAGATCGTTGACTTCACCCGCAAACAGAATCCCCTGGATCGCTTTGCCAGCAAGATCGGCGCTTCGGTTGCCGAACACCTCTCATTGCGGCTTGGGTTCGACGGCCTGAGCTTGCGCTAAAGCCCAGCAGGAACCCGGCCAGGCTAAGCAGTATCTGCCCCGTCCAGAGATGGACGGGGCATTTTTTTAGCCGCGCTTGAGTTGATCACGCAACTGAGTGGGTAGATTGCGAATAGTCAGCGTGCCGGCATTCTCGTCGTAGTCGATCTTGGAGCCCAGCAGGTGGGCCTCGAAGCTGATCGACAGACCTTCGGCGCGGCCGGTGAAGCGGCGGAATTGGTTCAGGGTGCGTTTATCCGCTGGGATCTCAGGTGACAGTCCGTAGTCGCGGTTGCGGATGTGATCGTAGAACGCCTTTGGTCGATCTTCATCGATCAGCCCGGACAGCTCCTCCAGCGTCATCGGCTCGCCCAACTTCGCCTGGCTGGTCGCGTAGCCAACCAGAGTATTGGTCTTCTCCCGCGCCTGCTCCTCGGGCAGATCCTCGCTCTCGACGAAATCGCTGAATGCCTTGAGCAAGGTGCGGGTTTCACCGGGGGCGTCTACACCCTCCTGGCAACCGATGAAATCACGGAAGTAGTCGGAGACCTTTCGACCGTTCTTGCCCTTGATGAACGAAATGTACTGTTTGGACTGCTTGTTGTTCTGCCACTCGCTGATGTTGATGCGCGCTGCCAGGTGCAGTTGGCCGAGATCCAGGTGCTTGGCTGGGGTCACGTCCAGGGCGTCGGTCACCGCCACGCCGTCGCTGTGGTGCAGCAGGGCGATGGCCATGTAGTCGGTCATGCCTTGCTGATAGTGGGCGAACAGGACGTGGCCGCCGGTGGAGAGGTTCGATTCTTCCATCAGCTTTTGCAGGTGCTCTACGGCAGCGTGAGTGAAAGATGTGAAGTCCTGGCCGCCCTCGATGTACTCCTTCAGCCATCGGCTGAAGGGATAAGCGCCGGACTCCGCATGGAAGAGCCCCCAGGCCTTGCCCTGCTTTGCGTTGTAGCTCTCGTTTAGATCGGCGAGCATGTTGTCGATGGGTGGCGACACACCCAGCTCGCTGTCGCGGGCGTGCAGGACGGCTGGAGTACCATCAGGTTTTTTGTCGATCTGATGAACGATGATGTGACGGATTGGCATGAGCAAAGTCCCTGTAGTTTGGGGTTAGTAAGGCGTTTCGTGGGGGTGTTTCGACAAATGGGCGGTGAGCACTTGCTTACTGAAGTCGGTCAGGATTTCAGGAGCAAGAACGGAACCGGTGATTGCAGCGGCGGGGCGAAAAATCCTCTTGCCGGAAGCCGTGAGCCAATCGAACACCATGAAGTGTTGGTGCGCTCCAGTTTTGAGAGGCGGCAGCGCCTGCCAGGTCATAGTTGAACTGGCGTATAGCGACAGTGCTGATATGACGGTTTGCGACTCCCCTGCATTGCGGCTCCGCTCGGGCAGAGCGTCATAGGCGCTGAGGGTTGCGCCGAGAACATCAGCGGGCTGAAGTCCGTCAAGATTCTTCAGATCCTCGCCGCTCTGCATTGCTCGATAGCCGTCCAGCGTCAGCTGGCCAACGAGTCGGGGGCCAGCAACCAGGTTGTATGAGTACAGCCAGAATCCAACGGCATTTCGTGCGCCGGCTGCTTCATCATCGATAACCCAGCTTGCATGCCGCAGCGACTCAGCAAACTTGCGAGCGCGCGCCTTTCCTACGTCATCCATCTACGACTCCTATCTCTTGGCCTGCGTCGACGCCTGTGCGAAAGCTCAGGCAATGTCGAACACAGTCGCACGCCGGCCGGAAAACCCAAGTCGAGATGCGAGCATCAGGAAGAGCCTGTATCGGCGCATTGGCAGGAAAAAATATCCGTCTCAATCAGGCTGCGCTCTGTTGCCGTCTCCATTCCACGGATCGAGCACCTGGCTTGGGTTATTTCGAAGCGATGGTTTCCTACCTGTAGTTCTTACAGCGGGAAACCTCGATGCAGCTCCGACCCTACCAACAACAGCAGGATTTTGAACTCCGCAAGGGCATAAGCCTTGGCGCGATCATTCAGATGCTGATGAGTCCTACGGGCTCCGGTAAGACAGAGGTGGCCAAGCACATCATTGCCGGTGCGCAGGCGAAGAACCGGAGGGCCTGGTTCATCGTCGACAGCGTGAAGCTGCTCGATCAGACGCTTGAGCGGTTCCACAAAGATGGATTGGTCGCCGGTGCGATTCAGTCAGACCATCCCTGCACTGACTATCGAAAACCCATCCAGGTCGCAACGATCCAGAGCTTGCGTCCGCGCCTGGACTACATGCTCAACCACCACAAACCACACCTTGTTCTCATTGACGAGGCGCATGTCATCCACGAAGCCCATATTGAGCTGATCACGTGGTGCCGGCGGAACAAGGTGCCAGTTATCGGGCTCAGTGCTACCCCTTGGCGGCGAGGCCTGGGCCGCATCTTTGACAGACTGGTCAACTGCATCTCCCTTTCCGAGCTGACAGACCAAGGTTTCCTTGTCCCTACACAGTGCTACGCGCCCTCCGTGCCTTCGCTGAAGGGGGTGAGCACGAAGCCGAATGGTGACTGGATCGAGGACGAGCTTGCCACGGTCATGGGTGACGCCAAGCTGCTTGGTGACGTGGTAACGCACTGGAAAGAACTGGGTGAAAACCGCAAAACGATGGTTTTCGCCTGCAACGTCCAGCATTCCAAGAAGCTCGCTGCTGAGTTTTTAAAAGCTGGGGTTGCCGCAGCTCATATCGATGGCTATATGCCTCCGCATGAGACCGAGGAGATCTTGCGCCAGTACAAGGCGGGCAAGATAAGGGTCTTGGTCTCAGTGGCTATGCTGATCAAGGGGTTTGATGACCCCTCGACCAGTTGCCTCGTGATAGCGCGGCCTACCAAGTCCCTGATGCTTCACTACCAGATGATTGGCCGCGGGCTGCGACTCTCGCCTGAAACTGGAAAAATCGACTGCATTATCATTGACCACTCCGGGAACCTCTTGCTTAACGGGAAGCCAACGGACGAGGTGCCCGATGCCATGGACAATGGGGAAGGGGAGCGTCTTGACCGCCGCCCGCAGGACAAAGGCGATCAGGAGAAAAAAACCAAGCCATGTCCGAAGTGCAGCTTTGTTTTCAGCGGATTGCTCTGTCCGAAGTGTGGCAATGAAATCGTAATACCGGATGGGGTGGCGGTGGCCACCGGCAAACTGGTGAAGCTAGACGATCGACGCAAAGTGCTCGGGCCGACCAGTAAACAGCACACTTTCTGTGAGCTGCTTGGGTACGCCCGTGAGACCGGCAAGAAAGACGGGTGGGCTCAGTACGCATACCAGGCATACATGAAAGAGCTGCCAGATCGCGCATGGATCGGTACCGTGCAACCCAAACCACCGAGTGAAGACATGAAAAGCTGGGTGAAGGGCTATAACGTCCGTCGCGCCAAAAGCAAACGCCGATTCGGGTGAGCCGGTGGCTTGGGATTATCTAGAGCCATGTTTCACTGCTTTCAGCTGGGACTTAACACCCATGCGATTTTTCAACAACCAAGGATTGACATCCTCCCCCGGCTTAAACGCCGGGGATTCCCTCTCCAGGACGCTCATGCCCGAGCGCGAGAATGTTCCTGGCCGCGTTCACGTCGCGGTCGTGAGTGACACCGCACTCACAGATCCATTCCCTTATTCCAAGCCCTGCGATACCTCTCGGCCTGCTGGCGGGCAATGCACCGCAACAGCTACAGGTTTGGGTGGTGTACGCCTCGTTCACGACCCTGAAGACGATGCCTGCGTGCGCGCATTTGTAGGCCAGCATCGTTTTCAGTTGACCCCAGCCGGCATCGAGCACCGACTTGGCCATCCTGGTTCTGACGAGTTTCTGCGGGCTGACATCGCCCACGATGATGGTGTTGCAGCGCTCGACCAGCGAGCGGCTGAATTTGTGTAAGGCATCCTTGCGCCGGTTGGCTATCTTGGCGTGGATTGCCCGCACCCGAGCTTTCTTGCCGGCACGCTGGGCGCTGGCCAGCTTGGGCTCCAGGTCGCGGTAGAAACGGCCATTCTCCAGCCGCTGCCCGTCGCTACAGGTGGCCACGTCCTTCAGGCCCAGGTCGATGCCAACGGCCCCTTGCCCCGTCGATAGCTGGGTCTCCAGCTCGACGACCACATTGAAATACCAGCGGCCTCGGGCGTCTTCGCTGAAGCTGCCGGAGCGGAGGCGGTACTGGCCCAGCCCGTAGCTGTCCCAGACCTTGAAGCATCTGCCATTGTGGAACACCTGGCCGTTCTTCCAGCTCGCTGCGCCGGATTTGAACGGAATCCAGCCGAGCGAGCGGCGAACACCGATCGATTTACGCCAGCTCAGCCGGGCCTTCTTGAACTGCCGGCGGCGCGTGGCGTATTCCCGCGACACTTCCTGCAATGTCTGCGAGTGCAGGCCCAGTTCCTTGCTTGCGCCCTGGGTATAGCGATCTAAGTCGTAGGCCGACAGAAAGACCCCGCGCTCACGGATCGAGCGATGGCTGAGTTCGTTCAGGTAGTTCCAGACGAAATTCACCTGCCGGGCCATCTGGCGCAGCAGCTGAGTGTGTTTGTCTCGAACGCGAACCTGGAGGGTCTTGGTGTGCTTCATGTCGGCAGCGTGCCATAGCTCTGGAATAACCCAAGGTGAGCCATCGCTATTCTCCGGCCGCCCCGATCTAGGGCGGCGTCTGCGTAATTCAGACCAAAAAACCGCCCGAAACCAGACCTTTCCCCGCGACCTGCATGAAACGATCTCCTCACCTAAGGAGACTCACATGCCCAGCGAAAAATATCTTCCGGCGATATGCCGATCACCACTCATTGACTACCTGGCAGGCATCGGCTCGCACGCGGTCATGATTCTGACGTTCAGGCACAGCGGCGAAGAGCTGCGCTCGATGTCCAGTCGTCACGCTGCCGGCTTGATGGCAGTAGCGGTTGGCATGGTCGTCGCCTGTACCCACCTCGCCCCGAGCTCCAGCTCCACGCATAGCTTGGCGCTTTACACACTATTTCCCCTCCTCATAGCAGCAGCAGCCTTACGCACCTTCGGAATGCATGCCGTTGCAGGGTATGCGACGTTCCTGGTGGTGACAGAGCCGGTAGCCCTGGTTGTTCGCCATCTCCCAATGGGCGACCTGATTGATGCCGTGTTTTCGTTCTGGTGCTTAGCAGCGCTGTCTGTCTACGGCGGCAAATGTGCAAAAAACAGAATGGAGTCGCCTCAATGAAGTCGACCGCAGAACAGCTCCCCATCATCGAATACCAAGGTGACCATCTGGTGGTGAAGGCCTATGCCGGGTGCGGCAAGACGACAACGCTTGTTGCCTACGCCAACCATCACAGCCACTTGCGCATGCTCTATCTGGCGTACAACCGCGCTATCCGGGATGAAGGCGCGGAGAAGTTTCCGAAAAACGTAGTGTGCAAGACATCCCACCAGTTGGCCTGGCCGCAGTTTGGCCGACACTATCAGCACAAGCTCGGGAACATCCGTCTGACGGATGCTGCCGGGCTCCTCAAAACACGGAACTGGGGAGATGTTCGAGACGCTATCGCTGTGCTCAATGCCTACCTTTCGAGCGCTGACGAAGAAATCAGTGAGGCGCATTATTTTGCTGCGCTCAGCGAGGAAGAGGCAGCGGAGCACGGAGCCGATCACCTCGACCGGACGATAAATTCTGCCCAGAAACTCTGGGACGAGATGATCGATACCGAGAGCAAATTCCCCTGCCAGCATGACGCATACCTGAAGCTCTTCCAGCTCAGTAATCCCCAGCTGCCGTATGACGTGATCCTTTTCGATGAGGCGCAGGACAGTAACCCCGTAACTGCCTCCCTGGTCGCTGGTCAGAAGGCGAGGAAGATATTTGTCGGCGACAAATGGCAGCAGATCTACCGTTGGCGAGGGGCTGAGAACGCACTTGATACGCAGATTGTGCAGGGCGCGGCGTCGATGTTCTTGACCAACTCGTTCCGGTTCGGGCCGATGATTGCCGGCGTAGCCAATGCGATCCTCAAACAGCAAGGGGAAACACGTCCCCTGGTTGGGTTTGGTGCCCGCGACAAAGTGACGACATCGCTGCCCTCTGGATGTAACCACTACACCGTGCTCAACCGCACGGTGATCGGCGTGATCATGACGGCCATTGATGCTGTATCTGACGGCCAAGTTGTCTACTGGAACGGGGGGATTGAGGCATACCAAATCTCCGACCTCGAGGATGTTTACCATCTGAAGGTCGGCCGCAAGGATGAGATCCGCAACAAGCGCCTTTTCGGGCAGTTCAGCGACTTTGGAGGGTTTGCCGAAGCGGCAGAGGAGTCGAAGGATGCCGAGATGAATCGGATGCTCAGGATACTCAAGGAGCACAACGACATTCCGAAGTTGATCTCGGCGCTACGCCGCAACTCAACGGATGATCCTCTTGATGCAGATGTGATTGTGAGCACCTGCCACCGCTCGAAGGGGCTGGAGTGGGATGTGGTTGTCTTGGAAGAAGATTTCCCAGACATCTTCGACGAAGAGAAGATCACCCCTGATCAGCGGGTTGATGAGTTGAATTTGCTCTATGTCGCAGCCACAAGAGCAAAGAAGGTGTTGGTGATCAACAGCATCACCCAGGTCGTGATCCAAAAAAGTCACGCTGAGGCCAAGCGGGAGATGGAAGCAGCAGCGGGGCAGCGCGCATGATCTACCTCTATCTCGCGCTTTTACTGGTGCCGGCCGGCGCGATTTTTGTCTGGGGTAAGCTGGTGTCACAGTTTTCGGTAAAGACGTGGATCGTCTATCGGAACACTGGAATCATCGGCGGGCCTGTACATGAAATGGCGCACGCGATTGCATGCCTGCTCTTCGGCCTGCGAATCAGGAAGCTTGCTCTATTCGCACCGGATGCAATCACTGGGCAGCTGGGCTACGTCGAGTTTTCCTACAGCCCGTTTTCTCTGCGCAACTCGATTGGTCTCCTTGTTCAGGGCATAGCGCCCTTGTTGGCCGGGGGCGCAATCGCCGTTATCTCCCTTGGCACATCATACGATCAGAGCCTTCCCGACCAGGGATTGGTGCCGTTGGTTGTCTGGATCGGCGCTGTGGCCACCGGTTCTGTTACCGCGATCGTCGACTTGGGTACTGGCTCATTGCAGGGGTTTGCTCTGGCGTTACTCGTCCTGGTTATCTCGATGCACGCCATCCCAAGCACAGCCGATACCGCCCTGGGTCTCAAGGGATTCGCGATCATCGCGGTCGCTTTCGGCGGATTAATTTTCTTGCTCCAGATGATCCCATTCCAAGGAGAAGGCGTAGCAATGGCGTTCATCATCAAGGCAGCGGATCTGGGGACGCGCTATCTCGAGATCGGCATGTGGCATGCACTCAACGGCGCGGTGACGGTGGTGACCCTATCTGTAGTAGCGAGCTTAGTGCTGATCCTGCTCCCAGCGTTTTTCTTCCATCTAAAATCCTTCTGGGATGGAGCCCGTGGCCATGTTTGAGCACTTATGGTGCATGCAATCGCGGGTGCATTAGGCCCGAGCAATTCACGAAGTCAAGGAAATTATATGCCCAAGTTTCTTAACACCAGCGCTACCAATTACTACCTGGAGGAGCTGATCAAGAACGCCAAAGAGCGGCTGATCCTGATCAGCCCGTTCCTCAAAATCAATGATCGCATCCGCGAGCTGCTGGAAGACAAAAACCGCATGAAGATTGACGTGCGGATCGTCTACGGCAAGAGCGAGCTCAACCCTCAGGAAATTAACTGGCTCAAGGCCCTGACCTTCGTTCGCACGAGCTTCTGCAAGAATTTGCATGCCAAGTGCTACCTCAACGAAGAAGTGGCCATCATCACGAGCCTCAACCTCTACGAGTTCAGCCAGGTCAATAACAACGAGATGGGCATCCTGCTGACCCGGGAGGCTGACTCGGAGTGCTACCGCGATGCCTACGACGAGGCTCAGCGTATTGTCCGTGTAAGCGATGAGGTGCGTATTGCAATGGAAATGGTCGTCAAGGTCGAAGGCGGTGGCGCTGCTGCTCAGGCAGCATCGGCATCGACCGATGAGGCTGATGGTGGTTCAGGCGCTATGGCCAAGCTCACCTCTGCAAAGTTGGCTGCAAAAATGGGCATCAAGACGAAAGACCTGATGGATCGGCTTGTTGCGGGGGGATACCTCGAGCTTCGAGATACCATGCATTACCTGACAGACCTTGGTAAATCCGCAGGTGGCGAGTTCCGGAAGGGGCCTGGCGGTTTTTACTTTTTATGGCCGTTTGATTTTGATTTTTGACGCTTGTGTCGAGGCCCGACCGGCACGGAAAGCAAGCCTGAATGCCATGGAATTCCTCACCTGATGTGAGCCGGCCCAGAAGCACGATAAGCGAGCCGCCCAAGGCTGACTAAGGGCGGCTTTTCTTTCTCCTCCGGGCCTGCTTGACCGCAAATTTGCGTGATCCCAGAGGGTTGCAGGCATCCCTGTAAATAGGCATCATGGCCCTACCGAAAGGTGCGTAAGCTGCGCGCTATTGCAGCTCAAGAACCCTCACAGTCCCGATCGGGGCTGTTCAAGTAAGCATAAGTCCGTCTGACCTATGCTACCCCCCAGAATCAACCATCCACGCATGAGCGTAGATGTTTGTCCGTGCCTGGCACGGGTCGTTAGCTGCGACTCTAATCAGCTTAAAAACCTACCCATGCGGGGAAACCCGTATGGGATTTCTCCGCTCTGAAAACTGGAGTTGAGAATATGAGCAATACCAACGAAGTCGTTAATCTGACCAAGTTTAAAACTACCCGTGAACTCGAAGCCTTCGGGGTTCGTAATCTTACGAGTTGGAAGGAATTTCAGGAGATTCGTAATCTCCTTTTCTTCCCGGTGTTGCCGACCAAGGAAAGTGTTGCAAAGCGCGTTGAGCGTCTTGCCGAAATTGCCCTTGCTGAAGCAAAAAAATCTGGCACAACTACCGTTCTGGTCAGTTGCCCGCCATGGATGATGCATTCGCTGTGTGCCGAGCTGGTTTATCACGGGCTCACACCAGTCGTAAGCTTCACCAAAAAAACCAGTGAAGACAGCCTGTCTGTGATTGATCTGGTAGTTGCTGCGTAAACCTGCACAAAATAAACCGCCCACTGGGGGAGTCTTCCCCTATGGGGATTCTCCTTTTCTTGGGCAACTGCTTTCGAGAACGGAGAATATAAAATGCAATTCAATGCAAAAGTTGAGATGAAAGAGTTCGGCTTCAATACCAACGCGCAAGCGCCAGGTTTTGCAGAAGGACACCAGTGGATGCATCACGTCGCGCCGAAGAAGAAGTATTTTTTCCGCGAGATGCTGGTCAAGCCGTTCATGAGTTGGCTCTACGCTCCGTTTGGGGATAGCTGCATGCTCCTCGGCCCAACTGGATCGGGTAAGTCTTCGCTCGTAGAGCAAGTCACTGCCCATCTTAATTGGCCCTGCATCACCGTTTCGGCACATAGTCGGATGGAAATGCCGGAGCTTACTGGTTACAACCTGCCTGTCACTGATCCGGTGAGCGGCGACCTGAACACGAAGTTTGTGGATGGGCCGCTGACCCAAGCAATGCGTAATGGGTTTGTGTTCGTGCTCGATGAGTACGACACGCTTGATCCGGCAGTAACTGTAGGTCTGCACGCTGTCATGGAGGGGAGACCCTTGGTGATTGCGGAAAACAATGGTGAGGTTGTGAAGCCTCATGCCAACTTCCGGTTTGTCGCTTGCGGCAATACGGCGGGACAGGGTGATGCATCGGGAGTACATGCTGGCACCATGCAGCAGAACCTGGCATCGCTGGATCGCTTCCGAGTGTTTGAGGTTCCGTACCTTGAGGCTGATAACGAAGTAGCAACTTTGATATCTGCTTTGCCAATGCTTCCGGAAGAGATGGCGAAAAACATGGTGAAGGTTGCGAACTCCATTCGTAATCAACATCAAGGGTTAGGTGGTAATTACCTAAGCGTCACGATGTCCACTCGGACATTGCTTCGCTGGGGGCGTATCTCTTGTGGATACACTCACCAGGGCGCGGCTAATCCGCTTCAACTTTCGCTGGATGAATCGCTGCTCAATCGCTGCGATTTAGTTCAGAAGACAGCAATTCGTAAGATCGCCCAGAGTGTCTTTGGTGGCGATTGGAAAGTTGCTGTGTAAAAACCCTAAGGGGGAATCTCCCCCACCGGGCGCGATTCCCCCTTTTTCATGCATGTGAGAAAGGAGAATCGTGAAATGTCCATTCAACAGAATGAGATCAAAATCCTAGACCAACTACTGCTGGTCGATCTTTCCGGCATCCATCTGTGGACTGCTCGGAAAAAGCTTAAACCTGAAATGCTGGAGGGGAAGATTCCTCCTGCTATTTTGGCTTCACTCGGCTCGATGCGTGTAATCGACCCGGAGAAGCTGAAACCGTTTGAGAAGATCAAGCGGCAGGCTACAAAGGTGGTGGAAGAGTGTGGTGTGCGGTTCCTGGGTGGCTATGCAGTTTCCCAAGACAAGATCCAAGAGGTTGTTGACCGACTGGAGGCGCTCAAATCGCAATTCTACGACTTGAAAAACAACTTTCTCCCTAACTACGAACGCTGGATCACTGAGTGGATCGACAAGGGCTGGGAGAAGCAAGAATGGCGTGATGCTATCCGCACCTCGGTGACACCGAAGGCGCAGGTAGATGCAGGGATGCATTTTGGGTACGCGGCATGCCGTGTTTCCCCTGATGGCGACAAGCACCTCTCTAACACGCTGGGTACGCAGGTTCGTGGTTTGTCAGATCAGCTGTACGCTGAGACGGCAGATACAGCCGAGCGCTTGCTTGAAACAGGCTTGGCCACTCGTGGCCATGTCACACAAACGACGCTGAACACTGTTCGGAAGATCAACGCCAAGCTTCGCGGCCTGATGTTCCTGTCCAGTGAGGTCAAAGCCCTAACCGAACACATTGAGGAAGTCCTTGCGGCTCTCCCCAAGTCCGGGGTGGTTAATGGCTCTCAGTACAACAGTGTTGTAGCCCTTGTGTCGGCCCTCTCTGATGAGGACTCGATCAAGCGGCTGATCAAAAACCTGAACATAGCTAACGGTCATGAAGATGCATCGATGGCCTTCGTTCCAGCATTGCCTTCAGTTGAAACCGAGGCCCCGGCCAGTGTTGAAACAGAGGCTCCTACAGCAGTTGAGATCGAGGCTACGGCCGAGACTGTCACTGCTGTTGCTGTACCTGATGCTGAAGTACCCGCGGATGCCGTAACGATGGTCGAGGAAGAGCTGAGCGCAAGCGTAGCTAATCCGAGTTGTCACGACAGCATCAACGAAGTACCAGCAAAACCCGAGGTTGTTGAACCAGCTGAATCCGTTCCAGTGGAGCAGTCTGAAGAACCCCTCGTAATCAATCCGTCCGAACCCGATATGCCCTTCGGCACCTTCTGGTTCTGACATCACAAACAAACCCCGCGTGGGAGTAACCCTCCTCGCGGGGTTACTCCTTTTCGCGGTGGCGAGAAAGGAGATAAACGATGAGCAATCAATCCCTGGTCGGCACTCTTCCGATCTATGCACAGCACCTTGCCGAGCTAACTGGCGTCAAAGTGCATGTTGAGGGTATCCAGGCTAAGACAGATGGAAAAAACGTATTTGTCCCCTTCACCGAGGACGATCTGCCGCTGTCCTTCGGGTACATCGCACATGAATGCTCCCATGTCCGCAACACAGACATGGGCTGCTTTCGCGACTCAAGCCCGACACCCTTCCGCAAGAATCTGCTGAACATTCTTGAGGACATCCGCATTGAACGATTGAGCATGGATCAGTACCCAGGTACTGAGTCGGACATCCGCTACCTGAACCGCAAGGTTCTGCTTGAGCCGTTCCGGCCTGAGCAGGTGGATGACTGCCCGGCGCTTCATGTGATTCACAACGGAATTCTCTACGGCGGTTACTGGCTACTCCAGGAACCGCAGCTTGAGGTTCCAGCAAAAGCCTACCTGGCCCGTATGGAGACCCTTCTTGGGGCTGACCTTACGGATCAGATCCTGACCCTGGTGAAGAACACCCTGACGTGCGAGAGCACAACAGATGTTCTCGCTCTGGTGGACGCGATTATCGACCTGCTGCCTTCGCAAGAGGATGAGCAGGAAGATGAGCAACCGCAGCCCGAGCAAGGCTCGGAGGGTGCTCCTCAGGACTCGCAAGAGTCGGGTGGAGGCGATCAGCAGCAGGAGCAGAAGCAAGACGGTGGTGCGGGTGCAGGTGATGAAGGCAAAGAGGAGGGGCAACCCGAATCCAAGCAGGAAACATCTGATGGAGGCCAGTCCGGCTCCGAGCCGCAAGACCAATCCCAACCAAGTAGCGGCAGCAATGCCGGCGACGATGGCCAAGAAACCTCGCAGTCCAGCAATGGCAGCGGCAAACCTTCCCCAGAAGCCAGCAACCTGCGCGAGCAGGCCAAGGATGCAACCGAAGCCGACCTGAAAGGGTTGATCTCGGAAGTTGGCGACAAGGCGGGTGAGTTGCTAGGCCGTAAGGCAGTGCGCGACGGTAATCCGCTCCGACCATTCTCTCTGGATGGGAGGGGGAGGAACCGATCCGATCAAGCGAGCGTCCGCCGTGTGCAATTGGGCATCGAGCAATCGGCCGGTCTGCGACAGTGCCTTAATGGGCTGTTACAGGCGCAGGTTGATTGCCGTGTTCGGCTGAAGCGGCAGGGCAAGCGGATCGACACTGGCCGTATCGCCATGATGAAGGGCGGCGAAACGAGGGTGTTTAGAAGTAAGTCTCGAGCAGAGCGTCAGTCTGCATCGATCCAGATTCTTCTCGACAAGTCGGGGAGTATGAAATCTGCGATGGATCAGGCCGAAGCCGCAGTCTATGCGGTTCTAAGCGCGCTGGAGGGACTTCCGCTGGTGACAACCGGCGCGATGTCGTTTCCCAACAAGGCGAACGATGGCGTTGAGCGCTGCGCACTGATCAAGAGCCCGAAAGAGCGATTGATCAGGGCGGTAAGCGAAGGTGGCTTTGGTGCGATGTCGGAGGGCGGTACGCCTCTTGCGCAAGCACTGTGGCCGGCTGCTGTTGAAGTTCTTCGTGCGAAGGGCGAGAAGAAGATTCTTTTCGTCATAACGGATGGGGAACCGAACGCAGGTACTACTCATGCAGCGAAAGAGTTTATTCAGCGGTGTGAGGTCAGCGGTATCGAAGTGATTGGACTTGGTTTCGGAAGTGCCAATGAGCACATCCTGAAAGCATTGTTCAGCCAATACCGTGCTGTTGGGGAGGTTGCGAATCTCAAGAACTCGCTCTTTGAGCTTGTTCGCGAAGCATTAGCCGCCTGACAAATAACCATTCAACCCACTAGGGGCTTTCCCTAGTGGGAGGCCTCTGTCGGTTTGAGGAGGTCTGAAATGGAAAATACTGCGACTGCGTTGCCCTTGCTGGATCTGTTTGGGGAACAAGTAATTATTCAGCGCCGCTCGTTTGAGCGGAGACCACGGAGAAAGGCAAGCCATGCGCGAGTCTTTCAACTTGGATTTCTCGACATTCTGGAAATGTCAGACGCTGAGTTGGAAGCCCTGCGGACACGAGACGAAATCACCGATGATTACGTTGAGTGGATGCGGGAATACCTGCTGAAAATCACTCTGAGGCAGATCATTCATCCTCAGGTCAGTGAGCAGAATTGGCGCGAAGCAATGGATTGGGTACTTTCGGACGAAGTTCATCGGTAATCCTCCCATTTTTAGTACTCACCAGAAGTAGAGGTCAGGCCGCGAGGGCCAACTTCTGTTTGGGGGTGATG
>NZ_JBYTDD010000041.1:0-42633 GCF_058791055.1 Pseudomonas sp. EU05-FHT14B02 | reverse complement strand
CCGGATAGATGAAAGCAAGCCAAACACGCATCAAAACCAGTATTGCAGAAATGGGGGGATCCATAGATGTGGGAGCGGGCTTGCCCGCGATGGCGTCGGGACAGACAACACAGAAACCACGAGCAAAAAAAACCCCGATCAAGCCGTGACAGGATCGAGGCAGAGGGTACTGTTGAGGAGCTGCCGTGCGAGGGTGACCAAACCTTCGTGAAGCGAGCTGAGTCCAGTGTGCCCCCTCCTTTGGCCGGCAAGTTGCTCGAAAACGACCTGTTCATAGCCAATGCTGCCATTGCGACAATTCGCCCTTGCCGACACCCGGCACCCCTACCAGAATCGAACCAAGACACCGTTCCCTGAAGAAGGATTGCGTCATGATGCACGCCGATTTGATAGACCAGGAAGACCTGTTGGGCCAGCTCAAGTCGTTGGGCTTCGAGGTGCCCACCGGCGCCACCGCCGAGCAAGCCTGCGAGTGTGCGGTACGAGGTTTGAACGATGTACGGGCGATGACCCTGCGGACCATGGTCAAACAGATGTACACCAGCAGCGCGACCATCCTGCCGGCGGTACGCCAGGCGATCGACAAGCAGTTGTTGCCGGCGCTGGCGGAGTATCAGCAGAGCCATACAGGCCGATAAACAGCCTTCGCGAGCAAGCCCGCTCCCACAGGAAATCGGGGTTGAACACAAAATGTGTGAACAATCCGAAAACCTGTGGGAGCGAGCTTGCTCGCGATGAAGGCGCCTCGGTCTAGAGCCTTACACTGGCAAACGTCGACTCGTTACGCGCCTGGCTCAGCGCCGACAACGGCCCGGACAACGGCGACAGCACCAGCGCTTGAGGCAACGGCATCATCGCCACCTGCTGGGTGGTGTTGGACCCTACACGCTCGTCACGTGGCGGAATGCCGAAGTATTCGCGGTAGCACTTGGAGAAGTGCGGCGTGGACACAAACCCGCAAACCGACGCCACTTCGATGATCGACATCGGCGTTTGCTTGAGCAGCTGGCGCGCGCGGATCAGGCGCAGCTTGAGGTAGTAACGCGACGGCGAGCAGTGCAGGTACTTCTGGAACAGCCGCTCGAGCTGACGACGGGACACCGCGACATACACCGCCAGTTCGTCGAGGTCGATCGGCTCTTCGAGGTTGGCTTCCATCAGCGCAACGATTTCCTGCAATTTTGGCTGGTTGGTGCCGAGCATGTGCTTGAGCGGCACACGCTGGTGATCCTGTTCGTTGCGGATGCGCTCGTAGACGAACATTTCCGAAATGGCCGCCGACAGTTCACGACCGTGATCGCGACTGATCAGGTGCAGCATCATGTCCAGCGGCGCGGTGCCGCCGGAGCTGGTGAAACGGTTACGGTCGAGGGTGAACAAGCGGGTGCTCATCGCTACGCGCGGGAAAGCTTCCTGCATCGCCGCCAGGCATTCCCAGTGCACGCTGCAATCGAAACCATCGAGCAGGCCGGCGCAAGCCAGGGCCCAGCTGCCGGTGCACACCGCGCCGAGTCGGCGGGACTGGCGAGCCTGGCTTTGCAGCCAGGACACGTGTTCCCGGGTAACAGTGCGCTGAATACCGATACCGCCGCAGACGATGACCGTGTCCATTGGCGGGGCTTTGTGCATGGAGGCGTCGGGGGTGATTTGCAGGCCGTCACTGGCCCAGACCTGGCCGCCATCGACGGTGAGGGTGGTCCAGCGATAAAGCTCGCGACCGGACAACTGGTTGGCCATGCGCAGCGGTTCTACAGCGGACGCCAGAGAAATCAGCGTGAAATTGTCCAGCAGCAGAAAGCCGATGGATTGAGGCGCACGGTTCTGGGGTTGGGCCCCGGAGTTGAACGTCGTCATCGCGGTATCTCCTCACACAAAGCGGGTGATGGCCTCAGGCGGAGGCTCTTTTTATTGCCATCGTTCTCGCGTGGGAGACGGGCTTTGTAATGACAGAGCAATTGCCATGCCTAAATTTGAATGCGCGTTCAATAACTCCTAAAAACGACGTCGGAATGTGTCTATGTATGTCTTGCAAGGCGTGGGGATTTAAGTGGCCATCAGGACTGGCAAGCGCCCCAGCCCACAAGCTGTGAGCAATTCGGTAGCACTTGTGGGAACGGCGTTTCGCCGCATCGCAGAGGAGTGTCACCGCAAGCACGGGTGACGAATGGTCGAAGCCTTGAATGACCCCGACCGCTGGCAAGACGATTTATCTGTAAGCGACGCACTAAAAGATGGCGCGACTTCGAGCGGGTGTTCACTTGGCGCGCAGTTTTGACTGGTCTGCCGCCTTCGCGAGCAAGCACGCTCCCACAGGGATCGAGGTGAACACAACTTTTGTGACCGACGCAAAACCTGTGGGAGCGAGCTTGCTCGCGATGGGGTCAACGCGGACTCAACACTCCACCGCACTCACCGCCAACCCACCCCGCGATGTTTCCTTATATTTGTCATGCATGTCGGCACCGGTATCGCGCATGGTGCGGATCACCCGATCCAGCGAAATGAAGTGCTGACCATCACCGCGCAATGCCATTTGCGCAGCGTTGATCGCCTTCACCGCGGCAATTGCGTTGCGCTCGATGCACGGCACCTGGACCAGCCCACCCACCGGGTCACAGGTCAGGCCGAGGTTGTGCTCCAGACCGATCTCTGCCGCGTTGCACAGTTGCTCTGGCGTGGCGCCAAGGATTTCCGCCAGCCCCGCCGCCGCCATGGCGCAGGCCGAACCGACTTCGCCCTGGCAACCGACTTCGGCACCGGAGATCGAGGCGTTCTTCTTACACAGGATTCCCACCGCCGCCGCGCCGAGGAAGTAGTCGACGACATTGGCGTCGGTCACGGCCTCGCTGAATTTCATGAAGTAGTGCAGCACCGCCGGAATGATCCCCGCCGCGCCGTTGGTCGGTGCCGTGACCATGCGCCCGCCGGCGGCGTTTTCTTCGTTGACCGCCAGGGCGAACAGGTTGACCCATTCCATGGCGCTCAAGGTCGAGCCGATCACGTTGGGTTTATTCAGTTCCTGCAGGCTGCGATGCAGCTTGGCCGCGCGGCGACGCACGTTCAACCCGCCGGGCAGGATGCCTTCGTGTTTGAGGCCCTGTTCAACGCAATCCTGCATGGCGCGCCAGAGCTTCATCAGGCCGCTGCGGATTTCATCCTCGCTGCGCCACACCCTCTCGTTGGCCATCATTAACTCAGCCACGCGCAGGTTGTGTTTTTTACACAGTTCCAGCAGTTCGGCGGCGCTGGAAAAATCATAAGGCAACACAGTGCTGTCGAGGTCGACGACACCGCTGGAGGCCTGCGCTTCATCAACGACAAAACCGCCGCCGACCGAATAGTAGGTGTCGCGATGCAACTCGCCGTCATCACCCTCGACAATCAGGGTCATGGCGTTGGGATGGAATGGCAGGTTCTCGTCGATCAGGCGCATGTCCCGGCCCCAGATGAAGGGCACCGGCAGGCGACCGTCGAGCAGCAGCGTATCGGTCTCGCGCAGGTTGGCGATACGGATGCCGATTTGCGACGGATCAATCGCATCCGGCCACTCGCCCATCAGCCCCATGATCACTGCATTGTCGCTGCCGTGGCCGATTCCGGTGGCCGACAACGAGCCGAACAGCTGGACTTCGACACGACGCACCTGCTCAAGCAATCCACGCTCGCGAAGGCCCTGCACAAACAACGCCGCCGCCCGCATGGGCCCCACGGTGTGCGAACTGGAAGGACCGATGCCGATTTTGAACAGGTCGAAAACACTGATAGCCATTACTGCCGAACTCCTGGATGGGCCCACTGCGCACGCAAAAACGCACGGTGACGGAGCTGCTACGCTCAAGCTGCAATCCGCCGAGATGACCGCATCATCAAGCTTTTATCGTGTTGTTCGACGTCTCTAACCGACGCACTCATGCCCACCAGCGCCGCGTGTCTTTTACGCCGTGTTTTCGCCGTTTTTTTGCGGTTCAGAAGGCGAATAGGGCCTGAAAAAATCTGTAAACGACGTCACCGACACTGGATGCGACCATCCCTGTACTGGATACGACGCACCCTGTAGGCGTCAGATTTTCACTGGTACATGATCATATCGACTCGATTGCAAGGCGCTGCGGTAGAGCTGTCTCCAGAACGCCATCCAACCGCAACCTATAAGTGCGGTGGTCCAGTCGGAACACTGCCAAAAAAAACACCAAGGAGTCCATCCATGAAAGGTTCCCCGTCGTTGTTGTTGGCCGCCATGCTTAGTCTGCCGGTTCTGGCGCAAGCCGCAGAACCGGCGCAGTGCAGTACCGTAAACTTCTCCGATGTCGGCTGGACCGACATCACCGCCACTACCGCGACCACCAGCGTCGTGCTCAACGCCCTCGGCTACAAGACCAAGACCACCATGATTTCCGTGCCCGTGACCTACAAGTCCCTGGCCGACGGCAAGAACATGGACGTGTTTCTGGGCAACTGGATGCCGACCATGGAAAACGACATCAAGGCCTACCGCGATGCCGGCACCGTGGAAACCGTACGCACCAACCTCAAGGGCGCCAAGTACACCCTCGCCGTCCCTCAGGCGCTGTACGACAAAGGCCTGCATGACTTCGCCGACATCGCCAAATTCAAGAAAGAACTCGACGGCAAGATCTACGGCATCGAGCCTGGCAACGACGGTAATCGTCTGATCCAGAGCATGATCGACAAGGATGCCTTCGGCCTGAAGACCGCCGGTTTCAAAGTCGTCGAATCCTCCGAAGCAGGCATGCTGTCGCAGGTCGACCGCGCACAGAAACGCGACACCGCCGTGGTGTTCCTCGGCTGGGCGCCGCACCCGATGAACAAGCGCTTCAAAATTCAATACCTGACCGGTGGCGATGACTTCTTCGGCCCCGACTTCGGTGCCGCCACCGTGGCGACCAACACCCGCAAGGGTTACGCGCAGGAGTGCAGCAACGTTGGTCAGTTGCTGAAAAACCTGGAGTTCACCGTCGACATGGAAAGCGAACTGATGGGCAACATCCTGGACGACAAGATGAAGCCTGACGCGGCCGCCAAGGCCTGGCTGAAAAACAATCCACAGGTGCTCGATACCTGGCTCGCTGGCGTGACCACCATTGACGGTAAACCAGGCCTGGAGGCCGTGAAAGCCAAACTGGCCAAGTAATCGCTTATGCCGGGCGGCCTCGGCCGTCCGGGCTGTTTATTTCCTTGCATGCGGACGTTCACTACCATGCTGATTGATCAGAAAATCCCCTTAGGCCAGTACATCGCGGGCTTCGTTGAATGGTTGACGCAACACGGCGCCAACACCTTCGACGCCATCGCCGTGTCACTGGAAACGATGATCCACGGCGTGACGTTTGCGCTGACCTGGTTCAACCCGCTGGTACTGATCGGCGTAATCGCACTACTGGCACACTTCATTCAACGTAAATGGGGCCTGACAGCGTTTGTCGTTGCCTCCTTTCTGCTGATCCTCAATCTGGGGTACTGGCAGGAGACCATGGAAACCCTCGCCCAGGTGATGTTTGCCACCCTGGTCTGCGTGGTCATCGGCGTGCCGCTGGGCATCGTCGCCGCGCACAAACCGATGTTCTATACTTTAATGCGTCCGGTACTCGATCTGATGCAGACCGTACCGACGTTCGTGTACCTCATTCCTACCCTGACCCTCTTCGGGCTGGGTGTGGTCCCGGGTCTGATCTCCACGGTGGTGTTCGCGATTGCCGCGCCCATCCGCCTGACCTACCTGGGTATCCGCGATGTCCCGGAAGAATTGATGGACGCCGGCAAGGCCTTTGGCTGCTCGCGCCGTCAATTGCTCTCGCGAATTGAACTGCCTCATGCCATGCCAAGCATCGCGGCCGGCATCACCCAGTGCATCATGCTGTCGTTGTCGATGGTGGTGATCGCGGCACTGGTTGGCGCCGACGGCTTAGGCAAACCCGTGGTCAACGCACTGAATACCGCTGATATCGCCCTGGGCTTCGAAGCAGGTCTGGCGATCGTACTGCTGGCGATCATGCTCGACCGTATCTGCAAACAACCCGACGCCAAAGTAGGGGGTGACGCATGAGCATTATTCGCTTCGATAACGTTGACGTTATCTTCTCCAAGGATCCACGCGAGGCACTCAAGCTGCTGGATCAAGGCATGACCCGTAACGAGATCCTGAAAAAGACCGGGCAGATTGTTGGTGTTGAAAAAGCCAGCCTGGACATCGAAAAAGGTGAGATCTGCGTACTGATGGGCCTGTCCGGCTCCGGTAAATCCAGCCTGTTGCGTTGCATCAACGGCCTCAACACCGTCAGCCGCGGCAAGCTGTTCGTCGAGCACGAAGGCAAGCAGATCGACATTGCCTCCTGCACCCCGGCAGAACTGAAAATGATGCGCACCAAGCGCATTGCGATGGTGTTCCAGAAGTTCGCCCTGATGCCCTGGCTGACCGTTCGCGAGAACATCAGCTTCGGTCTGGAGATGCAGGGTCGTCCCGAGAAGGAACGCCGCAAGCTGGTGGACGACAAGCTGGAGCTGGTGGGCCTGACCCAGTGGCGCAACAAGAAACCCAACGAGCTATCCGGTGGTATGCAACAACGCGTGGGCCTGGCCCGTGCGTTGGCGATGGACGCCGACATTCTGTTGATGGACGAACCGTTCTCGGCGCTCGACCCACTGATCCGCCAGGGCCTGCAAGACGAGCTGTTGGAACTGCAACGCAAGCTGAGCAAGACCATCGTATTCGTAAGCCACGACCTCGATGAAGCCCTGAAACTTGGCAGCCGTATCGCGATCATGAAAGACGGCCGGATCATCCAGTACAGTGTGCCGGAAGAGATCGTGCTGAACCCGGCGGACGACTACGTGCGGACCTTCGTGGCCCACACCAACCCGCTGAACGTACTGTGCGGTCGCAGCCTGATGCGCACCCTGGACAACTGCAAACGCATCAACGGTTCGGTATGCCTCGATCCGGGCGGCGATTCGTGGCTGGACCTGGCGGAAGGCAACACGATCAAAGGTGCGCGTCAAAACGGTTCTGCTCTGGATCTGCAGAACTGGGTACCAGGTCAAGCTGTTGAAGGTCTGGGTCGTCGACCAACCCTGGTGGACTCGAACATCGGCATGCGCGATGCGCTGCAGATTCGTTATCAGACCGGCAACAAACTGGTGCTGCACGATAACAACCATGTAGTGGGGATTCTTGGCGACAGCGAGCTGTATCACGCACTGCTCGGCAAGAACCTGGGGTAAGGCAACAGATGCAAAAACGCCGCGAGAGTATCGCGGCGTTTTTGTTTGTGGGGATATCGGGTGATGCAGCTTTGCGGCTGATGACCCCATCGCGGGCAAGCCCGTTCTCACATGGACGGAGAACAACCTGTGGGAGCGAGCTTGCTCGCGATGAGGGCTTAACATTCAACATGAGTGTTGACTGTCCCTCCGCTATCGCGAGCAAGCTCGCTCCCACAGGGGATTGCGGAGCATTCACTGCACCGCAGTTCCTCACACCTTAGCTATAAACCCGGCCAAGGAGCTGCCGATGGCTTTCAAACTGATCGAGCACGTCACGGGTGATCTGATCCTGGGTGAAGCCCATCAAGTCGTAGTCCTGGCTGCCGTTGTGCAGATACACCTCGGCGCGGTAATAACGCTGACGCGCCTCATCGGATTGAGCCGATTCGGTTGGCGTGGCCAGGTAGCCATCCAGGCTGACTTCGTAGACAAACGGGTTGCCCTCTTCCATCTCGACCCGTACGCCCATGCAACGCTTGGACTTGCCCAGCAGCGTCTGAACCTCCAGACCTTGAGCACGCATTTGCGCCGTCGCATCTTCCAGCGCCGGAGTCACGTGCTTGTCCATGAAGCGCTGCACCACCGACTGGCTCGGTTGCAGGTCCAGCTGGGTCAAGCGCTCAGTGAAACCACGGCGACCACGTGCCGCCAGCTCCGCTTGCTCCTGTTCGATCTGCACGTCCTGGCGCATGGCCTTGTGCAAGCCGAACATGAAGAACACCAGCACCACCGAGAACGGCAGACCGGCCAGCACCACCATGGTTTGCATGGCTTCGAAGTTGCCGGCGAACAGCAGGCCGATGGTCACCAGGGTGATCACCGCCGACCAGAAGATCCGTAACCAGTGCGGCGCGTCTTCATCGACATTGCCGCCCTTGCACGAAAGGTTGGCCATCATCACCGCGCCGGAGTCCGCCGGGGTCAGGAACAGCACGAAACCGACAAAGATCGACACGCCGATCACAACCTTCGACGCCGGGTAATGCTCAAGCAACTGGTAGATCGCCATGGACGGCTGTTCCAGCGCCGTCTTCCCGAGCTCCACCGCCCCATGGTTCATCACCAGGTCCAGGGCAGAGTTACCGAAGATCGACAGCCACGCCAGGGTGAAGCCCAGCGGAATCAGCAGCACGCCGGCCACCAGTTCGCGCACGGTGCGACCACGGGAAATACGCGCGATGAACATGCCCACGAATGGCGCCCAGGAAATCCACCAGGCCCAATAGAACAGGGTCCACAGGCCCAGCCAGCGGTCGGACTTCTCACTGTCGCCTTCGTACACATACAGATCGAAAGTCTTCAGCACCACGCCGTTCAGGTAGTCACCGACGTTCTGTACGAAACCGTTGAGCAGGTGCAAGGTCGGGCCGAACAACAGGACGAAAATCAGCAGGCCGCTGAACAGCACGATGTTGAGGTTGGACAGACGGCGGATGCCGTTTTCCACGCCCGACACGGCAGCGATGGTCGCCACGGTGCTCATCACGATGATCACGATCAGCAGGTTGGTGTTGCTGTGCTCCATGCCGAACAGGTTTTCCAGCCCCGACGACACTTGCAGCGAACCGATCCCCAGGTTCGTCACCAGCCCCAGCAGGGTCACGAACATGCCGAAGCCGTCCACCGCGTGCCCGGCCGCGCCCTTGACCCAACGCTCTCCCACCAGCGGATACAACGCCGAACGCAACGCCAGCGGCTGGTTGTGCCGGTAGGCAAAGTACGCCACGGCCAGGCCGACCAGCGCGTAGATCGCCCAGCCATGCAAGCCCCAGTGCAGGAAGGTCAGTTGCACCGCCTGACGGGCCGCCAGGTTGCTGCCAGCCACGCCTTCCGGTGGGTTGAAGTAATGGTCCAGCGGCTCGGACGCGCCGAAGTACAGCAGCGAAATACCGATACCCGAGGAGAACAGCATCCCCGCCCAGGCACCGTAGCTGAAGTCCGGGGTGTCGTCCTTGCTGCCCAGTTTCAATTTGCCGTAGGACGAAAACGCCAGACCAACGACAAAAAGCAGGTAGGCGGCGATCACCACCATGTAGTACCAGCCGAAGCTGCGGGACAACCAGGCTTGCGCCGTACCCAGCATTCTGCCGGCCTCTTGCGGGGCGATGATCAGAATGGCGGTCAACAACAGAATCAACGCGGTAGAGGTGTAGAACACCCAACCGTTGACCGTCACCTTCTCGGGTGGGGTCTTTATTAGCGAGGCAGAACTCATGGCACAGATGCTCCGGGCAGTGCGAGAGAAGAACGCAAGACAAACGAGTTACCCGACCAATCGGTTAGTGGGCAGCCGACCGGTGGGTGATATAAAGACAGCCCGAAAAAAGCCCGAAACCCCTGGAGCGCCGCAGCGCGTAGGTTTCGAGCAGTTTCGGAAGTCGTTTTTTCCGCCGCTACATGTAGGAAAAATCTGTAGGCAGCGACGATTTGTCGCAGATCTTATTCTTTGTTGATTGAACGTTCAATCAAAACAAAATAGACTGGCCTTCAACCCGGTAGCCGTCATACGTCCACCGGAAGGCCTAAGGAGATGTGCAAGATGCCCAAGGTCGGTATGCAACCCATCCGCCGCCAGCAATTGATCGAAGCCACTTTGCAGGCCGTCGATCAGGTCGGAATGGGGGACGCCAGCATTGCGCTGATCGCCCGTTTGGCCGGTGTCTCGAATGGCATCATCAGTCACTACTTTCAGGACAAGAATGGCCTGATCGCCGCCACCATGGGGTACCTGATGACTGTCCTGAGCGAGAACGTCACCCTGCGCCGACAGGCGCTGACAGATGACAGCCCGAGGGCTCATCTGCAGGTGATCATCGAAGGCAACTTCGACGCCAGCCAGGTCAATGGCCCGGCAATGAAAACCTGGCTGGCCTTCTGGGCCACCAGCATGCACCAGCCGTCTTTGCACAGGTTGCAGCGGATCAACGATCACCGTCTGTATTCCAACCTGTGCTGCCAGTTTCGCCGCGTGCTGCCGCTCAATGATGCGCGCAGTGCCGCCCGAGGCCTGGCAGCGTTGATCGACGGCCTGTGGTTGCGCGGCGCGTTGTCGGGAGATGCTTTCGACACCGAGCAGGCGCAACAGATTGCTTACGAATACATGGATACCCAACTGGCCAAGCGGGTGAGTTAGAGCACACATAAACGCTCAACCACCGAACCGCGCCAGCCACTTAATGCTCTTGCGAGGACTTTATGGCCCGTTTCGAACTGCAAAAACTCTACATCGATGGCGCGTACAGCGACGCCAGCAGCGACGCCACTTTCGAAGCCATCAACCCGGCTAACGGTGAAGTCCTCGCAAAAGTGCAACGTGCTACCAAGGAAGACGTCGAACGCGCCGTCGTCAGCGCCGAAAAAGGCCAGAAAATCTGGGCCGCCATGACCGCCATGGAGCGTTCGCGCATCCTGCGTCGTGCCGTGGAAATCCTGCGCGAGCGCAACGACGAACTGGCCGCCCTGGAAACCCTGGACACCGGCAAGGCCTACTCCGAAACCCGCTACGTCGACATCGTCACCGGCGCTGACGTGCTGGAGTACTACGCAGGCCTGGTACCGGCCATCGAAGGCGAGCAGATTCCGCTGCGCACCACTTCGTTCGTCTACACCCGTCGCGAGCCGCTGGGCGTTGTGGCCGGTATCGGCGCGTGGAACTACCCGATCCAGATCGCCCTGTGGAAATCCGCACCAGCCCTGGCGGCCGGTAACGCGATGATCTTCAAGCCAAGCGAAGTCACCTCGCTGACCACCCTGAAACTGGCCGAGATCTACACCGAAGCCGGCGTACCAAATGGCGTGTTCAACGTCCTGACCGGCAGCGGCCGTGAAGTCGGCACCTGGCTGACCGAACACCCGCGCATCGAGAAAGTCTCGTTCACCGGCGGCACCGATACCGGCAAGAAAGTCATGGCCAGCGCTTCGAGCTCTTCGCTCAAGGACGTGACCATGGAACTGGGTGGCAAGTCGCCGCTGATCATCTGCGACGACGCCGACCTCGATCGCGCCGCCGACACCGCGATGATGGCCAACTTCTACAGCTCCGGCCAGGTTTGCACCAACGGCACTCGCGTGTTCGTACCGGCTCACCTGAAGGCCGCTTTCGAAGCCAAGATCGCTGAGCGCGTTGCGCGCATCCGCATCGGCAACCCGGAAGACGAAAACACCAACTTCGGTCCGCTGGTCAGCTTTGCGCACATGGAAAGCGTGCTGGGCTACATCGCCAAGGGCAAGGAAGAAGGTGCCCGCCTGCTGTGCGGCGGTGAGCGCCTGACCGACGGTGAATTCGCCAAGGGTGCGTTCGTGGCGCCGACCGTGTTCACCGACTGCACCGACGACATGACCATCGTCCGCGAAGAAATCTTTGGCCCGGTGATGGCGATCCTCTCCTACGAAACCGAAGAAGAAGTGATCCGCCGCGCCAACGACACCGACTTCGGCCTGGCCGCCGGTATCGTCACCAAGGACCTGAACCGCGCCCACCGCGTGATTCATCAGCTGGAAGCCGGTATCTGCTGGATCAACGCCTGGGGCGAATCCGACGCGAAGATGCCGGTCGGTGGCTACAAGCAGTCGGGTGTCGGCCGTGAGAACGGCATCAGTTCGCTGAACAACTTCACCCGCATCAAATCGGTACAGGTCGAGCTGGGCGATTACGTCTCGGTGTTCTAAGGCGACATTCTCTTCGCCTGCGAGACCGCTATCGCAGGCAAGCCAGCTCCCACAGGTTTGGTGTCGACCACCAAATCTGTGGTCACCCCGATCCTGTGGGAGCGTGGCTTGCCCGCGATCGAGTGCGAAGCACTCGCCTGACCATTTTCAAAGAGGGTGCATTCAATGTCCCAAGAATTCGACTACATCATCATCGGTGCCGGCTCTGCCGGTAACACCCTGGCGACCCGTCTGACCGAAGACGCAGGCGTCACCGTCCTGCTGCTCGAAGCCGGCGGCCCCGACTACCGCATGGACTTCCGCACGCAGATGCCGGCCGCCCTGGCGTTCCCGCTGCAAGGCCGTCGCTACAACTGGGCCTACGAAACCGATCCGGAACCACACATGGACGGTCGTCGCATGGAGTGCGGTCGCGGCAAGGGCCTGGGCGGTTCCTCGCTGATCAACGGCATGTGCTACATCCGCGGCAACGCCATGGACTACGACGGCTGGGCAAAATTGCCAGGCCTTGAGGACTGGTCGTACCTGGACTGCCTGCCGTATTTCCGTAAAGCGGAAACCCGCGACATCGGCCCTAACGACTACCACGGTGGCGACGGCCCGGTCAGCGTGACCACGCCGAAAGCCGGCAACAACCCGCTGTTCCACGCCATGGTTGAAGCCGGCGTGCAGGCCGGTTACCCGCGCACCGAAGACTTGAACGGCTACCAGCAGGAAGGCTTCGGCCCGATGGACCGCACCGTGACGCCGAAAGGTCGTCGTGCCTCCACCGCCCGCGGCTACCTGGACGTCGCCAAGAAGCGTTCGACCCTGACCATCGTCACCCACGCCCTGACCGACAAGATCCTGTTCGAAGGCAAGCGTGCAGTCGGCGTGCGCTATCTGGTCGGCGCTGCCGAAGAACGCGTTGAGGTCAAGGCGCGCAAGGAAGTGCTGCTGTGCTCCGGCGCCATCGCTTCGCCGCAGATCCTGCAACGCTCCGGCGTCGGCCCGGCCGAACTGCTGAACAAACTCGACATTCCGGTGGTCCACGACCTGCCGGGCGTTGGTGAAAACCTGCAGGATCACCTTGAGCTGTACCTGCAATACGCTTGCACCCAACCGGTCTCGCTGTACCCGTCGCTGCTCTGGTACAACCAGCCGGCCATCGGTGCCGAGTGGCTGTTCAACGGCACCGGCATCGGCGCCAGCAACCAGTTCGAAGCCGGCGGTTTCATCCGTACCCGTCCGGAGTTCGAATGGCCGAACATCCAGTACCACTTCCTGCCGGTAGCGATTAACTACAACGGCAGCAACGGTGTGAAAGAGCACGGCTTCCAGGCGCACATGGGCTCCATGCGCTCGCCTAGCCGTGGTCGCATCCAGGTCAAGTCCAAGGACCCGCGCCAGCACCCGAGCATCCTGTTCAACTACATGGCCACCGAGCAGGACTGGCAAGAATTCCGCGACGGCATCCGCCTGACCCGGGAAATCATGCAGCAACCTGCACTGGACGCCTTCCGCGGTCGCGAGATCAGCCCGGGCATCGAGGTGCAAACCGACGAGCAACTGGACAAGTTCATCCGCGAACACGCCGAAACCGCGTTTCACCCGTCCTGCTCGTGCAAGATGGGCACCGACGAAATGGCGGTAGTCGATGGCGAAGGCCGCGTGCATGGCATGCAAGGCCTGCGTGTGGTCGATGCGTCGATCATGCCGATCATCACCACCGGCAACCTCAATGCACCGACGATCATGATGGCCGAGAAAATCGCCGACAAGATCCGTGGCCGCCAGCCGTTGCCGCGCAGCAAGGCCGCCTACTATGTGGCCGGTGATGCGCCGGTAAAGGGCAAGCCTATGCGTGAAGTGAGCCAGACGGCGTAAGGCATTACACCGCGTCACGCCCCATCGCGAGCAAGCTCGCGATGGGGCCCTGACAACCAACACACATCTTCCCGCCGAACCCGATAATCCCTCCCTACACCGCTCCTCCCTTGATCCTCCCCCCTTGCAGGCCTAATCTAGCGCCACGCAAACGTCTCACATCTTCCCCTCGCAACACCGCTGCGCCGCCACTCCATACCCAGGAGGTTCACGAATGTTCGATTTCTACCCCCAGCTCAAGCAGCGCTTCGCTGCCTTGCGCACGGGTGCTGAATTCTTTTCCCTGCGTTATGTGCGCGAATCCGGGCAGTACCTGTCGGTGCGCAAGAACGTCGCCGAACCACCGAGCCTGAGCCGCGACGAAGGGGCGATGCTGACCGTGCGGGTCAATGGCGTCGAGGCCTATGCGGCCACTAACGACCTGTCGCAACAGGGCCTGCAAGCCGCCCTCGAACGCGCCGAATTCCAGGCCCGTCGACTCAAGCCCCACGCCTTGCTGGACCTGCGCGAGCAGGCTGTTTCCAGCGACCGCGCCGATTACTTTTCACCCAACCTCAACCAGGCCTTCCCGTCCCTGAGCGACTGCTTCCAACTGCTTGGCACCGAGTCGGCCGCCGTGCCCAAGGACGAGCGCCTGGTGAACTGGCAGGTCAGCCTGGGTATCACCCACGTCGAGCAGATCTACCTCAACAGCGCCGGTGCCGAACTGCGCCAGGCCCAACGCTTTGTGTACCCCGGCCTGGACGTCACGGCCTACGACGGCAACGACAGCCAGACCCGCAGCCTTGGCCGCGAGAACTTCGGCCAGCAAGGCGCGGCGGACGTCATCAGCCGCTGCGGGCTGATCGGTGCCGGTGCCCAGGTGGCCGATCAGGCCTTGCAATTGCTCCTGGCGCCAAACACCCCGCAAGGCAAGCGCGACCTGCTGCTGATGCCCGACCAGATGATGCTGCAAATCCACGAGTCCATCGGCCATCCGCTGGAGCTGGACCGCATCCTCGGTGACGAGCGCAATTACGCCGGCACCAGTTTCGTCAAAGCCAGCGATTTCGGCCGCCTGCAATACGGTTCCGGCCTGCTCAACGTGACCTTCGATCCCGATATCCCCGAAGAACTCGCCAGTTACGCTCATGACGACGACGGTACGCCCGCCAGCAAACAGTTCCTGATCCGCGAAGGCTTGTTGCTGCGTCCGCTGGGCGGCGCGCTTTCGCAATTCCGTGCCGGCATGGACGGCGTCGCCAACAGCCGTGCCTGCGGCTGGAACCGCCCCCCCATCGACCGCATGGCCAACCTCAATATCGAGCCCGGCGATCAGTCCATCGAACAACTGATCGGTGGCATCGAACACGGCGTGCTGATGTCGACCAACCGTTCGTGGTCGATCGACGATGCACGCAACAAATTCCAGTTCGGCTGCGAATGGGGCCAACTGATCGAAAACGGCGAACTCAAGGGCGTGGTGAAAAATCCCAACTATAGGGGCATCTCCGCGCAGTTCTGGAAAAGCCTCAGCGCCGTCGGCGATGCCGGCACCCTCAAGGTCCTCGGCACACCAAACTGCGGCAAGGGCGAACCGAACCAGGTGATCCGCGTCGGCCACGCGTCACCGGCCTGTGTGTTCAGCAACGTTGATGTATTCGGAGGAGACGCCTGATGAATCCTTCAAACAGCCAGTCCGCGTCGTTCAAGGCGCTGGTCAATAGCCTGCGTGCAGCCCTGCGCGAGCCCGAGCAGTTCACTCTCAGCTACGCCGCCGAGTCGTCGGCCTTCGTGCGTTTCAACCACGCCAAGGTGCGTCAGGCCGGTCAGGTGCAACAGGCGAGTATCGGCCTGAAGCTGATCAACGAAGGCCGCCACGCCGACCTGAACATCACCCTCGCCGGCGACCCTCAGGTTGATCTGCGACGTTTGACCGAAGGCCTGCAACAGCTGCGGGAAACCTTGCCGCTGCTGCCTCCGGATCCTTATCTGCTGCTCAACCACAATGGCTGGCAGAGCAACAACGTGCAGTCGCATCCACTGCCGGACACCGAACAGGTGGTCGCACAAATCACCCAGGCTGCCGATGGCCTGGATCTTGTCGGTTTCTACGCTGCCGGACCGATCAGCCGAGGCTTTGCCAGTTCTTCGGGTGCCTTCGGCTGGCATCAGGCCAACAGTTTCAATTTCGACTTCAGCCTGTTCCACGAGAACGGCCAGGCCGTGAAAGCCAGCTACGCAGGGCACGACTGGAGCAGCGAAGGCTTTGCCAAACGCTTCCGGCAAGCCCGCGAGCAGCTTGAATTTCTGGGCCGGCCGCTACGCACTTTGGCGCCCGGCCAATACCGCGCTTACCTGGCACCGGCGGCGCTGGAAGAAATCATGGGCATGCTGTGCTGGGGTGGTTTCTCGGCACAGTCGATTGCCAGCAAAAGCAGCCCGCTGCAAAAGCTCTACGGTGGCGACAGCGCTTTCAGCCCGCTGGTCTCGCTGAATGAAAAAGTCAGCGGCTCGCTGAGCCCGGCGTTTTCCGATGAAGGTTATCCACGCAGCGACCTGGGGTTGATCGTGGACGGCAAGGCCGGGGCACAACTGGTCAGCTCGCGCAGCGCGGCGGAATACGGTTTGACTGCCAACGGCGCCAGCGGTGGTGAATCACCGAGCGCGCTGAACATGAAAGCCGGGGCATTGCCTGACGCGGACATCCTCAAGCAACTGGGCACCGGGTTGTACATCAGCAACCTGTGGTACCTGAACTTCTCGGATCAACCGGCCGCACGCCTGACCGGCATGACCCGGTTTGCCACGTTCTGGGTCGAAAACGGCGTGATTCAGGCACCGGTCAGCACCATGCGTTTTGATGACAGTGCTTTCAGCCTGCTCGGTTCGCAACTGGAAGCGTTGACCGCTGAGCGGGAGTTGTTGCTGTCGGCGAGTACATATAGCCAGCGGGCGACGGCTTCGTCGCTGTTGCCGGGGGCGCTCGTGAGCCGGTTGACCCTGACACTGTAAACACGCATACCCCTGTAGGAGCGAGCTTGCTCGCGATGGTCGTGAACGATGACGCGTGCTACATGGAAAAATGCGCCGTCTCTACATTCATCGCGAGCAAGCTCGCTCCTACAGGAACGGTATAAAGCTCACACGGACAAGAGATCCCATGCCCAACCGCCCGCCTCTCGACGCCGTCACCGCCCGCTGGGTGCCGTGGGTCGTCGCCATCGCGTTTTTCATGCAGTCCCTCGACGGGACGATCCTCAACACCGCCCTGCCCGCCATGGCCCGGGACCTGGCCGAAGATCCACTGCGCATGCAAGGTGTGATCATCGCCTACATGCTCACGGTCGCCTTGCTGATTCCCGCATCCGGCTGGATCGCTGATCGCTTCGGCACCAGGAAAATCTTCTTCAGTGCGATTTTGCTGTTCAGCCTCGGCTCGCTGCTCTGCGCATTGTCGATCAACCTGACCCAGTTAATCGGCTCCCGAGTGATCCAGGGCTTGGGCGGCGCGCTGATGCTGCCGGTCGGGCGGCTGGTGGTGTTGCGGGCCTACCCGCGCTCGGAGCTGGTGCGGATCATGGGTTTCATCACCATTCCCGGGCTGCTCGGCCCGTTGATCGGCCCGACCATGGGTGGCTGGATGGTGCAATACCTGACCTGGCACTGGATATTCCTGATCAACCTGCCGGTGGGGCTGGTTGGTTGCTACGCCGTGTGGAAATTCATCCCGGACCTGCGCGGTTCCGAGCGCACCCGTTTCGATAGCCTGGGCTTCGTGCTGTTCGGCGCGGCGATGATTCTGATCACCATCGCCATGGAAGGCCTGGGCGAATTGCACCTGCCGCACCTGCGGGTGATGTTGCTGCTGTTCGGCGGCATGGCTTGCCTGGCGGCGTACTGGCTGCGCGCCGGGCATGTCGAGAATCCGTTGTTTGCGCCGTCGCTGTTCAAGACCCGGACCTTTGCCGTGGGCATTCTCGGCAACCTGTTCGCCCGCCTCGGCAGCGGCGCCCTGCCCTTTCTGGTGCCGTTGTTGCTGCAAGTGGCGCTGGGTTACTCGCCGTCCCAGGCCGGGATGAGCATGCTGCCGCTGGCGGCAGCAGCGATGATCGCCAAGTGGGTCGCGCGGCCACTGATCGAACGCCTGGGTTATCGCATCGTGCTCACCGGCAACACCCTGGCGCTGGGGATCATGCTGGCGAGCATGGGCCTGGTCAGCGAGCAGACGCCGTACTGGCTGCTGCTGTGCCAGCTGGCGATCCTTGGCGCGATCAACTCCTTGCAGTTCACCGCAATGAACACCGTGACCCTGATCGACCTCGACGATGCCAGCGCCAGCAGCGGCAACAGCCTGCTGTCGGTGGTCGCGCAATTGTCCCTGAGCCTGGGGGTTGCGTGTGCGGGCGCGCTGCTCGGTGGCTTTACGGCGGAGATTGGTAATGATGGCGTGGACACGGTTCTGGGGGCATTCCAATTGACCTTCGTGACCGTGGGAATCATGGCGATGCTGGCCGCAACGATCTTCTCGCAACTGTCAAAGAATGACGGACGGCGAGTCAAACGTCCGGAAGAACACATAGAGCCTTAGGGCGAATGGCCATCGGACTGGTACACTGCGCGACATTTTGTTTTGCAGGCCAGTCCCGTGACCACCATCGCCACCGAATTTAATACTTTGCCGCTGTCCGCCGCCATGCTGGCTAACCTCGACTCCCTCGGTTATGCCCAGATGACGCCGATCCAGGCGCAAAGCTTGCCGGTGATCCTCAAGGGGATGGACCTGATCGCCCAGGCCAAGACCGGCAGCGGCAAGACCGCCGCGTTCGGCATCGGCCTGCTGAACCCGATCAATCCACGCTACTTCGGTTGCCAGGCGCTGATCCTGTGCCCGACCCGCGAACTGGCTGACCAGGTCGCCAAGGAAATCCGTCGCCTGGCCCGTGCCGAAGACAACATCAAGGTCCTGACCCTGTGTGGCGGCGTGTCCCTCGGCCCGCAGATCGCTTCGCTGGAACACGGCGCGCACATCATCGTCGGCACCCCGGGGCGTATTCAACAGCACCTGCGCAAGGGTTCGCTGGTGCTCCACGGCCTCAACACGCTGATCCTCGACGAAGCCGACCGCATGCTCGACATGGGTTTCTACGATTCCATCGAAGAAATCATCATGCAGGCTCCGGAGCGTCGCCAAACCCTGCTGTTCTCCGCCACCTACCCGGTCGGCATCAAGCAGCTGGCCTCGAAATTCATGCGCAACCCGCAGCAGGTCAAGGCCGAAGCGTTCCACGACGACACGCAGATCGAGCAGCGCTTCTACGAAATTTCCCCGGACGATCGCATGAGTGCGGTGACCAAGGTGCTTGGTCACTTCCGCCCGGCGTCCTGCGTAGCCTTCTGCTTCACCAAGCAACAGGTTCAGGAAACCGTCGATCACCTGACCGCCAAAGGCATTTCCGCCGTCGGCCTGCACGGCGATCTGGAACAGCGTGACCGCGACCAGGTGCTGGCGATGTTCGCCAACCGCAGTACGTCGGTACTGGTGGCTACTGACGTCGCCGCCCGCGGCCTCGACATCGACTCGCTGGACATGGTGATCAACGTCGAGCTGGCCCGTGATTCGGAAATCCATATCCACCGCGTCGGCCGTACTGGCCGCGCCGGTGAGAAAGGCCTCGCGATCAGCCTGGTGGCGCCGTCCGAAGCACAGCGCGCCCAGGCTATCGAGCAATTGCAGAAGACACCATTGACCTGGGATCAGGTGGACAACCTCACCTCCAAGGGTGGTGGTCCGCTGTTGCCGCAGATGAGCACCCTGTGCATCGCTGGCGGCCGTAAGGACAAGGTTCGTCCGGGCGACATTCTTGGCGCACTGACCGGTGACGCCGGCATCCCCGGTGCCCAGGTCGGCAAGATCGCGATTTTCGACTTCCAGGCCTACGTGGCTGTGGAGCGCGGCGTCGCCAAGCAGGCCTTGCAGCGTTTGAACGACGGCAAGATCAAGGGCCGTTCGTTGCGCGTGCGCATCCTGTAACAACACGCCCCCCTGTAGGAGCGAGCATGCTCGCGAAAACCCTGAGCTCACCGCGGTGAGCCAGACTGCCAGCGTTATCGTTCACGCCCATCGCGAGCAAGCTCGCTCCTACAGGGACCGCAATAGTTTTTTGTGAGGACACCGTTTTGCGCTCTACCGAAGTCGTGATCATTGGCGCTGGCGCCGCAGGGTTGATGTGTGCACTGACCGCCGCCGGGCGCGGGCGCAAGGTGTTGCTGCTCGACCATGCCAACAAGGCCGGCAAGAAAATCCTGATGTCGGGCGGTGGCCGCTGCAATTTCACCAACATGTACACCGAGCCAGGCAATTTCCTCTCGCAAAACGCGCACTTCTGTAAATCCGCTCTGGCCCGCTATACCCAGTGGGATTTCATTGGCATGGTGGCCAAGCATGGCGTGCCGTACCACGAGAAAAAACTCGGCCAATTGTTCTGCGATAACAAATCCAGTGACATTCTCGAAATGCTGCTCAACGAGTGCGATCAGGTCGGCGTCAGTCTGCACCTGGACACTTCGATCCAGACCATTGAGAGACTTGAAAAAGGCTACTTGCTGGACACGACGCTTGACCAAATCACCTGCGAATCCCTGGTGATCGCCACCGGCGGCCTGTCGATCCCGACCCTGGGCGCCACCGGTTTCGGCTATCAAGTGGCCAAGCAGTTCGGCCACGAACTGCTGCCGACCCGCGCCGGCCTGGTGCCGTTCACCATTACCGATCAGCTCAAAGCCTTGTGCACCGAGTTGTCCGGCACGTCGGTGGATTGCCTGGTGAGCTGCAACGACCAGAGCTTCCGCGAGAACATCCTGTTCACCCACCGCGGCCTCAGCGGTCCGGCGATTTTGCAGATCTCGTCGTTCTGGGAATCCGGCGATACCGTCGAGATCAACCTTCTGCCAGATCACGACGTACCGAACTGGCTGCAACAGCAACAGGCCGAACGTCCCAACAGCGAGCTGAAAACCCTGCTCGGGGAGATCTTCACCAAGAAGATGGCCAACCTGCTGGCGGACAACTGGTTCGTCTCCAAACCGATGAAGCAGTACACCCACGCGGAACTGGCCGATATCGCGGAAAAACTGGCGAGCTGGAAAGTCGTGCCGGCGGGCACCGAAGGCTATCGCACCGCCGAGGTGACCCTAGGCGGCGTCAACACCAATGAAGTGTCGTCAAAGACCATGGAATCGCTGAAGAGCCCTGGGCTGTACTTCGTCGGCGAAGTGCTCGACGTGACCGGGCATCTGGGCGGGTTCAACTTCCAGTGGGCGTGGGCATCGGGTTACGCAGCTGCGCAGTACGTCTGATTCAAAAATCAACACCATCCCCTGTGGGAGCGAGCTTGCTCGCGATGAGGCCATAACATTCAACAGAGACGTTGACTGACAGGTCGCCATCGCGAGCAAGCTCGCTCCCACAGTAGTTTGTAGTACCTGACAAGGAACAGATTTTGCTGTCTGATGTGATCGACGCCATTGCGTCGGCGTCATTAGTGGCTCAATTTAGCGTCATTGCCTCGGAAGGCCTTCGCATTTCATGTCATCGACTTCGTTCCGCCACTCTCTGCGCCGCCTTTGGGCGCTGGATAAATTCAGCTACAGCGTGCGTGTATTCATTGCCCTGACCGGCACCATGGCGCTGTGTTGGTATCAGGATGAAATGGGCCTTCTGATCCCGTTGTTTCTGGGGATCATCGCCAGTGCCCTGGCCGAGACCGACGACAGCTGGCAAGGCCGTCTCAACGCATTGGCGGTGACGCTGGTGTGTTTCGCAGTCGCCGCCCTCTCCGTCGAACTGCTCTTCCCCTACCCCCCGCTGTTTATCATCGCCTTCGCCCTGGCCGCGTTTTGCCTGACCATGCTCGGCGCCCTCGGCGAGCGCTATGGTGCGATTGCCTCGGCGACGTTGATCCTGTCGGTCTACACCATGATCGGCGTGGACCAGCGTGGAGGTACGGTCACCGACGTCTGGCACGAGCCAATGCTGCTGGTGGCCGGTGCTGCCTGGTACGGCTTGCTGTCAGTGTTGTGGCAGGCGCTGTTTTCCAACCAGCCGGTGCAGCAGAGCCTGGCGCGGCTGTTCCGCGAGCTGGGCTTTTACCTGAAGCTCAAATCCTCACTGTTCGAGCCGATCCGGCAGATGGACGTGGAGGCGCGGCGCCTGGAGTTGGCCCAACAGAACGGTCGGGTGGTGGCGGCACTGAACGCCGCCAAGGAGATCATCCTGCACCGGGTCGGCAACGGGCGCCCGGGGTCGAAAGTCAGCCGCTACCTCAAACTGTACTTCCTCGCCCAGGACATCCACGAACGTGCCAGTTCGTCGCACTACCCGTACAACGCCCTGGCCGACGCCTTCTTCCACAGCGACGTGCTGTTCCGCTGCCAACGCCTGTTGCGCCAGCAAGGCAAGGCCTGCCGGGCACTGGCCGAATCGATCCAGATGCGCCAGCCGTTTACCTATGACGCCAGTTTCGCCGAGGCTCTGAGCGACCTGGATGCCTCTCTCGAACACCTGCGCATCCAGAGCAACCCGGCCTGGCGCGGCTTGCTGCGTTCACTGCGGGCACTGGCGGCCAACCTCGGCACCCTCGACCACCTGCTCAGCGATGCCAGTAACCCCGACGCCCTGGCCGACGCCACCGACAGCAGCCTGCTCGACCGTTCGCCGCGCAGCCTCAAGGACGTGTGGCTTCGCTTGCGCACGCAGCTGACGCCGACCTCGCTGCTGTTCCGCCATGCCCTGCGATTGCCCCTGGCCTTGAGCATTGGCTACGCCATGGTGCATTTGATTCACCCGTCCCAAGGCTACTGGATCATCCTCACTACGCTATTCGTCTGCCAACCGAACTACGGCGCCACTCGCCGCAAACTCGGTCAACGGATCATCGGTACCGCCATTGGCCTGACACTGGCTTGGGCGTTGTTCGACCTGTTCCCGAACCCGCTGATCCAGTCCTCTTTCGCCATCGCCGCCGGGGTGGTGTTCTTTACCAACCGCACCACCCGCTACACCCTGGCGACGGCGGCAATCACCCTGATGGTGCTGTTCTGCTTCAACCAGGTAGGTGACGGTTACGGACTGTTCCTGCCACGCTTGTTCGATACCTTGCTCGGCAGCCTGATCGCCGGGCTGGCGGTGTTCCTGTTCCTGCCGGACTGGCAGGGGCGGCGCCTGAACAAAGTGCTGGCCAACACCCTGGCCTGCAACAGCATTTACCTGCGCCAGATCATGCAGCAATACGCTGCGGGTAAAAGCGACGACCTGGCTTACCGCCTGGCCCGCCGCAACGCGCACAACGCCGACGCGGCACTGTCGACCACACTGGCCAACATGCTGATGGAGCCGGGGCATTTCCGAAAGGAGGCGGATGTGGGCTTCCGCTTCCTGGTGCTGTCACACACACTACTCAGTTACCTGTCGGGACTGGGCGCGCACCGGGAAACCCAACTGCCGACGGACGTGCGTGAACATTTGATCGAAGGGGCCGGAGTGAAACTGGCCGCCAGCATCGACGAGATCGCCCAAGGGTTGGCGAGCAAATCTTCGATTGAAATTCAGAGCGATGAAGAAGAAGCACTGGCCAATGAACTGGAACAGATGCCTGATGAAATCGATGAGGGACAGCGGTTGGTGCAGACGCAACTGGCGCTGATCTGCCGGCAGTTGGGGCCGCTGAGGACGTTGGCGGCGCATCTGATCAAGGACACCAGTGAGAATTGAGATCTATGGTGTCTGGGCGGGCCTCATCGCGAGCAAGCTCGCTCCCACATTGGTTTTGTGAACGACGTAAATCTTGTGTGGGAGCGAGCTTGCTCGCGATGAGGCCATCAGCAACAACACAGAAACTGGCTCAACCCACTCACATCCCATGCCGTTTCATCAACTTGTCATAGCTCCCGTCTGCCTTCATCGCCGCTATCTCGCGGTCGAAACCGGCGACGATCCGTGCATGCTCGGGATTCTTCAGGCTGACCATGATATGCAGGCTGTTCTCGCTTAATGGCGTGGGCAGGAACTCCACGGCGTTCCGCACCTTGGGTGACTCACGGGCCAGGTAGTAGCGGGCGACGAACTCATCTTCCAGCGTCAACTTGACCCGGTCAGCCGCGAGCATGCGTACCGCCATGGCGAAACTGTGCACAGGGACTTTCTGCAACGACTCGTCGTTGTCGAACGAGGGCGAATAGGCATATCCACGCACGACGGCAATCGGATAGGTGTGCAATTGCTGCAGGTTGTTGAATTCGATGGACGCGTCTTTGCGCTTGAGAAAGCGCACGCGATTGAGCAGGTACTCGCCGGAGAACTGGCCAAGCCTGGTCCGCTCCTCCGAGTACCACGCGTTGACCAGCACGTCGTATCGCCCCTCGCCCAATCCCATCAAGGCCCGTGCCCAGGGCACCTGTTCGAAATCACTGGCGTAGCCAGCCCTGGCGAGCGCGGTACTGACAATATCCGTCGCCAGACCACCGTTGACGAGCGTGGAATCGGTAAAGGGGGGCCAGGCATCAGCGACCAACCGCAGTTTTTCTGCTGCCGCCCCCTGAACCAGCAACAGCAATCCAATCAAGGCCAAAGCTCGATGCAATCGCGACATGCCAGAAAATCCTTAGCGGGCGGCTTGCCCGACGTGTTTTCAGCCAAAACCCCAAGCCCCCTGTACCGGCAAGGCCCGGGTACTCAACATTCGCTCATCGAAGCCACAGCACAGCGCTTCGATCCAGATTACACAAAGAAGCCATCCGCGCGAAAAATGAATGATGGCATTTTGGCCTTTATCACAGATTCTTCCGCCATAAAGACTTCTGGCGTGAGTGCGCTTAGTATCGGAACGACGTTTTCAAGGAATCAAACCATGACAGTCGACTGGATCTGCAAACACCACAGCGACCTGGGCAAGGAGCAGTTGTATGCCATTTTGCAGCTGCGTGCAGAAGTGTTCGTCGTAGAACAGAAATGCGTTTACCAGGATATCGATGGCCAGGATCTGGAAGGTGACACACTCCACGTGATGGCCTGGGACGGTAATCGGCTGGTGGCCTACCTGCGCCTGCTTGACCCGCAATCACAGGGCGGCGACGTCGTGATCGGGCGGGTGATCATTGCACCCCAGGCACGCGGTGCCGGGCTGGGGCATGAGCTGATGGAACAGGCACTCAAACAGATCGAAAAATACTGGCCCGGTTTGCCGGTCTACCTCTCGGCCCAGGCGCATTTGCAGGGGTATTACGGGCGGTACGGGTTTGTCGTGGCGGGTGAGGAATATGTCGAGGATGGCATTCCACACATCGGGATGCGCCGCCCCTGAAGGCCCTATCGCGAGCAAGCTCGCTCCCACACTGGATTGGGTTCACAACTCAAATCAACTGTGGGAGCGAGCTTGCTCGCGATGGCGTCAGCTCAGGCACCGCAAATCTCAGGGATACTCCAACACCGCCTTGATCTGCCGCAGATTGCGCTCGATCCACCCGCGATCGATCGCACCCCACTCGCGAATCCGATAGCGCCCCGCATGGTTGCGCGCGCCCTCTTCCTGCTCGAACTCACAAATGATATCCAGATCCGCCAACGCCGCGATGGTGTCCTGTGCCGTGCGCCGGGGCATGCCGGTGACGTCGGTCAGCGCCGGAACACTGCTGGCCAGCCCGCTGTCGATCAGGTACGCCACGTACAACCGGCGATAGAAGCTGCTCTTGGTCTTGCTCACGTCCATCCAATGCTCCTTAAAAGGTCGCAGCCTGCGGCAGCTCCTACAGATCCCGCCACGTCAGGTACACCCGCACATCAAATTCCACCTGGTGATAACCCGGCAGCATGTGTTCGCACAGTTTGTAGAATGCCTTGTTGTGGTCCGATTCCTTGAAGTGCGCCAACTCATGCACCACGATCATTTTCAGGAACTCGCAAGGCGCTTCCTTGAACAGTGAAGCGATGCGGATTTCCTTCTTGGCCTTGAGCTTGCCACCCTGTACCCGTGAAATCGTGGTGTGCAGACCAAGGGCACGGTGGGTCAGGTCCAAACGGTTGTCGAACAGCACCTTGTCGATGGCCGGAGCGTTACGCAAGTACTCCTGCTTGAGGTCCAGAGCATAGGTGTACAGCGCCTTGTCGCTCTGCACCCCGTGCTTTTGTGGGTAACGCTGGTTCAGGTAATCGCCCAGCCGACCGTCGGCGATCAGCTGGCGCACCTGATCCTGCAAGGTGGCGGGATAGGCCTGGAGATATTTCAACACGGTCATCGGGGCGGCAATACAGGTCACTAAAAGGTCGCCAGTGTAGCGAATTCAGCGGGGCAGCGCGCCCCAGTCAAACGGCTGGACAAAGACCCCGGTGTCTTCGGCCATCATCGGCCGGGCCACCAGAAAACCTTGCACATATTCACAGCTGTTGGCTTGCAGCCATTCAAACTGAGCGACGGTTTCCACCCCTTCGGCAATCACCAACATCCCGAACTGCTTGCACAGGTCGATCACACTTCGCACCAGCGCCGCATCCTTTGCCGAATCCGGTAACCGGGCGATCAAATGGCGGTCGATCTTGAGGGTATCCAGTTCCAGGTCGCGCAAGTGCGTCAGGGAGCAGGGTCCGGCCCCGAAGTCATCCAATGCCACGCGTACGCCCAGGTTGTGCAGCAGGCGCAATTGCTTGCGGGTTTCTTCAGGGTTGTGCATCAAGGCCTCTTCCGTAACCTCGACTTCCAGGTGACGCGGTTGCAGGCCATGTCGCTCCAGCACCTGGCGCAACTCGGCGACCAGGTTGGGCATGCCGAACTGCGTACTGCTCAAGCTGACGCCGAGCACCAGGTCCTCGGCAAACAGGGACTCCCAGGCTTTGCGTTGCCCGGCGCCGCGATGGTAAATCCAGCTGCCCAGACGACTGATCAGCCGCGCCTCCTCCAGCAATGGCAAAAACAGCCCCGGAGGGACATCGCCAACGCTCGGATGCTGCCAGCGCAACAAGGCCTCGAAACCACGAATCCGCCCGTCGGCAATCGCAACCTGAGGCTGATACACCAGATTGAAATCCCGGTTCTCGATGGCCGTGCGCACACTTTCTTCCAGCATCAGCCGCGTGCGCGCCCGGCCGTTCATGTCGTGATCGTAGAAGCGATATTGCTGGCGACCGGCACGCTTGGCTTCGTACATGGCTATGTCGGCCGCCCGCATCATCCCGTCGAGATTGGCGCCACAATCAGGGAACGTGGCAATGCCGATGCTGGCACCCAGAGCGATATCGAGGCCGTCGATCTGCTGACAGATCGACACTCGCTCGATGAGCTTCTCGGCAATCTTCGCCGCCTGCTCGGGGAACTCCAGATCCAGCAACGCGGTGAACTCGTCGCCGCCCATCCGCGCCAGAATGTCGAAAGGCCGCAGGCAAGCCTTCAACTGTTCGGAAACCCAGCGCAGCACCCGATCGCCGGCATCGTGCCCGAGCGAATCATTGACGCGCTTGAAGCCGTCGAGGTCCAGATACATCAAGACCCATGCACTGTCGGAACGCTCGCCGCGCAACAGCAGGTTCTCTACGGTCTGGTAGAAACCCCGGCGATTGAGCAACCCGGTCAGCGGATCGGTGACCGCCTGAAACTCCAGCTGCTGATGCAGATGACGCACCACCGACATGTCCAGCACGGTCACTACCATCGCATGTTGTTCGACAGGCAATGGCGCGCAGGACAAGGCCACTGGCACCTGTTGGCCGGGCGCCGTACGCAGCAGGGCATCGTGCAGGCGCAGGGTTTCACCGCGTTTGTATCCGGCCAGCAACTCGGAGTCGGCCCAGATCGGGATATGCGGTTTTTGCAGGTAGTCCAGAAACTCCTTGCCTTGCAGTTCCTGCACCGTGGCATTGAGCAACCGCGACATTGCCGGATTGGAAAAACGAATCACACCGTCCTCACCCAACACCAGAATGCCTTCGGCTGCGTTTTCCAGCACCGACGCATTAAAGGCACGAGCCGCTTCCAGATCAAGACTCAGGCGCTGCAAGGCCCGGCGGTTACGCTGGTGCTCGAGCAACGCCTGGATCTTGGGCGTAAAAACCTGCGGGTCGAACGGTTTGAACAGATAATCCACCGCACCACTGGCATAGCCCTTGATCACGGCATCCTGGGACTGTTCGTTGGCGGTCAGGAAAATGATCGGCGTCAGACGGGTCCGCTGGCTACCGCGCATCAGGCGCGCCACTTCATAACCGTCCATGTCCGGCATCTGCACGTCCAGCAGCACCAGGTCGATATCGTGTTCAAGTAACAAGCCAAGGGCCTCGAAACCCGAGGTGGCAGTAATGACCCGCCAGCCCTGGCGCTGTAACAACGCGCGCATGCTGATCAGGTTTTCGGGGTAATCATCGACGACTAAAAGAGTTGAGCCGCCTTCTACTGGCGTGGGTTGCGCGCATTCCATGCTGCTTCTCTAATTGCGGGGTGTCAGGCCGGTTTCTCGTGAAAACCGGACAAGTACTGCGCCTTCACTCTAGACCCGGTTCTGCAAAAGCAGAAGGTGTCAGTAGGCCATCATTTAATCATAGTGTCTTTTTACCGACTAACGGTCGATGACTCAGGCGATGGAAACCGGAAAAGATGTCGCCTCGACAGAATGTTGACGTCATCCACCCGTCAGACGGGCATTAACAAATTCTCCCGCTACGCTTATAAAGGCCGCCCCCGAAGGTGCGGGCTAGAGCTTCTGGTACGTCCGTACAGCATGAATCAAGTGGAAGAACCGACATGATCGATCTTGCAACCTGGAACCTCAGCGTCCCCGTTGGCAGCCCGCCGTACACCGTCGAAACCGCCAAGTTGGTGGATGGTTTCAAGGATCAATACTTCCATTCAGACACAGGCACATTGTTTTTTTGGACGCCCGTAACCGGTTCCCGTACCGAAAACGCGATTTATCCGCGCACCGAATTGCGTGAAACCTATAGCAACGGCACGTTAAAAAACTGGTATTACCCGGAAGCCGACAATTTGTTGTATGCCACTCTGGCAGTGAACCAGGTGCCAAGTTCCGGAAAAATCGTCATCGGACAGATCCATGCCTTTCAAAGCCAGAAACCTCTGGTGAAGGTTGAATACCAATACAAAACCAGCACAGCCACCGGCAATATCGTCGCCAAGGTCCGGATGCATCCCGATGACGATACAGGCCGGGTGATCGTCGTTGCGACCGGGGTGAAACTCGATCAGGAGTTCAACTACCTCATTCACCTCAGCCCCGGTGGCTCCTTGGGCATCAGCGCGGCAGGTTATCAATGGGAAACGCAAATCAGCACAACCTGGCGTGAAAAACCGTTGTATTTCAAGGCCGGGGTCTATGTACAGGACAACACCGGGTACACCACTGAAGGCGGCAAAGTGACCTTCAGCAAGCTGGATATCGATCACAACAATTGATATCGAGGCACTGTTGATCTTGTGGGAGCGTCGATCCTGGATCATCGCCCATAAAAAACCCGCCTGTCTCGGCGGGTTTTTTATGGGGCTCAAACGCGAAAGGCTTAGTTGACCTTGGCGTTCAACTCACCTTTGAGGTAACGCTGATACATGCCTTCCAGCGAGATCGCCTTGATCTTCGAAGCGTTGCCGGCAGTACCGAAGGCTTCGTAGCGAGCGATACACACGTCGCGCATGGCGGTGACGGTGGCACCGAAGAATTTACGTGGGTCGAATTCGCTCGGGTTGGTGGCCATCAGGCGACGCATTGCGCCAGTGGATGCCAGGCGCAGGTCGGTGTCGATGTTGACCTTGCGCACGCCGTGCTTGATGCCTTCGACGATTTCTTCAACCGGTACGCCGTAGGTTTCCTTGATGTCGCCGCCGTACTGGTTGATGATCGCCAGCCACTCTTGCGGAACCGAAGACGAACCGTGCATCACCAGGTGAGTGTTCGGAATGCGCTTGTGGATTTCCTTGATGCGGTCGATCGCCAGTACGTCGCCGGTAGGTGGCTTGGTGAACTTGTAGGCGCCGTGGCTGGTGCCGATGGCGATGGCCAGGGCATCCACCTGAGTGCGTTTTACGAAGTCAGCGGCTTCTTCCGGGTCGGTCAGCATCTGGCTGTGATCCAGGACGCCTTCGGCGCCGATGCCGTCTTCTTCACCGGCCATGCCGGTTTCCAGCGAACCCAGGCAACCCAGTTCGCCTTCTACCGAAACGCCGCAGGCGTGAGCCATGGCTACGGTTTGTTGGGTCACACGCACGTTGTAGTCGTAGTCGGTCGGGGTCTTGCCGTCTTCACCCAGGGAACCGTCCATCATCACCGAGCTGAAGCCCAGCTGGATGGAGCGCTGGCAGACGTCAGGGCTGGTGCCGTGGTCCTGGTGCATGCACACCGGGATGTGCGGGAATTCTTCGATGGCTGCCAGGATCAGGTGACGCAGGAACGGTGCGCCGGCGTATTTGCGAGCACCGGCCGAAGCCTGGACGATCACCGGGGAGTCAGTCTTGTCAGCGGCTTCCATGATGGCGCGCATCTGCTCAAGGTTGTTGACGTTGAAGGCTGGAACGCCGTAGCCGAACTCGGCTGCGTGGTCCAGCATCTGGCGCATGCTGATAAGTGCCATTGTATGTATCTCTCCCGGTTGAGGGTCGTTAATCGTGCCAGCCTGCCGTAGCGGCGGCGGCTATTCAAGTTATTGCAGATCGGGGGTTAAGCCCGGGCTGCGAATTCGGTGTTGCATCAGTTCCGACGCGGCCCCTGTAGGAGCGAGCATGCTCGCGATGGTGGCCCAGACAACGCGGGCATTCAGGCGCCCAGCGTTATCGTTAACGACCATCGCGAGCATGCTCGCTCCTACAGGTACAGCGCTGCCGTTTATTGCGCTTTACAACCGCGGCCAATCAAATCATTGGTGGCGACCCAGTAAACCAGGCCTTCCTCACCTTTTATGTGAAACGCCAGCATGTCATTGCTGTACAGCGAGCCCGATGCACCCGGCTCCTGTTTCAAGCGGTAGACCTGATCGGCACCGCCCAGACGCACGTCGACTTCCCTGAGGCTGTCGTCGGTGTAACGCCACAGCACTTTGGCCTGGCTGTCGCAGGTCCAGGTGGTCCAGCTATCCACAGGTGCGGACGACTGGAACAGGTTCAACTGAGAACAACCAGCCAACAGCGCCAGCGCCGTAACGGCGATAAAACCTTTCATCCATGTCCCTCGACTGACGGCGCACGCCGTCAGCCCTGAGTAAAGAGTCAGACCCGTCAAGGGCAGCCATGTTCCTTGGCGGGTGCCCGGGTCTCGTATTTGTCCAGGCCCTCGGGCCCGGAGCGCTTGTTGAGCACCGGGTTGGTTTCCGCCTGCCAGTCGGCCTGATAACAGCCGTTGCGTGACGCAGGCGCCTCGGATTCCGGCGTGGCTTTCGGGCTGCTCCCGCAAGCCGCCAGCGAACCCGCGACGATCAACAGCGCTAACGTCTTGACCATGTCAACACTCCCTTGCCTGGTCAAACGGGCAACCCTCAGGCCTTGGCCCGGCTTTCCAGGACTTCGACGGCTGGCAGGACCTTGCCTTCGACGAACTCGAGGAACGCACCACCACCGGTAGAAATGTAGGAGATCTGCTCCGCCACGCCATACTTGTCGATGGCCGCCAGGGTGTCACCACCGCCAGCAATGGAGAACGCCGCGCTGTCCGCGATAGCCTGGGCCAGCACTTTGGTGCCGTTACCGAACTGATCGAATTCGAATACGCCAACCGGGCCGTTCCACAAGATGGTCTTGGACGACTTCAGCAGCTCGGCGAAATTCGCCGCGGTCTGTGGGCCGATATCGAGGATCATGTCGTCGGCAGCGACGTCAGCGATCAGCTTGACGGTTGCAGCGGCACTTTCAGCGAACTCCTTGGCAACCACCACGTCCACTGGCAGCGGTACGCTGACTTTGGCGGCGATGGCGCGAGCAGTGTCGAGCAGGTCAGGCTCGTACAGGGACTTGCCGACCGGGTGACCGGCAGCGGCCAGGAAGGTGTTGGCAATGCCGCCGCCAACGATCAACTGGTCGCAGATCTGGCTCAGGCTGTTCAGTACGTCGAGTTTGGTCGACACCTTGGAACCGGCAACAATGGCAGCCATCGGCTTGGCCGGTGCGCCCAGGGCCTTGCCCAGTGCATCCAGTTCAGCAGCCAGCAGTGGGCCGGCGGCAGCGATCTTGGCAAACTTGGCCACGCCGTGGGTAGAACCCTCGGCGCGGTGAGCGGTGCCGAAGGCGTCCATCACGAACACGTCGCACAGGGCGGCGTATTGCTTGGCCAGTTCGTCGGCGTTCTTCTTCTCGCCCTTGTTGAAGCGTACGTTTTCGAACAGCACGATGTCGCCGGCCTTGACGTCAACGCCGCCCAGGTAGTCGGCCACCAGTGGCACTTCACGGCCCAGGGCGCGGCTCAGGTAGTCGGCGACTGGCTTGAGGCTGTTCTCGGCTGAGAACTCGCCTTCGGTCGGACGGCCAAGGTGCGAGCAGACCATCACGGCCGCGCCTTTTTCCAGGGCCAGCTTGATGGTCGGCAGCGAGGCCAGGATACGCGCATCGCTGGTGACAACACCGTCCTTGACTGGGACGTTGAGGTCTTCGCGGATCAATACGCGCTTACCTTGCAGATCGAGGTCGGACATCTTCAACACGGTCATGGGTCGCACTTCCTACGGTTTTTTTGAAGTTGCTGTTTGCAGATAGTGTTCTGCAACGTCCAGCATTCGGTTGGCAAAACCCCATTCATTGTCGAACCAGGCCAGGATGTTCACCAGCCGAGGGCCGGAAACGCGGGTCTGACTGGCATCGACGATCGCCGAATGTGGGTCATGGTTGAAATCACAGCTTGCATGAGGCAACTCGGTATAGGCCAGCAGGCCTTTGAGCGGGCCGCTGGTGGCGGCTTCGCGCAGTATCCGGTTGACCTCGGTGGCGTCGGTCGCAGTAGCGGTCTGCATCGTGATATCGAGGCAGGACACGTTGACCGTCGGCACCCGCACGGCTTTGGCCTGAATTCGTCCGGCAAGTTCCGGCAGCAGGCGTTCGATACCTCGCGCCAGACCGGTGGACACCGGAATCACCGACTGGAACGCCGAACGGGTACGGCGCAGGTCTTCGTGGTGATAGGCATCGATGACCGGCTGATCGTTCATGGCCGAGTGAATGGTGGTGATCGACACGTAATCCAGGCCAATGGCCTGATTCAGCAGGCGCAACAGCGGCACGCCGCAGTTGGTGGTGCAGGACGCGTTGGACACCAGCAATTCGTCGCCGGTCAGGCAGTCTTGGTTCACGCCGTAGACGATGGTCGCATCTACGTCCGTCTCGCTGGCCATCGGCTGGGAAAACAACACACGCGGGGCGCCGGCGTCGAGGAAACGCTGGCCGTCTTCGCGAGTGTGGTAAGCGCCGGAGCACTCCAGCACCAGATCGACGCCCAGGGACGCCCAATCGATGCCTTCGGGGGTGGCACTGCGCAGGACCTTCACGCAGTCGCCATTAATATGCAGACAATCGCCCTCGACCTTCACTTCGCCGGGGAACCGGCCATGGGTGGAGTCAAAGCGTGTCAGGTATTCGATACTGGCCATGTCCGCCAGATCGTTGATCGCGACAATCTCGAACCCGGCCTTTTCGCCTCGCTCGAACAACGCACGCAAGACGCAACGACCAATCCGGCCGTAGCCGTTGAGTGCAACTTTGTAGGGACGCGGTTGAGGCATGGGGTTCTCGATAGACGCAGTCAGACGAAATCTCGTTAACAACACACCCTTGTAGGAGCGAGCTTGCTCGCGATGGACTTCAAGACAACGCATTTATCCAGACACTCAGCGTTATCGTTAACGACCATCGCGAGCAAGCTCGCTCCTACAGGGTTCGCGGTGATCATGAAACCACCGCGTTGTGCTTAGTCTTCCAGCAGCTCTTCAGCCTGACCCAGGATGTTTTCCAGGGTGAAGCCGAACTCTTCGAACAAGGCTGGCGCAGGCGCCGACTCGCCGTAGGTGGTCATGCCGATCACGCGGCCTTCCAGGCCCACGTACTTGTACCAGTAGTCGGCGTGGGAAGCTTCAATGGCGATACGGGCGCTGACCTGCAACGGCAGCACCGATTGCTTGTAGCCGGCGTCCTGGGCATCGAACACGCTGGTGCACGGCATGGAAACCACGCGCACCTTGCGGCCCTGCTCGGTCAGTTTGTCGAAGGCCTGAACGGCCAGGCCGACTTCCGAGCCGGTGGCGATCAGGATCAGCTCAGGCTCGCCTGCACAGTCCTTCAACACGTAACCGCCACGCGCGATCTCTTCGATCTGAATCGCATTGCGGGTTTGGTGCTGCAGGTTCTGACGCGAGAAGATCAGGGCCGAAGGACCGTCCTTGCGCTCCAGTGCGTACTTCCAGCTCACCGCCGATTCAACGGCGTCGGCTGGGCGCCAGGTATCGAGGTTCGGCGTGCAGCGCAGGCTGGCCAGTTGCTCGATTGGCTGGTGAGTCGGGCCGTCTTCGCCCAGACCGATGGAGTCGTGGGTGTAGACGTGGATCACCCGCTGCTTCATCAGCGCCGACATGCGCACCGCATTGCGGGCGTATTCCATGAACATCAGGAAGGTCGCGCCATAAGGCACCAGGCCGCCGTGCAGGGCAACGCCGTTCATGATCGCGGTCATGCCGAACTCGCGCACGCCGTAGTACATGTAGTTGCCGCTGGCGTCTTCGGCGGTAACACCTTTGCAACCTTTCCACAGGGTCAGGTTGGAACCGGCCAGGTCAGCCGAACCGCCGAGGAACTCAGGCAGCAGCGGGCCGAATGCGTTCAGGGCATTCTGGCTGGCTTTACGACTGGCGATGGTTTCGCCCTTGGCAGCGACTTCGGCGATGTAGGCATCGGCCTTTTCGCTGAAGTCTGCCGGCAGATCGCCGCTCAGACGACGAACCAGTTCGTTGGCCTCGGCAGGGAATGCTGCGGAGTAGGCAGCGAAACGCTGGTCCCACTCGGCTTCCACAGCGCGACCGGCTTCCTTGGCGTCCCACTCGGCATAAATATCGGCCGGGATTTCGAACGGGCCGTGGTTCCATTTCAGCGCCGCACGGGTCATGGCGATTTCCGCGTCACCCAGCGGAGCGCCGTGGCAATCTTCCTTGCCTTGCTTGTTCGGAGAACCGAAACCGATGGTGGTCTTGCAGCAGATCAGGGTTGGCTGCTCGCTTTTACGTGCAGTGTCGATCGCCGTCTTGATCTCTTCCGGGTCGTGACCGTCGACATTGCGGATCACTTGCCAGTTGTAGGACTCAAAACGCTTCGGGGTGTCGTCGGTGAACCAGCCTTCGACTTCACCATCGATGGAGATGCCGTTGTCATCGTAGAAGGCGATCAGCTTGCCCAGGCCCAGGGTACCGGCCAGGGAAGCGACTTCGTGGGAAATGCCTTCCATCATGCAGCCATCACCCAGGAACACATAGGTGTGGTGATCGACGATGTTGTGGCCAGGACGGTTGAACTGCGCCGCCATGACTTTTTCAGCCAGGGCAAAACCCACGGCGTTGGCCAGGCCCTGGCCCAGTGGACCGGTGGTGGTTTCTACGCCCGGGGTGTAGCCGAGTTCCGGGTGGCCCGGGGTGCGGCTGTGCAGTTGACGGAACTGCTTGAGGTCATCGATCGACAGGTCGTAGCCGGTCAGGTGCAGCAGTGAGTAGATCAGCATCGAGCCGTGGCCGTTGGACAGCACGAAGCGGTCACGGTCGGCAAACGATGGATTGCTCGGGTTGTGCTTGAGGTAGTCGCGCCAAAGTACTTCGGCGATATCTGCCATACCCATAGGGGCACCGGGATGGCCGCTGTTGGCTTTTTGCACGGCATCCATGCTGAGGGCACGAATGGCGTTGGCACGCTCACGACGGCTAGGCATCGCTGTTCTCCTGGGGGCTTGATTAAAACGAAACGGAAAAAAGGCGAGCATTTTCCCTCACCGGGCCGCCTCGGGGCAATGACAGATAGTCATCTGAAGGCGTTTTTCCAATGGATAACGACGTATTCGCCTGGTGAAACCTTTCCGCCGTCCGATTGTTGACAAAAGCTAACGTCGAGAAGTGCCATCTATCGAGCAATATCAAAACTTTTTGATATTGCTCTTGCGATACCTTCGACCCGTGACTAGACTGCCGGCCTTATGAATTTACGCGTGCCCTCCATTCAACATGACGATTGCGATGAACTGGCGGCCTTGTGCAAGGCTGGCGGCGATCCCCTGCGGTTGAATGTCTTGCGCGCACTGGCCAATGACTCGTTCGGTGTACTGGAACTGGCGCAGATCTTCGGCATCGGCCAGTCAGGCATGAGCCACCACCTCAAGGTACTGGCACAGGCCGACCTGGTGGCAACGCGCCGCGAAGGCAACGCGATTTTCTACCGTCGCGCGCTGCCCCACACCGAACTGCTGGGCGGCAAACTGCACGCAGCATTGCTCGAAGAAGTGGACAACCTGACGCTGCCGACCGACGTACAGTCGCGCATCACCCAGGTCCATGGGCAACGTGCGGCGGCCAGCCAGGATTTTTTCTCAAGGGTTGCGGAGAAGTTTCGCGCCCAGCAAGACTTGATCGCCGGCCTGCCGCAATACCGCGAAAGCGTGGTGGCCCTGCTCGACAAGCTGAGCTTCGACAAAGACGCCACGGCCATTGAAGTCGGCCCCGGCGATGGCGCATTCCTGCCGGACCTGGCGCGCCGCTTCGCGCAAGTCACGGCGCTGGATAACAGCAGCGCGATGCTCGAACTGGCGCGCCAGGTCTGCGAACGCGACAAGCTGACTAACGTTAGCCTGCAACTGGCCGATGCATTGAACGGCGTCAGCCTCAAGGCCGATTGCGTGGTACTGAACATGGTGCTGCACCATTTTGCCGCACCGGCCGATGCACTCAAGCACATGGCCCATTTGCTGCAACCAGGCGGTAGCCTGTTAGTGACAGAGTTATGTAGCCACAACCAGAGTTGGGCCAAGGAGGCCTGCGGTGATCTCTGGCTGGGGTTTGAACAGGACGATCTGGCCCGTTGGGCCACCGCTGCGGGACTCGTTCCCGGGGAAAGCCTCTATGTAGGCTTACGTAATGGTTTCCAGATCCAGGTCCGCCATTTTCAGCGACCGGCTGGCGACACTCACCATCGGTAATTTCAGGAAAACATCGAGATGAGCGAATACTCCCTTTTCACCTCCGAGTCCGTGTCTGAAGGGCATCCGGACAAAATCGCCGACCAGATTTCTGATGCGGTGCTGGACGCCATCATTGCTGAAGACAAGTTCGCCCGTGTGGCGTGCGAGACTCTGGTGAAAACGGGCGTAGCGATCATCGCCGGCGAAGTCACCACTTCCGCCTGGGTTGATCTGGAGCAGATCGTTCGTGACGTGATCACCAACATCGGCTACACCAGCTCCGACGTTGGCTTCGACGGCGCGACCTGCGGCGTGATGAACATCATCGGCAAGCAGTCCCCTGACATCAACCAGGGTGTCGACCGCGCCAAGCCTGAAGATCAGGGTGCCGGCGACCAGGGCCTGATGTTCGGCTACGCCAGCAATGAAACCGACGTGCTGATGCCTGCACCGATCACCTTCTCGCACCAACTGGTGCAGCGCCAGGCTGAAGCCCGTAAATCCGGCCTGCTGCCTTGGCTGCGCCCGGACGCCAAGTCGCAAGTGACCTGCCGCTACGAAAACGGCAAGGTTGTCGGTATCGACGCTGTTGTTCTGTCGACCCAGCACAACCCGGAAGTGTCGTACAACGACCTGCGCGAAGGCGTGATGGAGCTGATCGTCAAGCACGTGCTGCCTGCCGAACTGCTGAGCAAGGACACCCAGTTCCACATCAACCCGACCGGCCAGTTCATCATTGGTGGCCCAGTGGGTGACTGCGGTCTGACCGGTCGCAAAATCATCGTCGACAGCTACGGCGGCATGGCCCGTCACGGCGGTGGCGCGTTCTCCGGTAAAGATCCATCGAAGGTTGACCGTTCGGCGGCCTACGCCGGTCGTTACGTGGCCAAGAACATCGTTGCCGCCGGCCTGGCCGAGCGCTGCGAGATCCAGGTGTCCTACGCCATCGGTGTTGCCCAGCCGACTTCGATCTCGCTGAACACCTTCGGTACCGGCAAGATCAGCGATGACAAGATCGTCAAACTGGTCCGCGAAGTGTTCGACCTGCGTCCATACGCGATCACCACCATGCTTGACCTGCTGCACCCGATGTATCAGGAAACCGCTGCGTACGGCCACTTCGGTCGCACCCCGGCGACCAAGACCGTTGGTGACGACACCTTCACCACGTTCACCTGGGAAAAAACCGACCGCGCCGACGCCCTGCGTTCTGCTGCCGGCCTGTAAGACTCCCCCCGCAACACCCGAAGCCCCGCACGGTTCGCGCCCTGCGGGGCTTTTTATTACCTTGTGCTTGATACCGCGTGTCCGCCTTCGCGAGCAGGCTCGCACACAGTTGATCTTTGGTGTGACAAAGCCCCGTGGGCAAACGCAATTCCCTGTGGGAGCGGGCGCTCGCGATGAGGCCAGCACAACCACCAGAAATACTCGGTAAAACACCCCCTCGCTGCGCCAACTGATACTGACCTAGCCTTCACGCACCTCACCGAGCAAGGACGCTCAAGATGCTTCCCGACCTGCGCCTGTTTTTCGCCGCTCTACTGACCTTTGCCTACCTGACCGCCAGCGCCGCCGAGTGCCCGAAATGGCCAGCCGAACGCGCCCGGAACGAAGTCGGCAAACTGCAACAACAAATAGACCTCTGGGACGACAGCTATCACCGCCAGGGACGCTCACTGGTCGCCGATGAACTCTACGACCAGTCCCGTGCGCGACTCACCCAATGGCGCCACTGCTTTAACCTGAGCCCACCTGCAGACCCCTTGCGCACTGCGCGCGGCACGCTGCCCCACCCCATCGCCCACACCGGCCTGAACAAACTGCACGATCAGCCCGCTGTGGAAAAATGGCTGCGTGACCGGGTGGATGTCTGGGTCCAGCCTAAAATCGATGGCGTGGCGGTGACCCTGGTTTACCGCAGCGGCCTGCTGGCCCAGGCAATCAGCCGCGGTGACGGCGAAAGCGGCCAGGACTGGACGGTTCCTGCGCGGCAGATTCCGGCCATCCCGCAACGGCTATCGCAGGCCCGGGACTTGATCGTGCAAGGCGAACTGTATTGGCGCCTGACCGATCATGTTCAGGCCCGGGCCGGTAGCCTCAATGCTCGTGCCTCGGTGGCCGGCCTGATGGCACGCAAGGTCTTGAGTGCCGAACAGGCCGCCGGCATCGACCTGTTTGTCTGGGACTGGCCCCAAGGACCGGCGAGCGTGCCCGAGCGTGCCGCGGCGCTGACTGCACTGGGCTTCCCGAGTACCACTGCATACAGCCAGCCCATTGCCTCCGTCATTGATGCCGAACGCTGGCGCGAGCACTGGTATCGTTTCCCCTTGCCCTTTGCCAGCGACGGCATCGTCTTGCGCCAGAATCAGCGCCCAGCCGCCGAACGCTGGCAGGCCAGGTCACCCTACTGGGCCATCGCCTGGAAATACCCATTCGCCCAGGCACTGGCCGAAGTCCGCCAGGTTCACTTCAAAATCGGCCGGACCGGGCGAATCACTCCGGTTCTTGAACTGGCCCCGGTAAAGCTTGATGACCGGCAGATCAAGCACGTCAGCGTCGGTTCGTTGCAGCGCTGGCAGACGCTGGACATCCGCCCAGGTGATCAGGTCGCCATCAGCCTGGCCGGGCTGACCATTCCCAGGCTCGATAGGGTTGTATTGCGCAGCAGCGAACGCGCCGAATTGAACGCGCCGCGGGCAGAAGACTTTCATTCATTGAGTTGCTGGCAACCGACTCCGGGCTGTGAGAGCCAGTTTCTCGCGCGCCTGACCTGGCTCAGCAGCAAACAAGGCCTGGCGATGCCCAATGTGGGTCCGGGCACCTGGGGAAAACTTCTTGCAACAGGTCGGCTGAATGGACTGCTGGATTGGTTGACCCTCGATGCCCAAGAGCTTGCTACCATTGACGGTTTCGGCGAGCGCAGCGCAGCTCGTCTTGCAGACAGCTTCAACCAGGCCCGACAACGCCCGTTCGCGCACTGGCTCAAAGCCTTGGGATTGCCGCCGACAGGTGAGGCGCATCTCGGCGATTCATGGCTGGTACTGGCCCAGCGAGACACTGAACAATGGCGGGCCGAAGCCGATATCGGACCAGGGCGCGCGGCGCAACTGAGCGCTTTTTTCCGCGATCCGCAGGTACTGGGCTTGAGTGAAACTTTACGTGATGCGGGGATTGACGGCTTTTAGCTGCCGACCCTGCGCCCACCGGGAACCCCAGGGGACCGCTGGGCTCCAACAAGCCATTGCCACAGTGGCCTGCTTGCTTTCCTACATGGAGCTTTTATGAAATTTCTTTCACCGCTCGCCCTGTTGACCCTTTGCAGCGTGCTGGCCACCCCGTTGATGGCGGACGAGGAAGCGCCGGGGCTGACCGGTTGCGCCGCCAAGAAGCAAGGCATCGTCAACCAGATCGAATTGGCCAAGGTCCACGGCAACGCCGACCAGCAGGCAGGCCTGGAAAAGGCCTTGAGCGAAGTCGAAGCGAACTGCACCGACACCTCGCTGAAGAAGGAACGGGAAAACAAGGTGCTCGACGCCAAGCACGAAGTCAGCAAGCGTCAGGCAGACCTCGACAAGGCCATGAGCAAAGGCGATCCCGACAAAATCAACAAGCGCAAAGACAAACTCGCCGATGCCCGCAAGGAATTGCAGAACGCACTGGATGAGCTGGATAAGTAATCACTGGTAACAAACAGAGATCTTCGGTGTTGCCGAAGCAGCCTTCGCGAGCGAGCCTGCTCGCGAAGACGTCAGACCGGGCAACGCCAATCAATGATCCCGAAACGCCTTATGACAAGCACTGCAAGCATCTTCGACTTTCTGTACCGCCGGCCCCAGGTTGCTGGCCTTGTAGGGTTGGACCTGGCTGGCGATCACCAATTCACCGGTGGCGCTTTCAAGGTCGCGGGCCATTGCCTGAAAGCGTGTCTGTTGCTCCCAGACATCGCTTTTGGCGCTGGTGCGATCCTCCTCGCGCACTTGTGGAAAATGCTGCCACGGCTCACGGGACAACGCATCGAGCTTCACCGCACCTTCGGCGAACTTCGGGCCATCGAAGGCAATGCGCCCACGCAACATACCGCCCAGGTCTTCGCCAGTCTTGAGCATCTGCTTGAAAATGGCCTTGCGCTGACCGAGCGGCGAGTTGGGGTCGATACCGCCGCAAGCGGACAGCGTCAGGCAGGCCAGCAATACAACAGAAAGTCTTTTAAGAGTCATGGTGGCTTCAGGTCACGGGAAACGGCGGCCAGTATCCTCGCGTCATCGGCAAAGACCAATAGCCCTATTATCAACAAGGGTTGCTTGAGCGCATGGAGCGCTCAGGCAACCGGCAAAGGAACCACTCCATGAACAGCCGTTTCAAGGCATGGCGTCACAGCCTGGCCTGGACCCTGCCGATGGTGGCCCTGCTTGCAGGTTGCACCGGTGGCGACAACCAACAACCGAAAACCCACGCCCTGGCCACCTACTCCAGCGCCACATGGGAAGCGCTGCCGGCGGTGTCCGACAGCGACCTGGTCGCCGGTTTCGGTTCCTGGCGCAGCGCCTGTACCCGACTCAAGGCCGATCCGGTCTGGGGGGGGACCTGCGCAGCGGCTGTCAACGTGCCGCAAACCGCCAGCGACATTCGCGGCTTTCTCAAACAGAACCTCGATGTCTATGGCCTGCGCGCCGCCAACGACAACCCCAACGGCCTGATCACCGGCTACTACGAACCGGTCTACCCCGGGAGCCTGACCCAGACCAGCGCTGCCAATGTGCCGGTCTATGGCGTCCCCGAGGACATGATCATCGTCGCCCTCGACAGCATTTACCCGGAACTCAAGGGCAAGCGCCTGCGCGGTCGGCTCGAAGGTCGCGTGCTCAAGCCATACGACGATGCGGCAGCCATCGAAAGCAAAGGGGTCAATGCGCCGGTCGTGGCCTGGCTGACCGATCCGATGAACCTGCAGTTCCTGCAAATCCAGGGTTCGGGTCGTATCCAGCTCGACAATGGTCGCCAGTTGCGCATTGCCTACGCCGATCAGAACGGCCACCCGTATCGACCGATCGGCCGCTGGCTGGTGGAACAGGGCGAACTGAAAAAAGAAGACGTGACCATGGGCGCCATCAGCACCTGGGCCAAGGCCAATCCATCGCGGATTCCCGAGCTGCTCGGCAGCAACCCCAGCTATGTGTTCTTCACCCGCAACCCGGACAGCAACGAAGGTCCGCGCGGCTCGCTGAACGTACCGTTGACCGCCGGTTACAGCGCGGCAGTGGATCGCAAGGTGATTCCGCTGGGCAGCCTGTTGTGGCTGTCCACCACCAGACCGGACGGCACGGCCCTGGTTCGCCCCGTGGCAGCACAGGACACCGGCGGCGCCATTGCCGGCGAGGTTCGGGCGGATCTGTTCTGGGGCACCGGGGATGCGGCCGGGCAACTGGCCGGGGACATGAAACAGCAGGGGCAGATCTGGATGCTCTGGCCCAAAGGCGCGACGTTGCCGCAAGTGCCGCAGGTGGCGGATGCCGAGAAGACCAAGCCCTGAGGCGAGTGTTGACCGTTAGATAGCTCTCGCGAGCAGGCTCGCTCCTACACTGGAACGCACACTCCTAATGAAATGGCTCCCCCCTCACACCCTGTGATCACTCTCTAAGCTTTCACAGGGTGTCTTTCGGAGGCTATTGC
>NZ_JBYTDD010000040.1:0-43962 GCF_058791055.1 Pseudomonas sp. EU05-FHT14B02 | reverse complement strand
GGCCATCCGACTCAAATCGCCGAAATATCCGATCAGAAAGAAAAATGCCAGTCAGCTTAACTGACTGGCATTAGCCTCGAAGGCCGGTTTTTTTATTCCTGGAACGCCTTACAGAGCGGCAGCGTGCTCGGTCAGGTAAGCAGCAACGCCTTCTGGCGAAGCGTTCATGCCTTTGTCGCCTTTTTTCCAGTTGGCAGGGCAGACTTCGCCGTGCTCTTCGTGGAATTGCAGAGCGTCGACCAGACGGATCAACTCTTCCATGTTACGGCCCAGCGGCAGGTCGTTGACGATCTGCGAGCGGACAACACCTTTGTCGTCGATCAGGAACGCGCCACGGAAAGCCACGCCATCAGCGGACTGAACGTCGTAGGCCTTCATGATGTCCTGCTTGATGTCGGCAGCCATGGTGTAGCGAACCTGGCCGATACCGCCATTGTTCACTGGAGTGTTGCGCCATGCGTTGTGGGTGAAGTGCGAATCGATCGAAACAGCGATCACTTCAACGTTGCGCGCCTTGAAGTCAGACATGCGGTTGTCCAGAGCGATCAGCTCGGACGGGCAAACGAAGGTGAAGTCCAGTGGATAGAAGAACACCAGGCCGTATTTGCCTTTGATCGCCGAGGACAGGGTGAAGCTGTCAACGATCTCGCCATTGCCGAGTACGGCCGGTACGGTGAAGTCAGGGGCTTGTTTGCCTACGAGTACGCTCATTGGATATCTCCTGGTGTAATAGCGTGAGAAACAGGGTTCGCATCAGCCTGCCACCCTGAGGCGACAGCCCTGTGACACGATCCCCGGTCACAAAAGACCGGCCATCATACACCGCGTGTTTGAGCTGGCTTAGCTGTTTTTTCCCCACACGATGAAATCCCCTCCGGTTTTGGATCACCGACTTGCCATACAGACCGTTCGTCAGCCATACCCGTTTATGACGAAAAGTACTCTGAAACCACTTTGACAATCATTCTCGTTAACATTAAGATCCATCGCAATTGAGTCACAATCAGCGACGGTCCTTCCCTATGTATGTTTGCCTCTGCACTGGCGTCACCGACGGTCAAATCCGCGATGCGATCTATGAAGGATGCTGCAGCTATAAGGAAGTCCGTGTGGCCACCGGCGTTGCGAGCCAGTGCGGCAAATGTGCCTGCCTCGCCAAGGAGGTGGTCCGCGAGACCCTGACCAAACTGCAAACGGCCCAGGCCGCAATTCCTTATCCAGCAGAATTTACCGCGGCGTAAATATAGAATTTCAAAGAACCGGACATATGTCCGGTTTTTTTATGCTCCAAAATCAACTAGTTATGCTCTAGACGCGGAACACAAACATTCTTATTCCGATTAATTTTCATTTAAGTTTCAATAACTTAGGTTTGACACTGTTAAATACGAGGCTCAAACTCCGCTCTATTGACAGCTAATACAGGGCAGGACCCCATCATGAAAGGCGACATTACAGTCATCCAGCATCTCAACAAGATCCTCGCCAATGAACTGGTCGCGATCAATCAATACTTCCTGCATGCGCGCATGTATGAAGATTGGGGCCTGAACAAGCTCGGCAAGCACGAGTACCACGAATCCATCGACGAGATGAAGCACGCGGACAAGCTGATCAAGCGCATCCTGTTCCTTGAAGGCCTGCCGAACGTCCAGGACCTGGGCAAGCTGCACATCGGCGAGCACACCAAGGAAATGCTTGAGTGTGACCTGCGTATCGAGAAAACCGGCCATGCCGATCTCAAAGTGGCTATCGCTCATTGCGAAAAAGTTGGCGACTTCGGTAGCCGTGAGCTGCTTGAAGATATCCTCGAGTCCGAAGAAGAACATATCGACTGGCTGGAAACCCAACTGGGCCTGATCGATAAAGTAGGCCTTGAGAACTATCTGCAATCACAGATGGGCGAAGACGAGTAAGTTCTACGCCATTAATCTCGATGCAATAAAAAGCCCCGCCCTCTTTCGAGTGGCGGGGCTTTTTTGTGCCTGCCGTTGTAGGAGCGAGCTTGCTCCGGGCGGCGTTCCGACGATGGTCGTTAACGATAACGCTGGGAGCCTGACACCCAGCGGCGTTCTTTAGTCCATCGCGAGCGAACTCGCTCCTACAGGAAGCGAATCAGGCTTCGGTCTTTGGAGCAGCAGCCTTGGCGGCGGCGTCCTTGATCAGCGCCTGCAACGAACCGTCGGCAGCCATCTCGGTCATGATGTCGCTACCGCCGACCAGTTCACCGGCAACCCACAGCTGTGGGAAGGTTGGCCAGTTGGCGTATTTTGGCAGGTTGGCGCGGATTTCCGGGTTCTGCAGGATGTCCACGTACGCAAACTTTTCGCCACACGCCATCACGGCCTGCGCGGCTTTCGCGGAGAAGCCGCACTGCGGGGCATTCGGCGAGCCTTTCATGTAAAGCAGAATGGTGTTGTTGGCAATCTGCTCTTTAATCGTTTCGATGATATCCATGGAGCACCTCGGCTGAACTTTCCGACTCATGGGTCGGCACGGTGGCGCATTGTAACGGAAAGCCGAGCGCCCTGCTCGGTCTCTCCGTCTGACTGATTCAAGCCGCCCCCACGATCACCGGCACACCATTGAGCACGGCATTTCCCGACAGTTCGTCAATCTGGCGTTCGTCGGTCAGGTCGTTGGCGCTGGAGCCTGGCTGGCTGCAGGCAATCGACATTTGCACGCCCGGCCGCGCGTGCCCCCAGCCGTGAGGCAGACTGACCACGCCTTTCATCATGTCCAGACTGCCAAGCACTTCGACTTCGATCACACCCACCCGCGAACTGACCCGTACGCGCTGTCCGTCGCTGAGCCCGCGACTGGCCAGATCGTCCGGATGCATCAGCAACTGGTGACGTGGCTTGCCCTTTACCAACCGATGATAGTTATGCATCCATGAATTGTTGCTGCGTACATGCCGGCGGCCAATCATCAACAACTCGTCGGAGACCGGCGCCTTCAAGGCTGCAAAGCGCGCCAGGTCAGCGAGAATCGCCGCAGGCGCGGCCTGGACGCGTTGATTGGCAGTCTTCAGGCGTGGCGTCAGGTTAGGCTTGAGCGCGCCCAGATCGACGCCATGGGGATGATCGAACAAAGTCGCCAGCGACAGCTTGTGCTCTGAATTGTCGCCGTACATTCCCATGCGCAAGCCGCGATCGATCATTTGCGCAGGGGCGATGGTGGGCTTCAGTTCTTTGCCGGTCCTGACGGCAAATGCCTTGGCCAGGCCGACGAAAATCTCCCAGTCGTGCAATGCACCTTGGGGTTTGGCGAGAATGGCGCGGTTGAAACGGCTGACGTTGCGCACCGCGAACAGGTTGAACGTGGTGTCGTAATGATCGTTTTCCAGCGCCGATGTGGACGGCAGGATCAGGTCGGCGTAACGCGTGGTTTCATTGATGTACAGGTCGATACTGACCATGAACTCCAGACCGTCCAGCGCCTGTTCGAGCTGTCGGCCATTGGGTGTGGACAACACCGGATTGCCCGCCACGGTGATCAGCGCGCGGACTTGTCCTTCCCCTTCAGTGAGCATCTCCTCGGCCAGCGCCGAGACAGGTAGTTCTCCGGCGTACTCCGGGCGCCCGGAAACCCGGCTCTGCCACAGATTGAAATGCCCGCCCGAGGTCGACGCCACCAGATCCACTGCTGGCTCGGTACACAAGGCACCACCCACGCGATCGAGATTGCCGGTGACCAGATTGATCAACTGCACCACCCAATGGCACAGAGTACCGAAGGCCTGGGTCGAGACGCCCATGCGGCCATAGCAGACTGCACTCGGTGCCGCGGCGAAGTCCCGCGCCAACTGGCGAATCTGTTCGGCCGGTACGGCGCACAACGGACTCATGGCCTCGGCAGTGAACGGTGCGACAGCCCCCCGTACGTCCTCCAGGCCGTCCACCGGCAGATGGCTGTCGCGGGTCAGACCTTCAGCGAACAAGGTATTGAGCAGGCCGAACAACAGCGCTGCATCACCGCCCGGGCGAACGAACAGATGCTGGTCGGCAATCGCAGCCGTTTCACTACGGCGCGGATCGACCACCACCACCTTGCCACCCCGGGCTTGTATCGCCTTCAAGCGTTTCTCCACATCCGGCACGGTCATGATGCTGCCGTTCGAAGCCAGTGGATTACCGCCCAGGATCAGCATGAAATCGGTGTGGTCGATGTCCGGGATCGGCAGCAGCAGACCGTGGCCGTACATCAAATGACTGGTCAGGTGATGGGGCAATTGATCGACCGACGTAGCGGAAAACCGGTTGCGGGTTTTCAACAGGCCGAGGAAGTAATTGCTGTGGGTCATCAACCCGTAATTGTGCACGCTCGGGTTGCCCTGATAGACCGCCACGGCGTTTTGCCCGTGATGCGCCTGAATGGCAGCGAGGCGTTCGGCGACCAGATTGAATGCCGCTTCCCACTCGATGGGCTGCCATTCATTGCCCACCCGCTGCATCGGCTGATGCAGGCGATCCGGATCGTTCTGAATGTCCTGCAACGCCACGGCCTTGGGGCAGATGTGCCCACGACTGAACGTATCCTGGGGGTCGCCCTTGATCGAAGTGATCTGGACGTTACCGCCTTCGCCCCTGGTGGTTTCGATGGTCAAGCCACAAATGGCTTCGCACAAATGGCAAGCACGGTGATGGAGAGTCTTGGTCATGGCCAGTCTCTGTCTTGTTATGGGCGGGCAACGTAGGCCGCGGAAACAAAACTATGGCGCCAGAGCCGCCGCCACGCCAGCGACGTTCGTCTTGTGAATCGAGGGTTATCAGGCCAGCCGATGGCCACCCGAGTTCAGTTCGAAGGCAGCCTGGGCGGCGCCTGCAACTGAACTTCCTGAAGGGTTCCAATCAGTCCGCGGGAGCCATGCACGCCGGTCAACTCGCCGATCAGGCGCCAGTGCTCATCAAGCCCGGCGCTGATGAATGACAAGTCAAAAACCGACTGTCAGAGCACCATTGCCGCCGCGCCTGATTGCCAAGCCCCGAGGGGCCGGTGTACAAATGAACCGCTGCTATCAGGAAACAGGCTTCAAAAGCGCTACCTCGGTAAACCCGTAGCACCTCTGAAACTCCCTAAAAACTGTAGCCCTATTGGTAAGACGCGACATTTAATTATAAGATCGCGCCTTCCCCTATTTCGTCGCCCCGTGCGGCTTACGCCGCAGGTCTCGCCCGTTGTTCCGTTAAACAAGGCTTTGAGCATCTGCGGTTTGTAGCAAAAGGTAGTCAATGATGAGCGCAAGGCACTTTCTCTCCCTGATGGATTGCACGCCCGAAGAGCTGGTCAGCGTGATCCGTCGAGGCGTTGAGCTCAAGGACCTGCGTAACCGCGGCGTACTGTTCGAGCCTCTGAAAAACCGCGTCCTGGGAATGATTTTCGAGAAATCCTCGACCCGTACCCGGATCTCCTTCGAGGCAGGCATGATCCAGCTCGGCGGGCAGGCGATCTTCCTGTCGCCACGTGACACCCAACTGGGTCGTGGCGAGCCGATCGGCGACTGCGCCATCGTCATGTCGAGCATGCTCGATGCAGTGATGATCCGTACCTTTGCCCACAGCAACCTGACCGAATTCGCCGCCAACTCCCGCGTACCGGTGATCAACGGCCTGTCCGATGACCTGCACCCGTGCCAGTTGCTGGCCGACATGCAGACCTTCCTCGAACACCGCGGCTCCATCCAGGGCAAGACCGTGGCCTGGATTGGCGACGGCAACAACATGTGCAACAGCTATATAGAAGCGGCGATCCAGTTCGACTTCCAGTTGCGCGTAGCCTGCCCGGAAGGCTATGAACCCAACCCGGTGTTCCTGGCCAAGGCCGGCGATCGGGTCACCATCGTTCGCGATCCGAAGGAAGCCGTGCGTGGTGCACATCTGGTGAGCACCGACGTCTGGACCTCTATGGGCCAGGAAGAGGAAACCGCCAAGCGTCTGCAACTGTTCGCGCCGTATCAGGTCAACCGCGCCCTGCTCGACCTGGCCGCTGAAGACGTGCTGTTCATGCACTGCTTGCCAGCGCACCGCGGCGAGGAAATCAGCATCGACTTGCTTGATGACAAACGCTCGGTGGCCTGGGATCAAGCCGAAAACCGCCTGCACGCGCAAAAAGCCCTGCTCGAGTTCCTCGTCGAACCGGCGTATTACCACGCATGAGCCAGCCATTACTGCTTAACCTGCGCAACCTCGCCTGCGGCTATCAAGACCAGCGCGTGGTGCAGAACCTCAACCTGCACCTGAACGCAGGCGACATCGGTTGTCTGCTGGGCTCGTCGGGCTGCGGCAAGACCACCACCCTGCGGGCGATTGCCGGTTTCGAACCGGTGCACGAAGGCGAAATCCAGCTGGCTGGCGAGACCATCTCCAGCGCCGGCTTCACCCTTGCGCCGGAGAAACGTCGCATCGGCATGGTGTTCCAGGACTACGCGCTGTTTCCGCATTTGAGCGTGGCCGACAACATCGCCTTCGGCATTCGCAAGCATCCGCAGAAGGATCGCGTGACCGAAGAGCTGCTGGAACTGGTCAACCTGAAGAATCTCGGCAAGCGTTTCCCCCACGAGCTTTCAGGAGGTCAGCAGCAACGTGTCGCACTGGCCCGTGCCCTGGCGCCGGAACCGCAACTGCTGTTGCTCGACGAACCCTTCTCCAACCTTGATGGCGAATTGCGCCGCAAGCTCAGCCATGAAGTACGCGACATCCTCAAGGCCCGTGGCACCAGCGCGATTCTGGTGACTCACGACCAGGAAGAAGCCTTCGCGGTCAGCGACCACGTTGGTGTGTTCAAGGAAGGTCGCCTGGAACAGTGGGATACGCCCTACAACCTGTATCACGAACCCCTGACACCTTTTGTCGCAAGTTTCATCGGCCAGGGCTATTTCATTCGCGGTCAGTTGAGCAGCCCAGAATCGGTGCAAACCGAACTGGGTGAGTTGCGCGGCAATCGGGCCTACACCTGGCCGGTAGGCGGCGCCGTGGACGTATTGCTGCGTCCGGACGATATCGTCTATGCCCCGGACAGCGCACTGAAGGCGCGAATTGCCGGCAAGACGTTCCTGGGTGCATCGACCCTGTATCGCTTGCAACTGCCGACAGGCGCACAGCTGGAGTCGATTTTCCCGAGCCATGTCGATCGTCAGGTTGGGGCGGATGTGGGTATTCGTGTCGCGGCTGAACACCTGGTGCTGTTCCAGGCGTCCGGCAGCACGGCGGCGCAGATTCCAGCTGTTGAATCAGGTGTCCGGCGCTACAGCACGGCCAACTGATACACCCTCTGTAGGAGTGAGCTTGCTCGCGATGGACGACAACGATAACGCGTGCAACCGGAATGAACGCGTTATCCAGACGTTTTTCGCGAGCAAGCTCGCTCCTACAGTGGGTTTGCGTTATCCCAGCATCAGCGTGCCACTGGCAACCAGGGTCGCATCCCCGCCGATCTTCACCCGATCACTTTCCAGCCGGCAGAACAATTCCCCACCCCGCGCCGAACGCTGAAAAGCCGTCAGGCTCGACTTGGCCAAACGCTTTGACCAGTAAGGAATCAGAAGGCAATGGGTCGATCCGGTCACCGGGTCTTCATTGATGCCGATTGCCGGAGCGAAGTAGCGGGAAACGAAATCGTACTGCTCGCCCCGCGCCGTCACGATGGCGCCCAGCCATGGCAGTTTCGCCAGGGCCACCATGTCCGGCTTGCAGTCGAGCACGGCTTGCTCCGACTCCAGCACCACGAACAACTCATTCGAAGCCAGTACCTCAACAGCCTTCACGCCCAGTGCACGCTCGATGTCCGAGATCATGTTCACCGGCGATGCAGTGATCGCCGGAAAATCCAGCCACAGCCGCCCATCTTCTCGGGTCACGCTCAACGGGCCGGATTTGCAGGTGAAGTCCAGTCGCTCGACGGGCTCCTTATAAATCTCGAACAGCACATGAGCGCTAGCCAGCGTCGCGTGACCGCACAATGGCACCTCAGTGGTCGGCGTAAACCAACGGATGTGCCAGCCCTGCCCTTCACGCACGACAAACGCCGTTTCGGCGAGGTTGTGTTCGGCGGCAATCTTTTGCATCAACTCATCGGCCAGCCATGTGTCGAGCCGATAGACCATCGCCGGATTGCCGCTAAATGGCTGATTGCTGAACGCGTCGACCTGATGAAACTCCAGTTGCATAAGCTTCTCCCTTTGTCAGACCGTCGAGCATGCCGTGCTGACCAAACCGGCACCAGTGACAGAGCAGGCTGATTTTCACCATACAGCGCTGCGCGGACTCCGATGATGTTCACGCACGGCCGATATCGGCAAATCTGGCCTGGGTGTGTTCGGCCAGCACGGCCGGTGCCAGTTCGACTTCCAGCCCACGCCGCCCCGCACTGACAAAAATGCTGGCGAAGGGCTGGGCCGAATTATCAATGAAGGTACGCAAGCGCTTTTTCTGCCCCAGCGGACTGATCCCGCCCAACAGATAGCCAGTAGAGCGCTGCGCTGCCGCCGGGTCGGCCATTTCGACCTTTTTCACGCCCGCGGCGTGAGCCAGCCCTTTCAAGTCCAGGCTGCCGACAACCGGCACCACGGCCACCAACAACTCGCCCTTTTCGCTGGCCGCCAGCAAGGTCTTGAACACCTGCGCCGGATCGAGCCCGAGTTTTTCCGCCGCTTCCAACCCGTAGGAGGCGGCCTTGGGGTCATGTTCGTAACTGTGTACGCGATGTTCGGCCCGAACCTTTTTCAACAAATCCAATGCGGGGGTCATGACAGCTCCAGACTGGGCGGCAGAAGAAAAATACTGCGCCCGATTCTAGGACATTGATCATTAAAAGGCTCTACAGCGGCGCATTCATGACGCCATTGTCTGGCCACCCCATTCATCAACAACCCGGTCATTCATACAACGAATAGTTTCTTTGTGACCAATGGTTCACTTTCGACCTTTGACAGCAGCGTTTCTTGTCTATATTTTTTCGTTTATGAAACTGCACGAAACGTCCTACCGCTGCACCCAGCAGTAAACCGCGACCAGGATGGGGATCCTGCCTCGGCGAAAACCGCGCTCCGACCATGATGGAAAAAGCGCCAGACAACAAAAAAAATGAGGTTTCAATGACAACTGCTTTACAACAACCGTCGCTCTCGAGCCAATGCATGGCCGAGTTTCTGGGTACGGCGCTGCTGATCTTTTTTGGTACAGGTTGCGTTGCCGCGCTCAAGGTCGCGGGTGCCAGTTTTGGCTTGTGGGAAATCAGCATTATCTGGGGCGTCGGCGTCAGCATGGCGATCTACCTTACCGCTGGGGTTTCCGGGGCTCATCTGAACCCTGCCGTCAGCATTGCCCTGAGCATTTTCGCGGACTTCGAAAAACGTAAATTGCCTTTCTACGTACTCGCCCAAGTGGCGGGTGCCTTCTGTGGAGCGCTGTTGGTTTACACGCTCTACAGCAATCTATTCTTCGAATTCGAACAAACGCACCATATGGTTCGCGGCACTCAAGCCAGCCTCGAATTGGCCTCCGTGTTCTCCACTTTCCCGAACCCGGTGCTGACCACCGCCCAGGCATTTCTGGTCGAGGTGATCATCACGGCCATTCTGATGGGCGTGATCATGTCCCTGACCGATGACAACAATGGCCTGCCCAAAGGCCCGCTGGCACCGCTGCTGATCGGCCTGTTGATTGCGGTGATCGGTAGCTCGATGGGGCCGCTGACCGGTTTTGCCATGAACCCTGCGCGGGACTTCGGCCCTAAACTGATGACTTTCTTCGCTGGCTGGGGTGAAATTTCCTTCACTGGCGGACGCGATATCCCGTATTTCCTGATTCCTGTTTTTGCACCGATTGTCGGTGCCTGCCTCGGTGCTGCCGCCTATCGCGGGCTGATTGCCCGCCATCTGCCCAACGCCGTACCTGCTACAAAGGATGCAACAGCTGCCATTGACGGCAAACCCAGAACTTCTTGATACCGTTGGCGCGTGCCCCTGCCCCTTGATCGCGCGCCAGACCTCACTCCCTTATTTCGTCCAAGGCAATCGACATGACCGACACACAGAATAAGAACTACATCATTGCCCTCGATCAGGGTACGACCAGCTCCCGCGCGATCATTTTCGACCGCGACGCGAACGTGGTCTGCACCGCCCAACGGGAGTTCGCACAGCATTACCCGCAAGCCGGCTGGGTCGAACACGATCCGATGGAAATCTTCGCCACCCAAAGCGCCGTGATGGTCGAGGCCCTGGCACAAGCCGGCCTGCACCACGACCAGGTGGCGGCCATCGGCATCACCAACCAGCGCGAAACCACCGTGGTCTGGGACAAGAACACCGGCCGCCCGATCTACAACGCCATCGTCTGGCAGTGCCGACGCAGCACCGAGATCTGCCAGCAGCTCAAGCGCGATGGCCACGAGCAATACATCAGCGATACCACCGGCCTGGTCACCGACCCGTACTTCTCCGGCACCAAGCTCAAGTGGATCCTCGACAACGTCGAAGGCAGCCGCGAGCGCGCGCGCAACGGTGAGCTGTTGTTCGGCACCGTCGACAGCTGGCTGATCTGGAAATTCACCGGTGGCAAGGTGCATGTCACCGACTACACCAACGCGTCGCGCACCATGCTCTTCAACATCCACACCCTGGAGTGGGACGCGAAGATGCTGGAGGTCCTCGACATCCCGCGTGAGATGCTCCCGCAGGTGAAGTCTTCTTCTGAAATCTACGGTCACACCAAAAGCGGTATCGCCATCGGCGGCATCGCTGGTGACCAGCAAGCCGCCCTGTTCGGCCAGATGTGCGTCGAGCCAGGCCAGGCGAAAAACACCTACGGCACTGGCTGCTTCCTGCTGATGAACACCGGCGACAAAGCCGTCAAGTCCCAACACGGCATGCTCACCACCATCGCCTGCGGCCCACGTGGCGAAGTGGCCTACGCGCTGGAAGGCGCGGTGTTCAACGGCGGCTCCACCGTGCAATGGCTGCGTGACGAACTGAAGATCATCAACGACGCCCACGACACCGAATACTTCGCCAACAAGGTCAAAGACAGCAACGGTGTGTACCTGGTGCCGGCCTTCACCGGTCTTGGCGCTCCCTACTGGGACCCGTACGCCCGTGGCGCCTTGTTCGGCCTGACCCGCGGCGTACGCGTAGATCACATCATTCGCGCAGCGCTGGAATCGATCGCCTACCAGACTCGCGACGTGCTCGACGCCATGCAACAGGACTCCGGTGAACGCCTCAAGGCCCTGCGCGTAGATGGCGGCGCGGTGGCCAACAACTTTCTCATGCAGTTCCAGGCCGACATCCTCGGCACGCAGGTCGAGCGTCCGCAAATGCGCGAAACCACAGCACTGGGTGCGGCTTACCTGGCAGGCCTGGCCTGCGGCTTCTGGGGCAGCCTGGAAGAGTTGCGCGGCAAGGCAGTGATCGAACGCAAGTTCGAGCCGACGCTGGATGAAACGGCGAAGGAAAAACTCTACGCAGGATGGAAAAAAGCGGTCAGCCGTACCCGCGATTGGGCGATTGAAGACGAGGCTGAATAAGCCAAGACGCAGGCTCGTATCTGTATGTAACTGGTCGGGAGCAGATTCCTGCGGCATCATGGGCAAATTTTGCACGGCAGCCCAAAGGACGCCCCATGAATCTGCCTCCCCGTCAGCAGCAAATCCTTGAACTGGTCCGCGAACGCGGCTATGTCAGCATCGAGGAAATGGCCACGCTGTTCGTAGTTACCCCGCAGACCATTCGCCGCGACATCAATCAGCTCGCGGAAGCCAATTTGTTGCGTCGCTACCACGGCGGCGCGGCTTACGACTCCAGCGTTGAAAACACCGCCTACGCCATGCGCGCCGATCAAATGCGCGATGAGAAACAACGTATCGGCGAAGCCATTGCCGCGCAGATTCCGGACCATGCCTCGTTGTTCATCAACATCGGCACGACCACCGAATCCATTGCCCGGGCACTGCTCAACCACAGTCACCTGAAGATCATCACCAACAACCTGCACGTCGCCTCCATGCTCAGCGCCAAGGACGACTTCGACGTGCTGCTGACCGGCGGCAACGTGCGGCGCGATGGTGGCGTGGTGGGTCAGGCCAGTGTCGACTTCATCAATCAGTTCAAGGTCGATTTCGCCCTGGTCGGCATCAGCGGCATCGATGAAGACGGCAGCCTGCTGGACTTCGACTATCAGGAAGTGCGGGTATCCCAGGCGATCATCGCCAATGCCCGGCAAGTGATCCTCGCGGCCGACTCCAGCAAGTTCGGGCGCAACGCCATGATTCGCCTGGGGCCGATCAGCCTGGTCGATTGCCTGGTCACCGATCAGCAACCCTCCCCGGCGCTGGCGCAGTTGTTGAACCAGCACAAGGTTCGGCTGGAAGTCGTTTAACCCCCTCCTTCCCCTGTGGCGAGGGGGCTTGCCCCCGTTGGGCTGCGAAGCGGCCCTAAAACCATTCAGCCGAGTTCAGAGAGGCACATTCATAGCCCCAACCTGCGACGGCTTCGCCGTCGAACGGGGGCAAGCCCCCTCGCCACAAAAGCAGCCTGCAACCTTTCAATGTTCGTAAATTTTCCTTTAACGGCCCTTCGATGAGTATTTTCAATCGAAGCTGACTGGCTGTGGGCGTCTTTATGGGCTAGTATTTTCGCAAATGAACATTAATGTTCGAATTCAAATACAGAACATCAAAGAATTCCGAGGCCGAGCCGATGCCCACTTCCACCTTGCCTACGCCCCCTCTCGCCGAGGTCTACGATATCGCCGTCATCGGTGGCGGGATCAATGGCGTGGGGATCGCAGCGGACGCCGCCGGACGCGGTCTCTCGGTGTTCCTTTGTGAAAAGGATGACCTGGCCAGCCATACATCGTCGGCCAGCAGCAAGCTGATTCACGGTGGCCTGCGCTACCTCGAACATTACGAATTCCGCCTGGTGCGCGAGGCCCTGGCTGAACGCGAAGTGCTGTTGGCCAAGGCGCCGCACATCGTCAAGCAAATGCGTTTCGTGTTGCCGCACCGCCCACACCTGCGCCCGGCATGGATGATTCGCGCCGGCCTGTTCCTCTATGACAACCTGGGCAAGCGCGAGCAACTGCAAGGCTCGAAAAGCCTGAAGTTCGGCCCCGACAGCGCGCTCAAAAGCGAAATCACCAAGGGCTTCGAATACTCCGACTGCTGGGTCGACGACGCCCGCTTGGTGGTGTTGAACGCCATGGCCGCCCGGGAAAAAGGCGCCCACGTTCACACCCAGACCCGCTGCGTCAGCGCGCGTCGCACCAAGGGCTTGTGGCACCTGCATCTGGAGCGCGCCGATGGCAGCCTGTTTTCGATCCGCGCCAAGGCATTGGTCAATGCGGCCGGGCCCTGGGTCGCCAGGTTCATTCGCGATGACTTGAAGATGGAATCGCCTTACGGCATCCGCCTGATCCAGGGCAGCCACCTGATCGTGCCGAAATTGTACGAAGGCGAACACGCGCACATCCTGCAAAACGAAGATCAGCGCATCGTGTTCACCATTCCGTACCTGAATCACTTCACCCTGATCGGCACCACCGACCGCGAGTACACCGGCGATCCGGCGAAGGTGGCAATTACCGACGGCGAAACCGATTACCTGTTGAACGTGGTCAACGCCCATTTCAAAAAGCAAATCAGCCGCGAGGACATCCTGCATAGCTATTCCGGTGTGCGCCCGCTGTGCAACGATGAATCGGACAACCCGTCGGCCGTGACCCGCGATTACACCCTGGCGCTGTCTGGCACTGGCGAAGAGGCTCCGTTGCTGTCGGTGTTCGGCGGCAAGCTCACGACCTATCGCAAACTGGCCGAGTCGGCGCTGGCGCAACTGGCACCCTACTTCAAGCACATCCAGCCAAGCTGGACCGCAAGTGCCACGCTGCCGGGTGGTGAAGACATGACCACCCCGCAGGCCTTGAGCTCACGTATCCGCGACAAATTCGACTGGGTACCAAGCGAGATCGCTCGCCGCTGGGCCACCTCCTACGGCAGCCGTACCTGGCGCATGCTCGAAGGCGTACAGGACCTCAGCGATATGGGCGAGCACATCGGCGGCGGTCTCTACACCCGCGAGGTCGATTACCTGTGCAGTGAAGAATGGGCCACTACCGCACACGATATTCTTTGGCGGCGCAGTAAGCTCGGCTTGTTCACCACAGCCGCGGAGCAGGAAAAACTCAAGGATTACTTGAACAAGGTCGAGCAAAACCGCAACAAGATCGAAGCGGCCTGACCACGATCCGGATAAACGAAAGCCCCTGAACCTCACGATTCAGGGGCTTTTTCGTATCGATGGATTTCAGTCGCGCAAATCCGATTCATGAATGGGCTGCTCACGGTGAGTCGCCCGCTGATATTGCGCCGGCCACACGGCCTTGTGCCCGCCCAGGTCGTCGTCCGCGTGCAACGCCCAATACGGATCGCGCAACAACTCACGGGCCAGGAAGATGATGTCCGCCTGACAGGTGCGCAGGATGTGCTCGGCCTGGGCCGGCTCGGTGATCATGCCGACTGTGCCGGTGGCCATGCCCGACTCCTTGCGCACCCGCTCGGCGAAGCGGGTCTGGTAACCCGGCCCTGTGGGAATTTCAGCATTGACTGCCGTCCCGCCCGACGAGACGTCGATCAGGTCGACCCCCAAGGCTTTGAGGCGACGGGCCAGCTCCACGGTCTCATCGGGGTTCCAGCCGTCTTCCACCCAGTCGGTGGCCGAGACCCGTACAAATACCGGCAACTCTTCAGGCCACACCGCACGCACCGCTTCGGTGACCTGCAGCACCAGCCGAATACGATTTTCGAACGAACCGCCATATTGATCGCGACGCTGATTGCTCAACGGCGACAGGAATTGATGCAGCAGGTAACCATGGGCCGCATGCACTTCGACCACTTTGAAACCAGCCGTCAGTGAGCGCTTTGCTGCATCGACAAAGGCCTGGATCAACTTGGCGATCTCGTCGTCATCCAGTTGTTTGGGTTGGGTGTGCTGCGGGTCGAACGCAATCGGTGAAGGTCCGACCGGCACCCAACCGCCCTCGTCGGGTTTGACGCTGCCATGCTTGCCGAGCCATGGCCGGTGGGTGCTGGCCTTGCGCCCGGCATGAGCCAACTGAATGCCGGCAACGGCGCCCTGGGCGTTGATGAAGCGGGTGATGCGTTGCAGGGGTTCGATCTGTTCATCATTCCACAGACCGAGATCCTCGGCCGTGATACGCCCGTCGGCGGTGACTGCCGTGGCCTCGGTAAACACCAGCCCGGCCCCGCCGACAGCACGGCTACCGAGGTGAACCAGATGCCAGTCATTGGCCAGGCCATCGGCACTGGAATACTGGCACATCGGCGAAACAGCGATGCGGTTGGGCAGGGTCAATTGGCGAAGGGTAAAGGGTTCAAGCAGCAGACTCATGGGGCACCTCTCGTATCAGTGGGCAGGCTCCAGGTTCTGTTTGAATAGTCGACGAGTGACAGGAAAAAGATACAGCACCCGCCCCCGCGGGCAAAAAATTGACAAGACGTCACAAGGCCAAAATCAAGCAGTGCTTAGAGCCTAGTCGACATCGAGGAATGTTGCCCCCTTGTAGGAGCGAGCTCGCGATGGGCGTGAACGATAGCGTTGGGGACCTGATACCCCGCGGTGTCCTGTCGTCCATCGCGAGCGAGCTCGCTCCTACAAGGGTCGGGTCAACGCGGTTCGATGTGGGCAATCATCAATTGAACCGTCTCGTTCCCGCGAAACTCGTTGAGGTCGAGCTTGTAGGCCAGCTCCACCCATTTGATGGTCGGATTCGGCCAGATATCGCGATCGATCCCGAAGGCAATGCCGTCGAGTTTCACCGAACCACATTCACTTTTGAGCACGACTTTAAGATGCCGCTCGCCAACGACGCGCTGCTCGACCAACTGGAACACCCCATGAAACAACGGTTCCGGGAAGTGTTGCCCCCAAGGACCGGCATGCCGCAAGGCTCGAGCCAGCTCCAGGTGGAACTCTTCCACCGCCAGGGTGCCGTCCGACAACAGGCGGCCGGTCAGATCTTCTTCGCGCAGCTGCCGGCGCACTTCGGCGTCAAAGGCTTCGGCAAACAAGGGGAAATTTGCTTCCGGCAGCGTCAGGCCGGCCGCCATCGCGTGGCCACCGTATTTGGTGATCAGATTCGGATGCTGCGCCGCCACCACACTCAAGGCGTCGCGGATGTGAAAGCCCTGGACCGAACGCCCCGAGCCCTTGAGCAGGCCATCCCCGGCATCGGCAAAGGCGATGGTCGGGCGGAAATAGCGCTCTTTCATCCGTGACGCGAGGATACCGATGACGCCTTGGTGCCACTCGGGATCGAACAGGCACAAGCCGAACGGCATCGACTCCACCGGCAGGTCCTTGAGCTGCGCCAGCGCTTCACGCTGCATGCCCTGCTCGATGGATTTGCGATCCTGGTTCATACCGTCCAGTTGCGCCGCCATCTCACGGGCCAGACCTGCGTCTTCGGTCAGCAGGCATTCGATGCCCAGGCTCATGTCGTCCAGGCGCCCTGCTGCGTTCAGGCGCGGGCCGACAATGAAGCCCAGATCGGTGGAGGTGATACGCGCATGATCGCGCTTGGCCACTTCGAGGATCGCCTTGATCCCCGGCCGGGCACGTCCAGCGCGAATCCGCTCCAGGCCCTGATGCACCAGAATCCGGTTGTTGGCATCCAGCGGTACCACGTCGGCCACGCTGCCAAGAGCCACCAGATCGAGCAGTTCGCCGATATTCGGCTGCGGCCTGCTTGTGTACCAGCCCAGCTCGCGCAACCGCGCACGCAGGGCCATCAATACATAGAAAATCACCCCGACGCCGGCCAGCGCCTTGCTGGGAAACTCGCAACCGGGCTGGTTCGGATTGACGATGGCGTCGGCCAACGGTAACTCGTCACCGGGCAAGTGGTGGTCGGTGACGAGCACCTTGAGCCCGGCCTTTTTCGCCGCTGCCACGCCTTCGACGCTGGAGATGCCGTTGTCGACGGTGATCAGCAAATGCGGCTGACGCTCAAGCGCCACCGTGACGATTTCCGGTGTCAGGCCATAGCCATAGTCGAATCGGTTGGGCACCAGGTAGTCGACATGTGCCGCCCCCAACAGACGCAAACCCAAGGTACCCACTGTACTCGCCGTAGCGCCGTCGGCATCAAAGTCGCCGACGATCAGAATGCGCTGACGCTGTTCGAGCGCAGTCACCAGCAGATCCACCGCGGCATCGATGCCCTTGAGTTGCTGGAACGGAATCAACCGCGCCAGGCTCTTGTCCAGTTCCGCCTCGGACAGCACGCCCCGAGCCGCGTACAGGCGGGTCAACAGCGGTGGAATATCACCGAGGAATGGCAGGGTGTCGGGCAGCAGGCGAGGTTCGATGCGCATGGGGTGAAAGATGCTTCTCTTCAATACGTAGGATAAAACCGGGTAACGCGGGGCAGTCGCGAAAAATCAGCCGCGCTCACCGGCCAGCCACTGCAACTGGACTTCGTGCTGACCACGGTCGTCGGTGACGAAGATCGTCCCTTCGCTGATCATCACGTCCCACTTGATAACGCGCGGCATGTCTTTGGCCAGGGTTTCCAGGACTTCCTGAGGCACGGCAGCGATGTTGACGTTCTTCAGGTTTTTCACCGCCGGCACCACTTTGCCCTCCCACACGCGCAGGCTGCCGTAGGCCAACAGGCTGGTACGTTCAGTGCGGCGCGAGCACCAGGTCAGGCGCTCGGCATCTGGCTGGCCGACTTCGATCCAGTGCAGGACGCGGTCATCCAGGCTTTTTTCCCACAAGGCCGGTTCATCCACTTCCGACAAACCACGGCCAAAAGACAGCTGCTCGTTGTACCAGAGGGCGTAGGCCAGCAGGCGCACGGTCATGCGCTCTTCGGTTTCCGAAGGGTGACGGGCGATGGTCTGCTTCACGCTCTCATAGACGCTGCGGTCGAGGTCGGTGAGGTTCAGTTCAAACTTGTAGGTCGTGGACGGCTGGGCCATGTACGGGCTTCTTGATACGAGGAAAGGCGGCAAGTCTAACCGATGCGACGGGCAATCCACGAATTGAACACAATCAAGCTGGAGCGTCTGACAGTCGGCTATGTTAAAACGCTCTATCCGCTCAACCTTTGCCCCACAGGATCCAGCATGCCGTTCACCGCCAAACCGCTTTCCGGTCTGAAAGTCATCGAATTGGGTACCTTGATTGCCGGCCCGTTTGCCTCGCGTATTTGCGCGGAATTCGGCGCCGACGTAATCAAGATCGAATCCCCGGACGGCGGTGATCCATTGCGCAAATGGCGCAAGTTGTATGAAGGCACTTCGTTGTGGTGGTTCGTCCAGGCCCGCAACAAAAAGTCCCTGACCCTCAACCTCAAGCACCCCGACGGTCAGGCCATCCTGAAACAGCTGCTGAGTGAGGCAGACATACTGATCGAAAACTTTCGTCCCGGCGTCCTGGAAAAACTCGGCCTGGGGTGGGATGTCCTGCACGCCTTGAACCCGAAACTGGTCATGGTGCGGCTGTCGGGTTTCGGCCAGACCGGCCCGATGAAGGATCAGCCCGGCTTTGGCGCGGTCGGTGAGTCGATGGGGGGCCTGCGCTACATCACCGGCTTCGAAGACCGCCCACCAGTGCGCACCGGCATTTCCATCGGCGACTCGATTGCCGCGCTCTGGGGCGTGATCGGCGCACTGATGGCCCTGCGTCATCGCGAGGTCAACGGTGGCCAGGGGCAAGTGGTGGACGTGGCGCTGTACGAAGCCATCTTCGCGATGATGGAAAGCATGGTCCCGGAGTTCGATGTGTTCGGCTTCATTCGCGAACGCACTGGCAATATCATGCCGGGCATCACCCCGTCCTCGATCCACACCAGTGCCGATGGCAAGCACGTGCAGATCGGAGCCAATGGCGACGCGATTTTCAAACGCTTCATGCTGATCATTGGCCGGGAAGACTTGGCCAACGATCTCCAGCTTGCCAGCAACGATGGCCGCGATGCCCGACGCGACGAGATTTATGGCGTCATCGATCGCTGGGTCAACTCGTTGCCGCTGGACAGTGTACTGGCGCAGCTCAATCAGGCCGAGGTGCCGGCCAGCCGGATCTTCAGCGCCGAAGACATGTTCAATGACCCCCAGTACCTGGCAAGGGAAATGTTCTTGCAAGCCAAGCTGCCGGACGGCAAAGACTTCAAGATGCCGGGCATTGTGCCGAAACTCTCAGAGACACCCGGGGAATGTGAATGGGTCGGGCCACAACTGGGTGAGCACAACGCACAGGTACTCCAGGAACTTGGCTATGACGCGACGCAGATTGCACAGTTGCGCAAAGACGGAGCCATCTAGGCTGAGGCATCAGCCCGCATGGCCCATTCGACACTGCCCGCCACGCGGCGGGCGGCTGCTGTGCTTGCTGGCGATCTTGTTCCTGCTCCCTGGACCGATCCCGTCCGCCCTGGCGCAAACCGGGGAACCCCTGATCTGGCTCAAGCGCGACCTGCCGCCGCTGACGATTTTCGACGGGCCGAAAAAGGGACTGGGCGTTATCGATCAATTGCTTCCACTGTTGATTGCCAGCATGCCGCAATACCAGCACAGCGTGATGAGGGTCAATCGCGCGCGTGGACTGCAAATGCTCCATGAACCGTCCCTCGTCTGCGACGCGGCGCTGAACTGGAGCAAGGAACGGGAAAAGTGGATCGCCTTTTCCATTCCGGTCTTCCGCGCCATGAGCAATGGCCTGGCCGTGCGGCGCGTCGACCAGAAAGTGCTGACACCCTTTATCAAGGACGACGAAGTGGACCTGGCAGCGCTGCTCGCCAGCGGTAGCGAAAAACTGGGAATTATTGCCGAACGCAATTACGGCGAATACCTCGACGGACTGCTCAAACAAGCGCCAGCCGACGCGCTGGCCCCTCATTACGGTAACGACGCCTTGGGCAGCCTGCTGCAGATGCAGCGCCTGGGACGCTTGCGCCTGCTGTTGGGTTATCGCCCGGAAATACGCTACCAGGCCTCGCTGCAAGGCATTGCCGAGGATGAATTGCAGTTCTATCCGATCCGTGGCACGGGCAAATACCTGTCCGGTTACATCGGTTGCACCAACACGCCAAAGGGCCGGCAGGCCATTGTCGAAATTAATCAGGTGTTGCGCACCCTTCCCCGCGAACGCCTTGACGAGGCCTATGCAGCCTGGCTGGATCCCGAAAGCCGCAGCGATTACCTGAAAGACACCAAGGCGTTTTTCGACAATCTGGCGCACCCCTGACAAATCCCGGGCAAAAGAAACCCCGAGAAGTGGGGAGACGACTCGGGGTCAAACGTGGCCTGCTTGGAGACCAGTAGCAGCAAGCTGCAAGCACCGGAGCACAATGCTTGATCCTGCTGTTACAAAGTCTGACTGACCTGGGCGCGGGAAGGTTCCCGCAAAAAACCGTTCAATTGCGGTTGGCCAGCTGCTTGTCCTGCGCCGCATGACGCAATGCCGCGATCACGCAAGGCTCAAGGCGTCCTTCAGCGATCAGCACGTCGCGATGCAAACCGTCGACCACATCCGTCAGCAAGCGCTTGTCATTCAACTGGGCCTGATTGAATTCACGCTCGACCACGATCGCGCCGATAGCATTCTTCAGGGTCACCCGGCATTCGCCACGAATGCCTGACGGGGTCAACGTAACCTGATACGGGCTTAGCGCCTCACCGAGCAACAGACTGATACTTTCCATCCCGATCACCACTCAATAATCCGAAAACAACGTGCCTGGGGCATGCCTACTACAAATGACCGCTGGCCCGAGAAGAAAGTTCTGGGTACTGACTGCAGACGAACCTGCAGCCCAGTCAACAGAGCATGCACGGCGAACATGACAGAGAAAAAACCCAACCATCACGTCTGTCGGGTGCGCCGGGCGATGTCGGCCCATCCCCCCAACAATCCTCGTAGCTGGCCATCCGCCGTGTAAAACGGCACTGTCCACTGGTAGATATCCCTGACACCGTCCTTGAACATCAATTGACGCTCGAAAAAGCGCGTCCTGCGCGTACTCAATTGCGCCATGAACTCGGCATGCAGCAGTTCCGCGGTTTGTCTGGGCATGGCATCGACCTCGATCAACTGCCGCCCCTGCATCCGGTCAAAACGCGTCGACAAGGCGTCCTCATAACTTTTGTTGCACATGATCAAGCGCCCTTGCAGATCACGGACAAACATCGGGTCAGGCATGGCATCCATCAGGGCATGCTGGAAGGCGAGCTGATCACGCAGACTGCTTTGGGCCTCGACCCGTTGCCTGACCACCACCGCCAACCGTCGATTCCAGAGTAGGGACAACAGGCCGAACAGGCTGACCACCAACACGCCCCAGCAAACCCACTGGTCAATCCGCTGCCAAAGGCCAGGCACCTGTGGCGCTGTAGCGCCGCCAAACCACTTCAGGCGAAGGCCACGCAACTCCTGTTCAGGAAACGCCTCAAGCGCCTTGTTGAGGATACTCAGCAACTGCGGCTGGCCTTTGCGCACCGCCAGATAATCCGCATCCCATTTGCCCGGCACCACGGCGCCGATCTGTAGCCGGCCCGACGGAATAAGCTGGGCGCCGATTTCGCTTTCAATGGTGGCGTAGGCTTCGCCGCTTTCCACCCAGGCACGGGCTTCGGCGTATGTTTTAACCGAACGCAACTCGATGGACGGATAATTGCGACGGATCATCGCCTCCAGTGCATGCCGGGTCGGCAGCACCAGTACCCGCTTCGCCAGATCCTCCAGCGACTGCACCGGTGGTGCTCCGGCCTGCCCGAGAAAGACCCATCCTGCACCGCCGAATGCATGGCTGAAATCGAGAAACGCCTTGCGTTCATCATTCATCGCCAAGGTCGTACTCAAATCCGCAGCGCCGCTTTCCAGATGGGCCAGCATCTGATCGGTGGAAAAAGACTCTTGGTAAACGAACTGCAACCCCGTCATGTCACTGATGCGTTTGAGCAGGTCACTGTTCAAGCCTGTCCATTGGCCATGTTCATCCTTGAACAGGTACAACGGGTATTCCAGCGCCGTGACCACGACCCGAGGATGCTTGGCCATCCACTGCAACTCCTGGTCATCCAGCACGACCATTGACCGTGCGGCAGACTTCCCACGCTCCTGAATCGATGCAGGGCTTGCCCCTCCCCATTCGGCGATTCCCAGCATGCCGAATAAAAACAGCCAGCGCGCGACTGGCTTGAACACACTTGTAAACAGCATTCCCACGTCCTTGGTGATCCATTCGCCTGTCCCTTCGCGGCGATAACACGACAAGTGTGCATGCATAAATGAAAAAGCCCGTCAGGAGACGGGCTTCAAAATGTAACAGCGCTGACCGGTTACAGCGGCTTGCCGCGGTTGCCATGCTGGCTGACAAAGGCCTGCACGGCCTTCAGGTCATTTGGCAATACGGTGCAACGTTCGTCTCGCTCAAACAAATCAGAAAGATGTACCGGCAGTTCGAGCGCTTTTCCTACACCGGCTTTTTCCACCGCGTCCGGGAATTTGACCGGGTGGGCGGTACCCAGGATCACCATTGGAATGTCCAGGCTGCGACGGCATTCCCGGGCAGCTTTCACACCGATGGCCGTGTGTGGGTCCAGCACTTCGCCAGTCTGCTCGTAGACTTCGGCAATGGTTTCGCAGGTTTGCGCGTCATCCACGGCCAGCGAGTCGAACAACTTGCGGGCTTCGGTCCAGCGCTCTTGCTCGACGCTGAAACCGCCACCCTGCTTGAACGAATCCATCAGCCCGGCGATTGCCGCGCCGTTGCGACCATGCAGGTCGAACAGCAGGCGTTCGAAGTTCGACGACACCATGATGTCCATGGACGGCGACAGCGTGGCGTGCAGGGTTTCCTTGACGTACTGGTTGCCGCTCATGAAGCGGTGCAGGATGTCGTTGCGGTTGGTGGCGACGATCAACTGGTTGATCGGCAGGCCCATGTTGCGCGCCAGGTACCCGGCGAAGATGTCGCCGAAGTTGCCGGTCGGCACCGAGAACGACACCGAGCGCGCCGGGCCGCCCAGCTGCAGGGCTGCGTGGAAGTAGTAAACGATCTGGGCCATGATTCGCGCCCAGTTGATCGAGTTCACCGCAACCAGGCGAGTGCCCTTGAGGAAGCCCTGGTCGGCGAAGCTCGCCTTGACCATTTCCTGGCAGTCGTCAAAGTTACCTTCGATAGCGATGTTGTGAATGTTCTCACCGAAGATGGTGGTCATTTGCCGACGCTGCACTTCGGACACCCGGTTATGCGGGTGCAGGATGAAGATGTCGACGTTTTCGCAGTGCTTGCAGCCTTCGATGGCGGCCGAGCCGGTGTCACCGGAGGTGGCACCGACGATCACCACGCGCTCGCCGCGCTTTTCCAGCACGTAGTCAAGCAGGCGACCGAGCAATTGCAGGGCGAAGTCCTTGAACGCCAGGGTCGGGCCGTGGAACAACTCCAGCACCCATTCGTTGCCGTTCAGCTGACGCAGCGGCGCAACGGCGCTGTGGGCGAACACGCCATAGGTTTCTTCAAGAATCTTTTTGAAATCGGCGTCTGGAATGCTGCCGGTGACAAACGGGCGCATGACGCGGAAGGCCAGTTCGTGATACGGCAGGCCGGCCCAGGAGGCGATTTCTTCCTGGGTGAAACGTGGCAGGTTTTCCGGGACGTACAGACCGCCGTCGGTGGCAAGACCAGCCAGCAGGACGTCTTCGAAATTCAGGGCCGGTGCCTGGCCGCGGGTACTGATGTAACGCATGACTGACTCCAATGGACAGTGTTCGTAGTGCCGGACCCGCAAGCGAGCCCGGTCAACGATATCGGCTTAGTTCAGGTGCTCGACACGGATCCGTACAACTGGACCGACCACACCCGCCAAGGCTTCCAAAGCAGCGATGGCGTCGTTGATGCGCTGTTCCACCACGCGGTGGGTCAACAGGATCATCGGCACCAGGCCGTCGTGCTCCTCGGCTTCCTTCTGCATGATCGACTCGATGTTGATGCCGCGCTCCGAAAGGATGCTCGCGACCTGAGCCAATACGCCCGGATGGTCCTTGGCCTGGATGCGCAGGTAGTAGGCGCTTTCGCAGGCTTCGATCGGCAGGATCGGGTGAGCCGACAGCGAATCCGGCTGGAACGCCAGGTGTGGTACGCGGTTTTCCGGATCGGAAGTCATAGCGCGGACCACGTCCACCAGGTCGGCGATCACCGACGAAGCGGTCGGCTCCATGCCGGCGCCAGCGCCGTAGAACAGGGTCGAACCGGCAGCATCGCCGTTGACCATTACCGCGTTCATCACGCCGTTGACGTTGGCGATCAGGCGATCGGCCGGGATCAGCGTCGGGTGCACGCGCAGTTCGATACCGGCCGCGGTGCTGCGCGCCACGCCCAGGTGCTTGATGCGGTAGCCCAGCGCTTCGGCGTAGTTCACGTCGGCGGTGGTCAGCTTGGTGATGCCTTCGGTGTAAGCCTTGTCGAACTGCAACGGAATACCGAACGCGATGGATGCCAGGATCGTCAGCTTGTGAGCGGCGTCGATACCCTCGACGTCGAAGGTCGGATCGGCTTCGGCGTAACCCAGGGCCTGGGCTTCGGCCAATACGTCTTCGAAGGTGCGACCCTTCTCGCGCATTTCCGTCAGGATGAAGTTGCCGGTGCCGTTGATGATGCCGGCTACCCAGTTGATGCGGTTGGCGGACAGGCCTTCGCGGATCGCCTTGATCACCGGGATGCCACCGGCCACCGCCGCTTCGAACGCAACGATCACGCCCTTCTCGCGGGCCTTGGCGAAAATTTCATTACCGTGAACGGCGATAAGCGCCTTGTTCGCGGTGACCACATGCTTGCCATTCTCGATGGCCTTGAGTACCAGCTCGCGGGCAACGGTGTAGCCGCCCATCAGCTCTATGACGATGTCGATCTCAGGGTTCGTGGCCACTTCGAAGACATCGTTGGTAATCGCAATACCGGTCGTTTGGAACTGAGGCTTTGGCGTGCGCATGGCAATTTGTGCCACTTCGATTCCACGCCCGGCACGACGAGCAATTTCCTCGGCGTTGCGCTGAAGTACGTTGAAGGTACCGCCACCGACGGTTCCTAACCCACAGATGCCTACTTTGACCGGTTTCACTGTGAACTCCCCATAAAACGGCCGACTCGAGGCCGGCCGTGAAAACAACCGCAGACTCGCGGCTCTCTATTGATGGCCCGGCGAATGTCGCTACCGGACCATGATCGTCAAGGCTTGCCGTGACGATGCGAATTTACTTCGCGCCCAGCGCCAGTTTGGCGACTTGTGGCGCAGGCTGGTAGCCCGGAATGACCTGACCGTCGGCCAAAACGATGGCCGGTGTGCCATTCACGCCGATCGACTGGCCGAGGGCGAACTGTTTGGAAACCGGGTTATCGCACTTGGCGGCCTTGATTTCCTTGCCGTCGACCATTTTGTCCATGGCCGCTTTCTTGTCTTTCGAGCACCACACCGCTTGCAGTTGCTCGTCACCCGGCGAGCCCAGGCCCTGACGCGGGAACGCAACGTAACGCACTTCGATGCCGCGCTTGTTCAGCTCAGGCACTTCGGCGTGCAGCTTGTGGCAGTACGGGCAGGTGGTGTCGGTGAATACGGTGATGTGCGACTTGGTTTCGCCAATGGCCGGGTAGACAACGGTTTCGGCAACCGGGATGGCGTTGATCAGTTTGGAGATGCCCTGGCGCTCGGTCTTCTCGGTCAGGTTGACCGGCTTGCCGTCCTTGAGATCGAACAGGTAGCCCTGAACCACGTACTGGCCGTCGGCGCTGGCATACAGCACACGGCTGCCCTTGAGCTTGACTTCGTAGAGGCCTGGCAACGGGCTGGCGGTGATGGTCTCTACCGGCACTTCGAGCTGGAGGTTTTCCAGGCTTTTACGAATGGCTTTGTCGGCCGCGTCATCGGCGACGGCAAAGGTGCTGACCAACGCAATGGCTGCGGCGGCGAAAATCTGGGTCAGACGCATGAGAACTCCTGAAGACGGACAAATGGGACGATCAGAACGCCCGTGCCGAAACACCGGGTCATAAACGCCCATCGTGCAAACCAGCCCAGCCTATCACATAAGGCCCACATGGCCGAATGCACCTGATGCAAGACATTTGTGGCGACACAATCTCCTGTGGGAGCGGGCTTGCTCGCGAAAGCTTCTTATCAGGCGACATCAATGTTGTATGTGCCGACCTCTTCGCGGGCAAGCCCGCTCCCGCAGAAAAGCGGATGTCGGGAGCTTCACCCGCGTGGATGATGCTTAGCGTGCAAATCCTGCAAGCGCGCCCGGGCAACATGGGTGTAGATCTGCGTCGTAGACAAATCGCTGTGCCCCAGCAGCATCTGCACCACCCGCAGGTCTGCACCGTGATTGAGCAGGTGCGTGGCGAAGGCATGGCGCAAGGTGTGCGGCGACAGTGACTTGCCGATCCCGGCCACCTTGGCCTGGTGCTTGATCCGGTGCCAGAAGGTCTGACGCGTCATCTGCTCGCCACGTTGACTCGGGAATAACACATCGCTGGGACGCCCGCCGAGCAGCTCACCACGGCCATCGCGCATGTAGCGCTCGACCCAGACAATGGCCTCTTCACCCATCGGCACCAGACGCTCCTTGCTGCCCTTGCCCATCACGCGCAGCACACCCTGACGTAGATTGACCTGCTCCAGCGTCAGGCTGATCAGCTCCGTCACTCGCAGGCCACAGGCGTACAGAACTTCAAGCATGGCCCGGTCACGCTGGCCAATGGCTTCGCTCAGGTCCGGCGCTTTCAACAGCGCCTCCACGTCGGCTTCCGACAAGGATTTCGGCAGCGGCCTACCCAGCTGCGGCATGTCGATGCGAAGGGTCGGATCGACAGCGATGAGTTTTTCCCGCAGCAAATAGCGATAGAACCCACGCACACCAGAGAGAAATCGCGCAGTGGAACGAGGCTTGTAGTTTTGCTCCAGACGCCAAGCCAGGTGATCAAGGATCAGTTCGCGGCCAGCGTTGATCAGCTCCAGCCCTTTTTCCTGCAACCAGCCGTTGAACAGCGCCAGGTCACTGCGATAGGCATCGCGGGTGTTGTCGGAAAGACCTTTCTCCAACCACAGGGCATCGAGGAATTGGTCTATCAGCGGGTGATCGATGGCAGGCATGGGTACTCGAATCATGCAGCCTTGAGGCTGCACGCAAAATTAAGATTGGACATGAAAATGGCCGCTAGTCTTTCATAGGCCGCCATTTCAAGGAACAGGGAGCAGCAATGAGCGAGCAGCAGATTTTATTGGCATTTGGCGGGATAGGCGCGGCGGCACTGCTTTGCCAATGGCTGGCCTGGCGCTTGAAATTGCCTGCGATTCTTTTTCTGCTGCTGACCGGCATCCTGGCTGGCCCCGTACTGCACTTGCTCGACCCGCAAGAAATGTTCGGGCCATTGCTGATGCCGCTGGTGTCCTTGGCGGTGGCGCTGATCCTGTTCGAAGGCAGCCTGACCCTGCATCTGTCCGAGTGGCGCGAAATCGGTAGCGTCGTCCATCGTCTGGTCACGATTGGTGCCCTCTCCACTTGGGTGGTCATCGCTGTCGCCACTCATTGGCTGCTGGGTTTCGACTGGTTGCTGGCCATACTGTTCGGCAGCCTGACCCTGGTGACAGGGCCAACCGTGATCGTACCGATGCTACGCGTCGTGCGCCCGAAAGCGTCGATTGCCAATATCCTGCGCTGGGAAGGCATTGTCATCGACCCCATCGGCGCCCTGCTGGCGGTAGTCGTCTATAGCTTCATCATTGCCAGTGCCGAAGGTAACGGCCTCAAGGAAAGCCTGCTGACCTTCGGCGGCGTGATTTTGTGCGGGAGCCTGTTCGGTATTTTGGGTGGCTGGTTACTCGGCACCCTGATTCGCCGCCAATGGCTGCCGGAATACCTGCACAACCTGGCAGCGCTCGCGGCAGTCCTGGGTATTTTCATTGCCTCCAACGAGGTCACCCATGAGTCCGGGTTGCTGGCCGTGACACTGATGGGCATGTGGCTGGCCAACATGAAAGGCGTGGATGTACGGCACATCCTGCATTTCAAGGAAAACCTCAGCGTGTTGCTGATCTCCGGCCTGTTCATTCTGCTGGCGGCACGGCTGGACCTGAACGCCATGATCGGCCTCGGGCCTCTGGTGCTGATTTTGCTGCTGGTCATTCAGTTCATCGCCCGCCCTTTGAATGTGCTGCTGAGCACGGCGGGCTCCAGCCTGGATTGGCGCGAACGGGCGCTACTGGCGTGGATTGCCCCAAGGGGCATCGTGGCAGCGGCGGTGTCGGCAATCTTCGCCATTCGCCTGCATGAGGCCGGTCACCAGGGAGCGTTGCTGCTGGTGCCGCTCACCTTTGCGGTGATCATCGGCACGGTGGTGTTGCAAAGCGCGACGGCACGACCGCTGGCGCGCCTGCTGAAGGTGGCGGAACCGGCACCGAGCGGCTTTCTGATCATCGGCGCCAACGGACCTGCGCGCACGCTGGGCAAGGCCCTGCAGCAACTGGGCAGTCGCGTACTGTTGACGGATTCGAGCTGGGAAAACATTCGCGCAGCCCGGATGGAAGGCTTGCCGACCTATTTTGGCAACCCGGCCTCGCAACATGCCGATGCACATCTGGATCTGGTCGGGCTTGGACATTTGCTGACGCTGTCACCGTCCGGCGAGTTGAACACCCTCGCCGCAATGCGTTTTCGCCATGACTTCGGCCATCAGCGGCTGTTCGGACTGGCCAGCGGCCAGGAGAGCCGACGCACCGACAAACATCGCGCCAGCCATGAACATCGCGGGCGTTTGCTAGGCAATGAGGAGTTAACCTATATCAAGCTGGCCAATCAGCTGCATCAGGGGGCTGAGTTGTACAGCACGAACCTGACCGAGGGCTTTGGCTGGGAGGATTATCAGGCGTTGCATGGCGACCGTGCCACTCTGCTGTTTGCTCGTGATGACAGTGGCTGGGTGCATGTGGTGACGCCGGACAGTGCGGTCAAGCCTTCAGCAGGGTGGACGTTGTTGGCGTTGATTCAGCCTGAAACCAGCGACGCTACGTAAATCGCAGACAACAAAAAAGCAGCCCGCAGGCTGCTTTTTTTGCATCGGAAGCTGGACTTAAGCCAGTTTTTCCTTGATGCGAGCTGCTTTGCCCGACAGGTCGCGCAGGTAGTACAGCTTGGCTTTACGTACGTCACCGCGACGCTTGACAGCCATGCTGTCGATTTGCGGAGAGTAGGTCTGGAAAGTACGCTCTACGCCAACACCGTTGGAGATTTTACGAACGGTGAATGCACTGTTTACGCCGCGGTTACGCTTGGCGATAACAACACCTTCGAACGCTTGCAGACGCGAACGGTCGCCTTCCTTCACTTTCACCTGAACGACAATGGTGTCGCCCGGGGCAAAGGTAGGGATCTCTTTGGTCATCTGCTCTGCTTCGAGTGCAAGGATGATTTTGTTAGTCATGCTGTGCTCCTAAGGTAAATCGTCGGATCTACCATCGATACGTTGTTAACTATCGTCCCGCTCGCGGATGTATTCCTCGAGCAGCTTCTTCTCTTCTCCAGAAAGCGAGCGGCTTTCCAGAAGATCGGCGCGTCGTTCAAAGGTCCGACCAAGGGACTGCTGTAAACGCCAACGCCGGATGTGCGCGTGATTGCCACTTAGCAATACGTCGGGAACACGCTGATCCGCATACACCTCCGGTCGGGTGTAGTGCGGGCAATCCAGCAAACCATCCGTAAAGGAATCTTCCTCGGCGGAGTCCGCATGCCCTAAAGCTCCAGGCAGCAGTCGTGTAACCGCATCGATCAGGACCATCGCCGGCAGCTCGCCGCCAGACAGTACATAGTCGCCAATCGACCACTCTTCATCGACATGAGCATCAATAAAACGCTCGTCAATGCCTTCATAGCGGCCGGCAATCAGGATCAATGCATCCAGATTCGCCAACTCGCGTACCGCCGACTGAGTCAGTTGACGGCCTTGGGGGGACAGGTAAATCACCTTCGCCGCCTCCCCGGCTGCTGCCTTGGCCTGAACCAGAGCATCTTCCAGGGGCTTGATCTTCATCACCATGCCCGGACCACCGCCAAACGGGCGATCGTCCACAGTGTGATGTCGATCCGTCGTGTAGTCTCGCGGATTCCAACAGGTGAGCTGCAAGAGCCCCTGTTTCACCGCCCGACTGGTGATGCCGTACTCGCTGATGGCGGAAAACATCTCGGGAAATAGACTGATCACTTCTACGCGCAAGTTAGCCACGCTTAGAAATCCGCGTCCCAATCCACCTTCATCTCACCCGCGGCCAGGTCGACGGCCAACACGCATTGCTCCGTATAGGGCAACAAGCGTTCGCGATCATCCAGGCTGCCAGCGCAAGGCTTGACCACCATGACATCGTTCGAGCCGGTCTCCAGCAGGTGATCGATTTTTCCGAACAGTTGTCCGTGCGTATCGATGACCTTGAGACCTTCCAGCTGGTACCAGTAGTACTCGCCGTCGGTCAGTTCAGGGAACAGGTTGCGCGGCACGCAGATCTCATAACCGGCCAGAAGACGAGCTTCTTCGCGATCATCGAGACCCTTGAGCTTTGCGACCAGGAACTTGTCATTCCCGCGTCCGCTGACCAGCTCTACCTGCTTTACATTACCGTCACGCTTGAGCGTCCAGGTTTTGTAGTCCAGCAGGTTTTTAATCGGATCAGTAAAGGAGTACACCTTCACTTCGCCGCGAACGCCGTGAACAGAATAAATCTTGCCGATAACGATCAAATCATCAGCAATGGCTGGCGTCGCGTTCATATTGCTCAGGCCGCAGCCTTAGCAGATTCCTTCAACAACTGAGCAACGCGCTCAGATGGTTGTGCACCAACGCTCAGCCAGTAGGCTACGCGCTCTTGGTTCACGGACAGACGAACTTCCTGACCACGGGCAACAGGGTTGAAGTAGCCAACCTGTTCCTTGTGCGAACCGTCGCGCGGGTTGCGGCTGTCGGTTACGGTCAAGTGGTAAAACGGGCGCTTTTTGGAGCCGCCAAGGGCAAGACGGATTGTTAGCATGTGAACATCGTTCCTGTAGTCGGTGCTGCAAATCTAAAGGCACAGCGGGCATGGGTGCCCGAAAGGCCGCATATTCTAAGGAATATCCGGACTTTTGCAAATGACTTTTTCCGGCGGCCTATCGGCCGCCATGCAGATTTGCTATAGAGCCGTCGTTGAAAACGGCCGGTCAGCTCCCGCCAAGTGCGGGTTTGCTGGAGATCCCGCTTCCTTGCGGGTCTGCGCCGGTACGATGACCGGCGCGGATTTTTTACATCTTTGGCATGCCGCCGCCGGGCAACATTCCGCCCATGCCGCGCATCATCTTGGCCATTCCGCCTTTTGCAGAGAACTTCTTCATCATCTTCTGCATCTGCTTGTGCTGCTTGATCAAGCGGCCGATGTCCTGCACCTGGGTGCCGGAACCCATGGCGATCCGACGCTTGCGCGAACCACTGATCATCTCAGGGTCGCGGCGCTCGGCCGGGGTCATGGAGTTGATGATGGCTTCCATCTGCTTAAATTGCTTCTCTGCCGCACCCTGGGCGTTGCCCATTTGCGCCAGGTTCACGCCACCCATATTCGGCAGCTTGTCCATGAGCCCGCCGAGGCCGCCCATGTTCTTCATCTGTTGCAGCTGATCGCGAAAGTCTTCGAGGTCGAAGCCCTTGCCCTTCTTCAGCTTCTTGGCCAGCTTGTCGGCCTTGTCCTTGTCGAGGGTCGCTTCCGCCTGCTCGATCAGGCTGAGCACATCGCCCATGCCGAGGATACGCGAGGCGATACGCTCAGGATGGAACGGATCGAGCGCTTCGCTCTTCTCGCCCATACCGATGAACTTGATCGGCTTGCCGGTGATGGCGCGCACCGACAGGGCGGCACCGCCACGGGCGTCGCCGTCGACCTTGGTCAGGATCACACCGGTCAGCGGCAATGCATCGCCGAAGGCCTTGGCCGTGTTGGCGGCGTCCTGGCCGGTCATGGCGTCGACCACGAACAGGGTTTCGACCGGGTTGATCGCGGCGTGCAGGGCCTTGATCTCGCCCATCATTTCTTCATCGATGTGCAGGCGACCGGCGGTATCGACGATGACCACGTCGATGAATTTGAGTTTGGCTTCCTTAATAGCCGCTTGCGCGATCGCGACCGGCTTCTGGCTCAGGTCGGACGGGAAGAAGGTAACGCCGACTTCACCGGCGAGCATTTCCAGTTGCTTGATCGCCGCTGGACGATAAACGTCGGCGGACACAACCATGACCGACTTCTTCTTGCGCTCTTTAAGGAAGCGCGCGAGCTTGCCGGCGGTGGTGGTTTTACCAGCGCCCTGCAAACCTGCCATGAGGATGACCGCTGGCGGCACTGCGCTCAGGTTCAAATCTTCGTTGGCCGCGCCCATCAGGCTTTCGAGTTCGGCCTGGACGATCTTCACGAAGGCCTGGCCCGGCGTCAGGCTGCGTGACACCTCTGTGCCGACGGCGCGTTCCTTGACCGAATTGACGAAGTCCTTGACCACCGGCAGGGCGACGTCGGCTTCGAGCAACGCCATGCGCACTTCGCGCAGGGTGTCTTTGATGTTGTCTTCAGTCAGCTTGGCCTTGCCGGTGACATGGCGCAGCGTCTGCGAGAGACGGTCGGTTAAGTTTTCAAACATTGCGCGATCCTTTCAGGCCCTGTGTAGACCGGGATAATGGCGGCCCGGACCGGACTAAACGTGTGCTCGGCGAGCCTGCGGCGTGGGCAGGTCGCGGATTATAGCGAAGACTGCGGCCGGCGGACACCTCGCCGTCGGGTTGCGCGGTCTTTCGTGTGGCGGGGGTTCTATGCCAAACTCAGCGACTTTCGGGCTTGCCTAACAGGATTTATGCTCCCCTTGTCACCCAGCTTGCTAACTACTCTCGCCGCCGCCTGCTTGTACGCCGCTGCGACCATTTACCAGGGCACTCGCCTGGCGTCCGGCGCCAAGGTCAACAAACGCCTGCTGGTCATGCTCGGCGTGCTCGCCGTATTGGCCCACAGCGTCAGCCTGCTCACCCACCTGCTGACCCCGACCGGTCTGGCCCTGGACTTCTTCAGTGCCGCCAGCCTGATTGCCGTGGCGGTCATCGCACTGACCCTGCTAGCCTGCTCGCGGATTCCGGTGGAGAACCTTCTGGTCCTGCTGCTCCCGCTTGGAGCCTTGACCGTGATGCTGGCGCATTTTGCCCCCGCCGGCACGGTACAGGTCATCGTTGAGGAGCCGGGCATCCTCGCCCACATTCTGCTTTCGATCCTGGCCTACGGCATGTTCACCATCGCGGTGTTCCAGTCTTTGTTGCTGCTGATTCAAGACCATCAGCTCAAGCACAAGCACCCATCCGGGCTGATCAAGAACTTCCCGCCACTGCAAACCATGGAAAGCCTGCTGTTCGGTTTCCTCTGGGCCGGCTGGACACTGTTGTCGCTGTCGCTGATTTCCGGCTGGCTGTTCGTCGAAAACCTGTTCGCCCAGCATCTGGTGCACAAAACACTACTGGCCTGCCTGGCCTGGGTCGTTTTCAGCGTGCTGCTGTGGGGACGCAATCGCCTTGGCTGGCGCGGGCACAAAGCCATTCGCTGGACCCTGGCCGGTTTTTGCCTGCTGATGCTGGCGTATTTCGGCAGCAAGCTGGTTCGTGAATACATCCTGCATATCTGACGGGCGGCATTAATGGACGACTTGCCCATAGGGCCGATGCTCGCGGTAGTGACCCTGCTGGTTTTATGGTCAGGGCTGTTTACCGCCATCGAAGCGGCGCACCAGCATTTGCTGGCCCAGCGCACCGCAACGCGCTCCAGCGACAAACCGGTAGCGAAACTCAGCTTCCCTCTGGCCAGTCTGATTTTTTGCAACACCCTGTGCCGTGCACTCGTGGTGGTCATCAGCACCTTGCTGGCCATGTTCACCTGGGCCGAGAACGGCCCGTGGGTCGCCTGCCTTGGAGCGGGCGCCATGTTGCTGGTGTTTTCCGACTATTTGCCACGCGCCCTCGCCACCCGCTATCCGGATGCGATCCTGGCCCAGGGCAACAACCTGCTGCGGTTGCCGCTGAAAATCATCTATCCCGCGGCATGGCTGCTCAACAGCATCAGTCAGTTGCTGACGCGCCCATTCGCCCGCAAAGCCAAAGTGGTGCAACAAAGCGAGGACGAAGCGCTGATGGAGCGGCATGCGCCTTCCGAAACCGCAAGCCGCCCTCACCCGCTGCCTGGCATCCACGCGCTGGACAACATTACCGTCAATGACATCCTGGTACCGCGCAGCGACGTGGACGGCATCAATCTCGATGACTCCATCGAAGAAATCATCGAACAATTGCGCCACAACAAACGCACGCGCCTGCCGGTGTTCCACAGCGATATCAACCAGGTCGAAGCCGTCCTCAACACCCGACACATCCTTCATTTGCTGCCCGATGCGAGCCTGACCAGGGAAGCGTTGCTGGCGGCCAGCCACGAGCCGTACTTCGTGCCGGAAAGTACCCCGTTGCAACTGCAACTGCTCAACTTTCACAAGCAGCAGCGGCGCCTGGGCATGGTGGTCGACGAATACGGCGAAGTGCTGGGCATCGTCACCCTGGAAGACATCCTCGAAGAAATCGTCGGCGAGTTCGAAAGCCAGCAGAGCCTGGACAATCCACACATTCATCCGCAAGCCGACGGACGCCTGGTGGTCGACGGTGCCGCGTCCATTCGCGAGCTGAACAAGAGCCTCGGCTGGCACCTGCCCAGCGATGGCCCGAAAACCCTGAACGGCCTGATCACCGAGGCCCTGGAAACCATTCCCGAAAGTGCGGTGTGCCTGAAGATCGGCCGGTATCGCCTGGAAATTCTCGAAACCGAGGACAACCGTGTCACGCGGGTGCTGATCTGGCAGACCAGCCCGCTGCCTGTCATTACCTAAAACCCGCCACAATGCCCTCACAAGCCCTCTTGTTCGATCGTTAGCCACCTTCCTATAATCGAAACGCTTACCCAAGCCTCGCCGGCCCCGTGCTTACCCCGCACGTCGCAGCATCCGGTCTGTCCACCAGCAAAGTCCGCAACAAACCGACGACTGTTCCTACCTTGAACAGCGACCGTGCCTCCGCCCACATCCCTGGGTTCTCGACCATAATAATTCGCTCCACTGGAGCACATGACTGTCAGGGATAACCGCATGACGACCAGCACGACTTACAGCGACTCCACACCTGCGCAACCGACGAACTCCGCCACCCGCGTGGCCACCGCAAGCTTCATCGGTACTGCCATCGAGTTCTACGACTTCTACGTCTATGCCACCGCCGCCGCGCTAGTGATCGGCCCGGTGTTCTTTCCGCAAACATCCGGCACCGCCCAGATGCTTTCGGCTTTTCTCACGTTCGGCATCGCCTTCCTTGCACGCCCCTTGGGTTCGGCCCTTTTCGGTCACTTCGGCGACCGTATCGGCCGCAAGTCGACGCTGGTCGCCTCGCTGCTGCTGATGGGCGTGTGCACCACGCTGATCGGCGTGCTGCCGGGATACGACAGCATTGGCGCCTGGGCACCGATCCTGCTTTGCGTCCTGCGCTTCGGCCAAGGCCTTGGATTGGGCGGCGAATGGGGTGGCGCGGCATTGCTGGCCACGGAGAACGCGCCGAAAGGCAAGCGCGCGTGGTTCGGCATGTTCCCGCAGCTGGGTCCATCCATCGGCTTTCTGGCGGCCAACGGCCTGTTCCTGACCCTGGCCGTGGTGCTGGATGACGAACAGTTCCGCTCATGGGGCTGGCGTATTCCGTTCCTGCTCAGCGCCGCACTGGTGATGGTCGGCCTGTACGTTCGTCTCAAGCTGCATGAGACCCCGGTATTCGCCAACGCCATGGCGCGCCAGGAACGAGTGAAGATCCCGCTGTTCGAGCTGTTCGGCCAATACTGGGCGCCCGTATTGCTGGGAGCCGGCGCAATGGTCGTGTGCTACGCGCTGTTTTACATCTCCACCGTGTTTTCCCTGAGTTACGGCGTGGCAACGCTCGGCTACAGCCGCGAAACCTTCCTCGGCCTGCTGTGCTTCGCGGTGCTGTTCATGGCTGCCGCCACCCCGCTGTCGGCCTGGGCCAGCGACCGTTATGGGCGCAAACCGGTGCTGATCATCGGCGGTGTGCTGGCGATCCTGTCCGGCTTCCTCATGGAGCCCCTGCTGACCCAAGGCTCGACCTGGGGCGTGGCGTTGTTCCTGTGCATCGAACTGTTTCTGATGGGTGTGACATTTGCGCCTATGGGGGCGTTGCTGCCGGAGCTGTTCCCCACCCACGTGCGCTACACCGGCGCCTCGGCGGCCTACAACCTGGGCGGTATCGTCGGCGCTTCCGCGGCGCCGTTCTTCGCCCAGAAACTGGTGGCGATGGGCGGATTGAGTTATGTCGGCGGTTATGTGTCCGCGGCGGCGGTGCTGAGTTTGATCGCGGTGCTGTGCCTGAAGGAAACGCGGCATAACGATTTGAATCAGATCGCCTGACAGATTGCTTTCGCGGGCAAGTCGGATCGCCGCACCGCCGCTCCCACAGGTTTTTTGTCGAACCACTATTTTGTGATCGACACTGATCCTGTGGGAGCGTGGCTTGCCCGCGATGGCGTCATTGCAGACAAAACACTCCCCGAAAAACCACAACTTTTCCCCCACCCATTGTCACCTCGCTCTACGCGCATGGGCTCATCCCCGCTATACTTCCCGGCTTTTCCTGAATAAATGCCAATAGGGTCCCGCCGCGCATGGATAAGACCTACCAGCCGCACGCCATTGAAACTTCCTGGTACAACACCTGGGAGTCAGAGAATTACTTCGCCCCGCAAGGCGCGGGCGAGTCCTACACCATCATGATCCCGCCGCCGAACGTCACCGGCAGCCTGCACATGGGTCACGGCTTCAACAACGCGATCATGGACGCCCTGATCCGTTTCCGCCGCATGCAGGGTCGCAACACCCTGTGGCAGCCGGGCACCGACCACGCCGGTATCGCCACGCAGATGTTGGTGGAGCGTCAGCTCGAAGCCAAGGGCCAGAGCCGCCATGACCTGGGCCGCGAGAAATTCCTCGAGAAAGTCTGGGAGTGGAAAGATGAGTCCGGTGGCAACATCAGCCGTCAGATCCGTCGTCTTGGTTCGTCCGTAGATTGGAGCCGCGAGCGCTTCACCATGGACGACGGCCTCTCGGAGGCCGTTAAAGAGGCTTTCGTCCGCCTGCACGAAGACGGCCTGATCTACCGCGGCAAGCGCCTGGTCAACTGGGACACCAAGCTGCACACGGCAATTTCCGACCTCGAAGTGGAGAACCATGACGAGAAAGGTTTCCTGTGGAACCTGAAATACCCGCTGGCCGACGGCGCCAAGACCGCTGAAGGCAACGACTTCCTGATCGTCGCGACCACTCGCCCGGAAACCATGCTCGGCGACTCCGCCGTGGCCGTTAACCCGAACGATGAACGCTACAAAGCCCTGATCGGCAAATTTGTCGAGCTGCCACTGGTTGGCCGCCGCATCCCGATCATCGCCGACGATTATTGCGACCCTGAATTCGGCACCGGCTGCGTGAAAATCACCCCGGCCCACGACTTCAACGACTATGAAGTCGGCAAGCGTCACAACCTGCCGCTGCTGAACATCTTCGACAAGAACGCATCGGTCCTGCCGGCTTGCCAAGTGTTCAACCTCGACGGCACGCTGAACGAAACCATCGACGGCAAGATCCCGGCCGAATACGCCGGTCTCGACCGCTTCGAGGCGCGCAAGCAGATCGTGGCCGCGTTCGACGCCGCCGGCCTGTTGGTCAGTGTTGACGATCACGCCCTGAAGGTGCCGAAAGGCGACCGTTCCGGCACCGTCATAGAGCCTTGGCTGACCGACCAGTGGTACGTGTCCACCAAGCCGTTGGCCGAGCCTGCGATTGCCGCCGTTGAAGACGGCCGTATCCAGTTCGTGCCGAAACAGTACGAAAACATGTACTTCTCGTGGATGCGCGACATCCAGGACTGGTGCATCAGCCGCCAGCTGTGGTGGGGCCACCGGATTCCGGCCTGGTACGACGAGTCGGGCAAGGTCTACGTCGGTCGCGACGAAGCCGAAGTGCGGGCCAAGCACAGCATCGGTCCGGACGTCGCGCTGCAACAGGACAACGACGTTCTCGACACCTGGTTCAGCTCGGGCCTGTGGACGTTCTCCACCCTCGGCTGGCCGGAAAAAACCGAGTTCCTGAAGAAATTCCACTCCACCGACGTCCTGGTGACTGGCTTCGACATCATTTTCTTCTGGGTTGCCCGGATGATCATGCTCACCATGCATTTGGTGAAAAACGAAGACGGTACGCCGCAGGTTCCGTTCAAGACCGTCTACGTCCACGGCCTGGTGCGCGATGGCCAGGGCCAGAAGATGTCCAAGTCCAAGGGCAACGTCCTCGACCCGCTGGACATCATCGACGGCATCGAACTCGAAGCCCTGGTGCAGAAGCGCACCTCCGGCATGATGCAGCCTAAACTGGCGAAGAAGATCGAGAAGCAGACCCGCGACGAGTTCGCCGAAGGCATCGCCAGCTACGGTACCGACGCCCTGCGTTTCACCTTCTGTTCGCTGGCGTCCACCGGTCGTGACATCAAGTTCGACATGGGCCGCGTCGAAGGCTATCGCAACTTCTGTAACAAGATCTGGAACGCGGCGCGCTATGTACTGGACAAGGGCGAAGACTGCGGCCAGAACGGCGAAGCCTTTGAGCTGTCCCTGGCTGACCGCTGGATCATTTCGCAGCTGCAGCGCACCGAAGCCGAAGTGACCCGCCAGCTTGACCAGTTCCGTTTCGACCTGGCAGCACAAGCCCTGTACGAGTTCATCTGGAACCAGTATTGCGACTGGTACCTGGAACTCTCCAAGCCTGTGCTGTGGGACGAAAACGCACCGGTCGAACGCCAGCGCGGCACCCGTCGCACCCTGGTGCGCGTACTGGAAGTCGCCCTGCGTCTGGCGCACCCGTTCATGCCGTTCATCACCGAAGAAATCTGGCAGCGCATCGCGCCGCTGGCCGGCATCGAAGGCAAGACGATCATGCTGCAACCTTGGCCCGTGGCCAACGAAACACGCATCGATCAGGCGGCCGAAGATGACATCGAATGGCTCAAGGGCCTGATGCTTGGCACTCGTAACATCCGTGGCGAAATGAATATCGGCCCGGGCAAACCGCTGCCGCTGTTCCTGAAGAACGTCAGCGCCGAGGACCAGCGTCGTCTGACCGAGAACGAAGCCCTGCTGAAGAAGCTGGCGCGCCTCGAATCGATCACCGTACTGGCTGCTGGCGAAGAAGCACCGCTGTCCGCCACCGCGCTGGTCGGCGAGATGGAAGTGCTGGTGCCAATGGCCGGCTTGATCGACAAAGGTGCGGAACTGGCGCGTCTGGACAAGGAAATCCAGCGTCTGCAAGGTGAAGTGCAACGAGTCGGCGGCAAGCTGTCCAACGCCGGTTTCGTTGACAAGGCACCGGCTGAAGTCATCGAGAAAGAACGCGCCAAACTGGCCGAGGCCGAACAGGCCCTGGGCAAGCTGGCCGAGCAGCATGCGCGGATTGCCAGTTTGTAACGGCAGATCGCAATGAAAGAGGGAGGCCCATGCGGCCTCCCTTTTTCATGCCTGTCCCATTTTCCCAAACGCCAAAAATCCCCTGTGGGAGCGAGCTTGCTCGCGATGAGGCCATAACATTCAACATCAATATTGACTGACCGACCGCCATCGCGAGCAAGCTCGCTCCCACAAGGGACAGCGGTGTTTGCCACAATTGGGTTCACACGGGCCGGATGTGGGACAATGCCCGCCACTTTTAGCCATACCCGAATCGACCACCACCATGACCGCCCCCCGCTCCCCCAAGCCTGCGCGCAAAAAGCCTGCCCCGAAGACTCCGGCCACGGCCGTCGCCCCGAAGGAAAAAGCCAGCCTGCACCCGCGCAATCGCCATCAGGGTCGCTATGACTTTCCAACGCTGATCAAAAACGCTCCGGAATTGAAGAAATTCGTGATCATCAATCCGTACGGCAAAGAAAGCATCGACTTCGCCAGCCCGGAAGCCGTGCGGGTGTTCAACCGGGCGTTGCTCAAGTCGTTCTATGGCATCGCTCACTGGGACATTCCGGCCGACTACTTGTGCCCACCGGTGCCCGGCCGCGCCGATTACGTGCACTTCCTCGCCGACCTGCTGGCCAGTGGCAATGACGGTGTGATCCCCCGTGGCGCTGCCGTGAAGGTGCTGGACATCGGCATGGGCGCCAACTGCGTGTATCCATTGATCGGTTACAGCGACTATCGCTGGCAGTTCCTCGGTTCCGATATCGATGCGACCGCCATCGCCGCGGCGAAGGCCATCATTCAATCCAATGGCCTGAACAAAGCGATTCAGGTACGTCAGCAGAGCAACCCCAAGCAGATCCTCACTGGCCTGCTGGAAAGCGCAGAGCGCTTTGACCTGACGATGTGCAATCCGCCGTTCCATGCCTCGCTGGACGAGGCCACACGGGGCAGCACACGCAAATGGCGCGCCCTGGGCAAAGCCGATCCGAAGCGCAAGCTGCCGGTGTTAAACTTCGGCGGGCAAGCAGCGGAATTATGGTGTGAAGGTGGGGAGGTGCGCTTCGTCACGCAACTGGTCAGCGAGAGCGTACAAGTGGCGCAACAAGTGCTGTGGTTCAGCACACTGGTGTCGAAGGCGTCGAACCTGCCGGCGATCCAGACCGCCTTGAAAAAGGTCGGTGCTTTGGACAGCCAAGTGGTCGAAATGGGCCAAGGCCAAAAGCAGAGCCGCTTCGTCGCCTGGACCTTCCAGACCAAAGCGCAGCAACAGGCCTGGCGTCAGGCACGATGGTCGAAAGCTACAGCCGAGTAAAAAGCCAGACGCACAAAAAAGCCGTGCCCGGATGACTCCTGTGCACGGCTTTTAACAGACCTAGCGATTAACAGTGACGCTCAGATCTGTAACCACCAACTGCCTGACAACTTTCCTGCAACTTCGATAACAGGAAAGTTTAGATATCTTCGCTTTAACGTTTTGTACGAACATTCTCTGTGAACGCACAAGCTCGAGCCTCTTTACTTTCGCAGTAATACTGACCATACCATTGCTCCCATGGTCCACTGGTATCAATACTTACAATAGTTCCCTCTCGCTTGTACCTCATATCCAGATCGCCTCCATTTTGCAGTTTGTAACCACAACGCAGAATCTCACCGGCAACAATGCCTCTCTCGGCTGCTACGCGAGGCGCGAATATCGCCAACTCGAACTCGCCTATTGGCCCACGTCCCGCTTGCGAAACACCGTACCATTCCCCGTCGCCACTTGCTGTCGGGGCTTTATAGATACCGGCTGCCAACTCCTTGATGTCAGAGGGGCTTGGGCAGTACTCGGTAACATTTGCCAAGGCCTGGCCGGACACCAGAAACGATACGCACATCAACAACTGTTTAACTTTCATAAAAACGTCCCTGTAACGAACAACTGAAGTTTGGTTTTGGCTTTTTACGTAAAGCCAAGCGCTACGCCTTATTGATACTACCGACCCAAGGCGCACACTCAACTATCAGTTCTGTAGGAACGTTCGTTTTATGCAGAGAGAAATGTGCTATTCAGCGAAAACGCCTATCCCTATCAGGTGCACGGGTAACAACTGCTTTCAAACAACGGGATTATTCCAACAATTTACTTTGCGTAAACCGTTACAGCGCCCACAAAAAAACCGTGCCCGGATCGCTCCGGTGCACGGTTTTTTTTAACAAGTCTTACTTGTTGACAGCGTCGGTCAGGCCTTTGGCCACAACCAGCTTGATCACTTTCTTGGCAGCGATTTCGATGGCAGCGCCAGTCGAAGGGTTACGGCCAGTACGGGCAGGGCGCTCAGTCACTTTCAGCTTGCCGATACCCGGCAGAGTGATTTCGCCGCCGTTTTCCAGCTGATCGGCAACGATTTGGCCCAGTTGGTCCAGAGCGTTACGCGCGGTGGTTTTCGGCGCGTCGATAGCTTCAGCGATGTCGGCGATCAGTTGGTCTTTAGTAAGAGCCATGTAGTGTTCCTTCCCTATCAAATTCATATGGATTGCAGAGTGCAATGTCAGCCATCGAGCCCGATCTTCTGGATCTGGCACCCTCGGCGAAATAACCTCGGGATCGGGGTTATAGATACCGAAATCAGGGTTTGGTTCGACCTGACAAAAGCTGACTGCAGGCTTAACGCAGTGACTTCGCGCAAGACCGGGCAAAACTAGCACAGAGACGGGGAAATATCCGCCTCCAGCTACCCATTTGGTCAGCTTTATTGCTCTAAATCGGGAAAAAATCTCATAAGCGCCGCCGGTCGCCCGGGAATTGCCCTTCGCACCGCGCCAAAACCAGTGGTTGCGGTACACTGGGCGCTTTTTCGGGGGAGCGCGCCCTCCTCTCTTCATTCAGCCGAGAAGCCCATGCCGATCCGTCATTGCATCGTCCACCTGATCGACAAAAAACCCGACGGCACACCTGCAGTTCTCCACGCCCGCGACTCTGAACTGGCTGAGTCTGCGGCCATCGAGAACATGCTCGCCGACCTCAACGAAAGCTATAACGCCAAACAGGGTAAAGCCTGGGGCCTGTTCCATCCGGAATCCGGCGCGTTCCCGTTCAGCGGCTGGCTGAAGGAGTACCTCGAGGGCGGTCAGGATTTCACTGCGTTCAGCCGCGTGGCGGTCGAGCATCTGCAGAAACTGATGGAGGAATCGAACCTGTCGGTCGGCGGCCACGTGCTGTTCGCACACTATCAGCAAGGCATGACCGACTACCTGGCCATTGCCCTGCTGCACCACAGTGAAGGTGTGGCCGTAACCGACGAACTGGACGTGACCCCATCCCGCCACCTCGACCTTGGCCAGTTGCACCTGGCGGCGCGGATCAACGTTTCCGAGTGGCAGAACAACAAACAGTCCAAGCAGTACATTTCGTTCATCAAAGGCAAGAACGGCAAAAAGGTTTCGGAGTACTTCCGCGACTTCATTGGCTGCCAGGAAGGCGTCGACGGTCCGGGTGAAACCCGCACCCTGCTCAAGGCCTTCAGTGATTTCGTTGAAAGCGAAGACCTGCCGGAAGACGACGCCCGCGAGAAGACCAAGACCCTGGTGGATTACGCCAGTAGCCAGGCCAAGCTCGGTGAGCCGATGGGCCTGGAAGAGTTGTCGGGGCTGATCGACGAAGAACGCCCGAAGGCTTTCTACGATCACATTCGCAACAAGGATTACGGCCTCTCGCCGGAAATCCCGGCCGATAAACGCACCCTGAACCAGTTCCGCCGATTCACTGGTCGCGCCGAAGGCCTGTCGATCAGTTTCGAAGCACACCTGCTGGGCTCGAAGATCGAGTACGACGAGGAAGCCGGCACGTTAATCATCAAGGGCCTGCCCACTTCGCTCACCGATCAGCTGAAGCGTCGCAACTGATGCTCGGCGGCGTGCTGAAGAAATTCCTGCTGATCCTGCTGGTGGTCGTGGCCTATCAGAACTGGGGCAAGATCGAGCGGGTGTTCAATCCATCGCAAGTGGTGTCGGCGCAGACGCAGGCCAAGGCCAACGTTGTGCTCTACGCCACCGAATGGTGTGGTTACTGCAAGCTGACCCGGCGCTTCCTCGATCAGAAAGGCATTGCGTACAAGGAGTTCGACATCGAGAAGGACGCTGCCGCGCGCGAGGACTATCAGGCGCTGGGGGGTGGGGGCATTCCGATCATCGATGTGAACGGGACGCTGATTCGCGGGTATGACCCGGATGCGATTCTGGCAGCGCTGAAGTAACTAATGAAATGGCTCCCCCCTCACACCCTGTGATCATTCTCTAAGCTTTCACAGGGTGTCTTTCGGAGGCTATTGC
>NZ_JBYTDD010000039.1:0-49816 GCF_058791055.1 Pseudomonas sp. EU05-FHT14B02 | reverse complement strand
GGCAATAGCCTCCGAAAGACACCCTGTGAAAGCTTAGAGAGTGATCACAGGGTGTGAGGGGGGAGCCATTTCATTAGTGGTTGAGGTGTTAGTGCAACTTGAGCCTTGGCTCGGTGCCACGTCCGATCTTGCTGCCGAGCATCAGCATTGCCGTGCGGAAGGGCCCGTACAGCGCCATCTGGTGCATGCGGTACAGCGACACGTAGAACATCCGCGCGAGCCAGCCTTCGAGCATCACGCTGCCGGTGAGGTTGCCCATCAAGTTACCCACAGCCGAAAAACGCGACAGCGAGATCAGCGAGCCGTAGTCGGTGTACTTGTACTCCGGCAACGCCTTGCCTTCGATGCGCAGTTTCAACGATTTGGCCAGCAACGAAGCCTGTTGGTGAGCGGCCTGGGCCCGTGGCGGCACATTGCGGTCGCTACCCGGTTGCGGGCAGGCGGCGCAATCACCGAACGCGAAGATGTTTTCGTCACGGGTGGTTTGCAGGGTCGGCAGCACTTGCAGCTGATTGATGCGGTTGGTTTCCAGGCCATCGATGTCCTTGAGGAAACCCGGTGCGCGAATCCCCGCGGCCCAGACTTTCAGGCTGGCCTTGATTTCGTTGCCGTCGGCGGTGATCAGGCTGTCGGCCGTCACTTCGCTGACAGCAGCATTGGTCATGACGTTGACCCCGAGTTTCTCCAGGGTTTTATGCACAGGCCCGCCAATGCGCTCCGGCAGGGCCGGCAGCACCCGTGAACCGGCTTCGATCAGGGTGATGTGCATGTTTTCCGGCTTGATCCGGTCCAGGCCATAGGCTGCCAATTCGTGGGCGGCGTTGTGCAGTTCGGCGGCCAGTTCGACCCCGGTGGCACCGGCGCCGACGATGGCCACGCTGATTTGCTCGATCGTGTCGGTCTGACCGGCGTGCGCGCGCAAATAGTGATTGAGCAGTTGTTGGTGGAAACGCTCGGCCTGTTTGCGGGTGTCGAGGAACAGGCAGTGTTGCGCCGCGCCCTGGGTGCCGAAATCGTTGGTGGTACTGCCGACGGAAATCACCAGCGAGTCGTAAGGCACTTCGCGGGCCGGCACCAGCTCCAGACCGGCTTCGTCGTAGGTAGCGGCCAGCTGGATTTTTTTCTTCGCGCGATCGAGCCCGCTCATGCGCCCCAGTTGGAACTCGAAGTGGTTCCATTTGGCCTGGGCGACATAATTGAGTTCGTCTTCGGAAGAGTTCAGAGAACCGGCCGCCACTTCGTGCAACAACGGTTTCCAGATGTGGGTCAGGTTCGCGTCGACCAGCATCACGCTGGCCGTACCGCGCTTGCCCAGAGTCTTACCCAGACGGGTAGCCAACTCCAGACCGCCGGCGCCGCCGCCAACGATGACAATACGATGAGTCATGGGGATATCTCGCAAGGCTAAAAGAAATCGGTACAGTCAACCGCGCGAGCGCAAGGCAGCTCATAGCGTCAGGTAGCTGATAAGTCGGCTCAACAGGCCCAGGCCAATGGTCACTGCCAATACCAGTACAAGGAGCATCCACGGCCGGAAAGGCCGGCGCTCGACTTGGTGCTGTGACAACTGCAGGTACTCTTCGACATGCTTTTGGTCGTCGGGGTTCAGGCGGCTGGTCATAAAGGCCTCGTCAGGTAGACGTAGCTGAATGGGCAGAAGCTACAGGCTGATTTAACGAACGTTGAACGGAGCATAGCCGCTGTCCGGAAGGGGGTCGACGCTCACCGTATCGTCCAGGCGAATGATGCCACTTTGTAACACCCGGGCAGTGATTCCTCCATGTCCTCGCACGGCCTGAAAGGTGCCGATGCCCAGGTTGCTTTCCAGGCGCGCACAGGGCTGGCACCAGCCGGTGGTTTCGAACGTTGCCTGGCCGATCCGGAAGCGGCGGCCCTTGAGGCTGAACAGGTTGATGCCGCTGATAACGAGATTGCGCCGCAGATCTTCAGGCTGGATCGGATGATCCTGTGCTCGCCCCATCAGTGAACTGATCACCGGCAGATGCTCCCACTGAATCAGCGTTACCTGGCGCGCATTGCGTACGCCGGGACGGGCGTGGTCGCCGGTCAGACCGGCCTCCAGGCGCGCTTCCACGGCCTCGAGTGCAAGCATCGGTGAACGTGATTGCGGGCGCACGCCGATCCAGCGTACACGGCCTTGTTGCGGCACCTCGGCGATCAACTCCTGAAGCGGGCTCACAGGCTGATCCCGACGTCGAACACAATGCTGCGCCCCAGGTTGCTGCGCAAGAAGTCCGGCGCATCCGGGTGCGCGAACAGCACGCGGGCGAATGTCGGCCCAACCAATGACAGCGAGCGCCAGCCCTGGCGCAGGTATTCGGTCGGCGGCGGGAAATGGCTGTTGAGGTCCAGTACTTCGCGTTTGAGGCTGGCGAAGGCAATGATGTCCAGCTCACCCAGATCCATGCCGCGCTCTTTGTAGTTGTGCGCTTTTTTGCGCAAGGTCGGCGCCAATCGCAGCAAGAACTCGTTGGCGGGGATGCGTCGTGGCTTGGCCTCGCGGCGCACCAGTTGGCTCAGGGAAAACGCGCTGCGTCGGCGTTGCAATTCGTCGCGCCATTCATCGTTGAGGCGCCGGCCCTCGTCGAGCACGAAGAACACCTCGAAACTGGCATCGCGAAACAACACATCCGGCGGCTCCCCGGCGGGGGCGAACTCATCGGCGCGATAGGGAATGTTCAAGCCTTGCAGCAGGCGCTGGCAGACCCAACGCTCACGCTCCCACTTGCGGGCATTGGACAGGAACGCGTTGGCTTGCTCGGCCGCAATGGTCAGCAGGCGTAAGTAATCTGAGTCATCCATAGGCCCAAGCTTAGCGTTCAAATGTGATCGCAAAGAAGACAATTTGTCGGAGAGGGTCAATGCCTCCTGCTCCCATGCCCGTTTCAGGGATCTGCACAAAATGGATAGTGATCTGCGCGCACTGGATATTGCCACGCATCGGGCAGCTCTACCCTCGGCTGTACGGACGTAAGCCGTGTTACCGACGCTCTAAAAAAACAACAACAAGAGATATATGCCATGCGCAAGATCGACGTACATGAGGTTATCGACAACGCTCGCTTCAACCGCTTTCACTGGATGGTGCTGTTCTGGTGTGCCCTGATCATCATCTTCGACGGTTACGATCTGGTGATCTACGGCGTGGTCTTGCCAATGCTGATGAAAGAGTGGGGACTCAGTCCTCTGCAGGCCGGCGCACTGGGCAGTTATGCACTGTTCGGCATGATGTTCGGTGCGCTGTTCTTCGGTCCGCTGTCGGACAGGATCGGTCGCAAAAAAGCCATCACGATTTGCGTGATGCTCTTCAGTGGCTTCACCGTGCTCAATGGTTTCGCCCGAAACCCCACCGAGTTTGGCCTCTGTCGCTTCATTGCCGGGCTCGGCATTGGCGGCGTGATGCCTAACGTCGTGGCACTGATGAACGAGTACGCGCCGAAAAAAATCCGCAGCACTCTGGTCGCGATCATGTTCAGCGGTTACTCGGTGGGCGGCATGCTGTCCGCCGGACTGGGCATTGTGCTGATCCCGAGTTTCGGCTGGCAGTCGGTGTTTTACGTGGCGGTCCTGCCGTTGCTGTTGTTGCCGCTGATCATGTATTTCCTGCCCGAATCGGTGGGCTTCATGTTGCGTCAGGGGCGTAATGAAGAGGCGCGCAATATTCTTCAGCGCATCGATCCGGCCTACGTCGTGCAAACCTCTGATCAATTGCACATGGCCGAAGTGAAAGGCACGGGCACCCCGGTGTTGCAGTTGTTCCGTGAAGGCCGTGCGCTGCGCACGCTGATGCTGTGGCTGGCGTTTTTCTGCTGCCTGTTGATGGTGTACGCGCTGAGTTCCTGGCTGCCGAAACTGATGGCCAACGCCGGTTACAGCCTGGGTTCGAGCCTGTCGTTCCTGCTGGTGTTGAACTTCGGGGCGATCTTCGGCGCGGTCGGTGGTGGGGTGCTGGGCGACAAACTCAATCTGCCGAGAGTGCTGGCGGTGTTTTTCGCCATGGCGGCGGTGTCGATCACGCTGTTGGGCTTCAACAGCCCGATGCCGGTGTTGTACTTGCTGATCGCCATTGCGGGTGCCACCACCATTGGCTCGCAGATTCTTTTGTACGCCTGTGCCGCGCAGTTTTACTCCATGACGATTCGGTCTACCGGTCTGGGCTGGGCGTCGGGCATTGGGCGCAACGGGGCCATCGTCGGTCCGCTACTGGGGGGGGCCTTGCTCGGGATCAGCCTGCCCCTGCAACTGAACTTCATGGCGTTTGCCTTGCCCGGTGCGGTGGCGGCCCTGGCCATGACCGTGTTCGCCATCAGCAGCCGGCGTAGCGCTGCTGGCGTCAACCCAGCGTTGTCAGCGACCGGTGCCTGAATCATGAAAGCGTTTTTCCAGGACTTCTCGATGTCAGCCGCCGTGGCTGGATTCATTGCCACGGTGATTTCCTATGCCGGCCCGTTGGTGATCATCTTTCAGGCGGCAGAAGCGGCACATCTTTCGCGGGAAGTGTTGTCGTCCTGGATCTGGGCGATCTCCATCGGCAGTGCCGTGCTCGGTATCGGTTTGAGCTTGCGCTACCGCGTTCCCGTGATCATTGCCTGGTCGGCGCCGGGCTCGGCGTTGCTGGTGACGCTGTTGCCGGACATCTCCATGGCAGAGGCGGTGGGGGCGTATCTGGTCAGCAGCCTGATCATTTTCGTGGTTGGCATCTCGGGCGCTTTCGACCGGATCATCAGCAAACTGCCCGCCGCCATCGCGGCGGCGATGCTGGCGGGGATCCTGTTCAGTTTCGGCACTGGCTTGTTCGTGTCGATGCAGCGCAAGCCGTTGCTGGTCCTGGCGATGTTTGCCTGCTACCTGATCTGCAAGCGTGTGATACCGCGTTATGCGGTGATGATGGTGCTGCTGATGGGCTGTTCGATTGCCGCGTTCACCGGTGAGTTGCACCGTGAAGCGCTGGTGATCGGCCTGGCCACGCCGGTGTGGATCACGCCCGAGTTCAGCCTGGGCACGATCCTGAACATCGCCTTGCCACTGGTGATGGTGGCGCTGACCGGTCAGTTCATGCCCGGCATGGCGGTGCTGCGCGCCAGCGGTTATCCGACGCCGGCGAGCCCGATCATCGCCAGTAGCGCGCTGGGCACGGCGTTGCTGGCGCCGTTTGGTTGCCACGGACTGAATCTGGCGGCGATCACCGCGGCGATCTGCACCGGTCGCGAAGCCCACGAAGATCCTCGCAAACGCTACGTGGCCGGGGTCGTCGGCGGCCTGTGCTACCTGCTGCTGGGGATCTTCGGCGCCACGCTGGTCTCGCTGTTTTCAGCGTTCCCCAAAGAGTTGATCGCGGCGCTGGCCGGGCTGGCCTTGTTCGCTGCCATTGCCGGCGCGTTGACCGGCGCGATGGCGGTACCGAGCGATCGCGAAGCCGCGTTGGTGACCTTTCTGGTCACGGCTTCGGGCATGTCGTTGTTCGGTTTGTCTGCAGCGTTCTGGGGGCTGATTTTCGGCATGGTCACCCATGTGCTGTTGAGTGCTCGTCGTCCCGTTCCCCTTCGCAAATCCACTGCAACTGAAGTCCTTCAATCAGTCGATCAATAACAATAAGAGAAAAACGATGAAACAGATTCTCCCAACAACCGGTTCTGCGTTGTCCCTGGCTGTCGTCTCGGGTTTTTCCACCGGTGCGATGGCGGCTGAAATCGGCTTTGTCGAAGACACCACCGCGACGTTGCAGGCGCGCAATTACTACTTCAGCCGCGACTATTCCGACATCGTCGGCGCCAACCAGCAATCGAAGGCTGAAGAGTGGGCCCAGGGTTTCATCCTCAACGTGAAGTCCGGATACACCCAAGGCACCGTCGGGTTTGGGGTGGACGTTATCGGCTTGCTCGGACTCAAGCTCGACAGCGCTCCGGACCGGACCAACACCGGTTTGTTGCCGGTGCAGGACGACGGCCGCGCGGCAGACAACTACAGCCGTCTGGAAGGCGCGTTGAAGATGCGCTACTCCAAAACCGAGCTGAAAGTCGGTGAGTTGCAACCCAGTCTCCCGGTGTTGGCATTCAGCGATATTCGCCTGTTGCCACCCAGTTATCAGGGCGCAAGCATCACCTCCAACGAGATCAATGGCCTGACAGTGCAGGGTGGTCACTTGAGTTCAACCAGCCTGCGCAACGAGGCTGGCGACGAAAAGATGCAGGCGATGCTGGGTCACGTGCCGCAGCGTCAGGTTAGCAGTGACGGTTTCAATTTTGCCGGCGCTGATTATGCGTTCAATGACAAGCGCAGCTCGGTCAGCGCCTGGTACGGGCAACTGGAAGATATCTACAACCAGCGTTTTCTGGGCTTAAAGCACAGTGAGCCAGTGGGCAACTGGATCCTCGGCGCCAACCTCGGTTACTACGATTCGCGCGAAGACGGCAAAAAACTGCTGGGCAATATCGACAACCAGGCGTTCTTCTCATTGCTGTCGGCCAAGCGTGGCGGCCATACGTTTTACGTCGGCTATCAGGGCATGTTCGGCGACAGTGCATTTCCACGGGTATTTGCCAACATCTCGCCGCTGGGCAACGAAGTGCCGACCTATGAGTTCGCCTTCACCGATGAGCGTTCCTGGCAGGCGCGCTACGACTACGACTTCGCGGCGCTCGGCGTACCGGGGCTGACCAGTACCGTGCGCTACATCAGCGGCAACAATGTCGATACCGGCAAGGACTATGAGGGCAAGGATCGCGAACGTGACCTGGACATCGGCTATGTGTTGCAGAGCGGCAGCCTCAAAGGTTTGGGCATTCGCGTGCGCAATGCGATGGCGCGTTCCAACTACCGCAGTGATATCGACGAGAACCGCTTGATCCTCAGCTACACGTGGACCTTGCTGTGAATCCATCGATCACAGGTTGCTGGTGCAATCACCCATGACGTCGTAGGTCACGCGGTGGCTCTGGCCCTGATGATCGACATAGACCATGGTCGCCGGTACAACCCCGCACGCGGTCGCGGTGTCCGACACAGAAACCACGCTGGCGATGTCCAGTGGCTGCGCCGGGTTGTACAGGACTGCGAGGGGCTCGTTGTCAGCGGCCATGGCCGAGGTGGCGATGACGGTCAGCAACAGGCTGATCAACGTTTTCATGTTGGCGTGCTCCGTGTCGGTTTTGATGTCTGAATTTTAGTCTTTGCCACCGACGGATAAAGGGGCGAACGGCGGATGCAGCCTTACATAAAACGTAACAGTCATCGCCCGAGGGGGCTTATGGATGTGCTTAACAACTTGCGCGTATTCATCCGGGTGGTGGACTGCGCCAGTTTCACCGGGGCTGCCGATGCGCTGGATCTGTCGACCGCACAGGTATCCCGATTGGTGGCGGATCTGGAGGAACATGTACAGGCGCGTCTGCTGCAACGCACCACGCGGCGCTTGAGCCTGACCGACGCCGGCGAGCGCTTCCTGCTGCGCAGCCGGCAAATCGTCGAGGCCATGGATGAGGCGACGGCCGAGGCCCGTGGCGCTCATATCAATCCGGCCGGACGCCTGCGGGTGCACAGCATGAACGGCCTGGGTGTGCTGCTCACGCCGTTGATCGCCCGCTACAGCGAGCTTTATCCCGATGTAGTGTTCGAGCTGACCTTGTCGCAGCGCAATCCCGATCCGCTGGAGGAGGGGCACGATGTGGTGATTTCGATCGCTCCGGAACTTGCCGATTCGCAAATGGTTGCGCAAGCCATCGGGCAGATCTACAGCGTGCCCTGTGCCTCCCCGGCCTATCTGCGACGCCGGGGTGTGCCGCAGCAGCCGCTGGCGCTGAGCGATCATCAATGCCTGCGCATGCTCGACCCGCTGTACGGCGATCAATGGCTTTTCCAGGACCAGGACGGCGAGCACGCCGTCAGCCCGGCCAAGACCTTTCAGTGCAATGTTGCCGAGTCGATGGTCAAGGCTTCGGAGGCGGGCATGGGCATCAGCTTGCTGCCGTTCTACACCGCGACGCGGCCCTTGAGCGACGGTACTTTGCTGCGTGTGTTACCTGCATGGCGCCTGCGCGAACGCAATGTGTATGCGCTGTATCCTTCGCGACGCTTTCTCGATGCCAAGGTCCGCACCTGGGTGGACTTTCTCAAGTCTGAGCTACCGAAGCTGTTCGCCGAACATGACGCGGTGATGAACGATCCGCGGCATTGGGCTTGAAGTCGAAGGGCATGCGGGCGGCAGTGTAGACTGAGTGCCTGTTGTTCTTCGCCTGGGAGGCGCACGTAGCCATGATCGGTGCAGAGTTGCTGTCATCGCAAACCCTTGCGGTCGGCTGGCTGATCTATGTGCCGGTGTTGATCTGGGCGATCTGTCGCGCGCCGTGGGTTGAACTGTTCACCGACAGCCGTCGTCAGCATCTGCTGTTTGGAACGGTGTTTGCGCTGTTTCTGTTGTGGCTGGTGCGGCGCGACTTTGATACCGGCGTGTCTTACCACTTCATCGGCATGACCGCAGTGACGCTACTGCTGGACTGGCCGCTGGCGCTGGTGGGGGGCCTGGTGGCGCAAACGGGGCTGGTGTTGCTCGGGCGACAGGACCTGGCGGCGGTCGGGGTCAATGGCGCGCTGTTGATCGCGTTGCCGGTGCTGGTCACCGAGTGCTGCGCCATTCTGGTGGAGAGGGCGCAGCCACGAAATCCCTTCGTGTATATCTTCGTTTCCGGATTTTTTGCCGCAGCGCTGTCGGCGTTGCTGTGTCTGCTGCTGGCGCTTTGGTTGTTATGGTTCGACGAGCGCTTTGCCATGCCGTACTGGCTGGAAGATTTTGTTGGATATCTATGGCTGATCATTTTTCCCGAAGCGTTTATCAACGGCATGATCGTCAGTGCGCTGGTCGTGTTCTGTCCGGAGTGGCTTGAGACGTTCAACCGCACACGCTACCTCTCGGCTCCCTGGAAGGACGACGATCCCAAGTCCTGATCTGCATCAAAACCTGGAATCGCCCACTCGATGGATCAATGGCGCGGGTCGAAGTCACCGCTGAACATCTCGTCCTCGGCATCGGGAGCCACTGGAATCTTGTGTTCTTCGGACGCCCAGGCGCCCAGGTCGATCAGTTTGCAGCGGTCGGAGCAGAATGGCCGGAATTTGCTCTCGGCGGTCCATTCCACGGGGGCGCCACAGGTTGGGCAGTCGACGGTTGTTGGTTGGCTCATGACTGGCCTCCACGCAAAGTAAGATAAAAGTGATGCAGGCGTTCAACCTCGCTGTGCAACCAGGCAAGGTCGCGGTCATTGATCACGACGTCGTCGGCATGGCTCACGCGATCCTGGCGACTGGACTGGGCCTTGAGGATCGCCAGGACTTGCTGCTCGCTGGTCTGGTCACGTTGCAGGGTACGTTCGATCTGCAATTGTTCGGGGGCATCGATCACCAGCACCCGTTGGGTCATGGCGTATTGCCCGGACTCGATCAGCAGCGGCGAAACCAGAATCGCATAAGGCGATTTTGCCAGCGCCAGGTGGTGAGCGATTTCTTCGCCGATCAGCGGATGCAGGAGGGCCTCCAGCCAGCGGCGTTCTTCTGGCACTTCGAAGATCAATTTGCGTAGCGCGGCGCGGTCCAGTTGCCCGTCGGCCTGCAACACGCCGGGGCCGAAGTGTTCGGCGATTTGTGCCAGTGCCGGGCGGCCGGGTTCAACGACCCAGCGAGCGGCATGATCGGCGTCGACCACATGCACGCCAAGATCGATGAAGTGTTGGGCGGCCGCACTTTTGCCGCTGCCGATGCCGCCGGTCAGGCCGAGAATCCAGGGTTTTTCCACAGGGCTATTCATTTCAAACCGACAAACTGCCAATAGAGGTCGGTTATTTGACCACCCCAGAGCAACGCAATCCAGCCGGCAATGGCCAGATAGGGACCGAAAGGGATCGGTGTCGAGGTTTTTGCATTGCGCCAGCGCAGCAGCATCAGCCCGATAATGGCCCCCACCAGCGAGGACAGCAGGATGGTCAGCGGCAAAATCTGCCAGCCACCCCAGGCGCCCAGCATCGCCAGCAACTTGAAATCACCGTAGCCCATGCCGTCCTTGCCCGTGATCAGCTTGAACAGCCAGAACACCGACCACAGCAGGCTGTAGCCGGCTATCGCCCCCCAAAGCGCCTCGTGCAACGACACGAACAGGCCGAAACTGTTGACGATCAACCCCAGCCATATCAACGGCAGCACCAGTACGTCCGGCAATATCTGATGCTCGGCGTCGATCAGGCTCATCGCCAGCAAACCCCAGCTCAGGACCAGCATCAGGCAGGCGGGCCAACCGAAGCCGAAGTGCCAGGCAACAAATGCCGACAACAGGCCGCAGGCCAGTTCGGTCAACGGATAGCGCGGGCTGATCGCGGCCGCACAGGCTGAGCAGCGGCCGCGCAAAAACACATAGCTGAGCAGCGGGATGTTTTCCCAGGCGCGGATGCGGTGACCGCAGTGCGGGCACTGGGAGTGGGGCAGCAACAGGTTGTAGGTCGGCAGCGGCGTTTCGCCTGGCAGCCCGAGAATGTCATGGGCCTGCTCGCGCCAGTCGCGTTCGAGCATTTTTGGCAGGCGCCAGATCACGACATTGAGGAAGCTGCCGACCAGCAGGCCGGTGATGCCTGCGAGAAGGACAAAGGCCAGCGCAGATTGAGTCAGGATTTCATTCAAGGGCATGTCAGATCGCTGAGCCAAGTTGGAAGATGGGCAGGTACATGGCAACTACCAGTCCACCGACGATAACACCCAGCACCACCATGATGAACGGCTCCATCAGGCTGGTGAGGTTATCGACCATGTTATCGACGTTGTCTTCGTAGAACCCCGCGACTTTGTCGAGCATAGCGTCCAGGGTGCCGGACTCTTCGCCAATTGCAGTCATTTGTATCGCCATGTTCGGAAAGACGCCGCAGGTGCGCATGGCGAAATGCAATTGCATGCCGGTCGAGATGTCTTGCCGGATGCGCAATACCGCGCGCTTGAACACGCTATTGCCGGTCGCACCGGCCACTGATTCCAGAGCCTCCACCAGCGGCACGCCGGCAGCGAAAGTGGTCGACAAAGTACGGGCGAACCGGGCCACGGCGGACTTGTGCATCAGGGTGCCCACCAGCGGCAGTTTCAGCAGCCAGGTGTCCATCCGGTCACGCAAGGCCGGGGAGGTCCTGAGGGCGTGGCGTACGCCGAAGGTCATCGTGATCAGCGTGACAAGGACCACCCACCACCAGGCTTGCATGAATTGCGAGAGGCCAATGACCATCACGGTGAAGGCCGGCAGTTCGGCGCCAAAGCCTTTGAACACCGATTCGAACTGCGGCACGACATTGACCAGCAGGATCCCGGTGACAATCGCCGCGACGAACACCACCACCAGCGGGTAGGTCATGGCTTTCCTGATCCTGGCCTTGAGGCTTTCGCTTTTTTCCTTGTAGGTCGCGACCCGCTCCAAAAGGGTGTCGAGGGCACCGGCCTGCTCGCCGGCATCCACCAGGTTGCAATACAGCTCATCGAAATACCGGGGCTTCTTGCGCAGGGCGGCGGCGAAACTGCTGCCTGCCGCAACTTCCTGTTTCAGTTCGTCCACCAGCTTGCGCATGGCCGGATTGTCGAAGCCCTCGCCGATGATGTCGAAGGACTGCAACAACGGCACGCCGGCCTTCATCATCGTCGCCATTTGCCGGGTGAACAGGGCAATGTCCTGGGACTTGATACGCTTGCCCATGCTGAAAACCGAATGGTTTTTTTTGCGAACCTTGCCCGGACTGATGCCTTGCTTGCGCAGTTTCGCCTTGATCAGCGCCGGGTTCTGAGCGCTGAGTTCGCCGGTCACTTTTGTGCCTTTGCGGTCGATGCCTTCCCACGCATACACGCTGATTTTCGCTGCCTTGACCGCCATGTTCAGTCCTGGGTATTCCGATTGAATTGCTCTTATAGCCTAGTCAAAGGATGGGGCCAAACCCGCAAGGGTGATGTGACAAAAAACGTCAGATAGTACTGATCTTGGTAGTAAGTAAGGGCTTTGCGAACACCACGCCCTCGGTCAACAGGGGCTTCTGGCCTTGGCACAGGCTGTGCTGCAATGGGGCAGGTCATGAGCCTTCGACTCATGCATGGAGCTTGTACATGAACTATCAGAAAGGTTTTACCCTGATCGAGTTGCTCGTCGTGGTAGCGATCATCGGGATCCTGGCAACCCTGGGCCTGCCGATGTATTCCAAGTACCAGGCGCGGGCCAAGGTCACGGCGGCGATGGCCGAGCTGACTGCAATGAAGGTGCCGTTCGAGGATGTGATCAGCCAGGGGGAAACGCCGACAATTGCCAACGTGGCGCCCGCTGGCAAGACATCGACCAACCATTGCGCCCTGTCTGTGACGGCTACAACGCCGGGGGCGGGATCAATCGTTTGTACGTTGCACAATGCCCCGGGGGTGGTCCAGGGCAAAACCGTCACCCTGACACGGGACGAAGCCAAAGGCTGGTCATGCAAGAGCAGCGTTACCGAGGACTACTTGCCTAAAGGGTGTTCCGGTTCTGCGGCATGAATTGCTGAATCAAGTCCCCGCTTTTGCGGGGATTTTCCTGTTTGTCGACCCGTCGTCAAATGTTGCAGATAAAGCTCAGAAATTTCAGCATCTTAGGAACTTTCCATAAACCCGCAACTTGCATGCAGTGTTTGTGCTTCTCGTGCATTTTGCATGATTCCGAAAATTGGATGATTTTGTAACTTATTGATTAATAAGGTTTTAGTTCCTTCTCCAAAGTTGGCACAGCGTTCGCAATATCCTTGGTAACCCTGCCGACAAGACATCCGGCAGACTTTCCGAAAAACAGGAGTTACTCGTATGAAGAAGTTCGCTATCACTGCCGCTGCTGCTACCGCGCTGACCCTGACCATGGCCAACGCCGCGTTTGCCCAAACCACCCAGGCAACCCAGTCGCCAATGGTGCTGGCTGCCGGTGAAATGACCGAAGTGAAAGAAGATACTTCCGATACCTGGATCACCACCAAAGTCAAGGCTGACCTGATGACTGAAAAAGGCATTCCAGGTAGCGACATCAAAGTTGAAACCAACAAAGGCGTGGTATCGCTGTCATCGACCACTGCCGTAACCGATTCGCAAAAAGAAGCGGCTGTGGCCATCACCAAGAAAATCAAAGGCGTCAAGGCGGTCTCCGCTGACGGCCTCAAAGCCGAGTAAGGCAGGCTTCTCGCCTGGACCGGGAGAAGGCGCAACAGACGGGCAGAGTCATACGTCTGTTGCAACCTGAGTGTTCATGCGAAGGGCCATAAGGATGTTGGCCACTGCAGGCCCCGCGCACTTTTGCCGGGGCCTGTTCTATATGTAACGCTGAAAACCCAATGTGGGAGCGGGCTTGCTCGCGAAAGCGGTGTGTCATTCAACCAATAAGTTGACTGATCTATCGCCTTCGCGAGCAAGCCCGCTCCCACATTGGATAGTGCTAATCAATTGCCGCGTTTACTGGTGATCTGCTTCAACCGATTACCTTCGAACCGCAAGTATTGATACATCCCGCCATTCGGTCCGTAGGTCCACTCCTCGACCTGAAACTCCTCGCGTCGATCGGCACTGCGCTTGTATCCCAGCAAGTCGCGGCTGACCGGCTCACCGCATTTCTGCACGACCTCACTCGAGCGGTCGCCGACGCTGATCAACTGGCTGCCACAGCGCAGGGTATCGGCCGCCCAGGCCTGACTGACGGAGAGCGCCAGAGCCAGGCCTGCCAGCTGCCGATGCATCACTCGGCATCCAGATGCATCGGCGTCACCACGCGGCCGTCGCTTTGCGCCTCGCCCAGATTGGCATCGATGAAGTACACCCGGTCATCTTCCAACTGGGCCTTGTCGACCAGATAATCTTTGATGCTGCTGGCGCGTTCCTGGCCCAGTTGACGCAACAGTACGTCGCTGGCACTCCAGAACTTGATCACCTCGGCACGCATTTTCGCGGTGCGTTCTTCCTTGCCCAGGTCCTTCCATTCGGCAGGGGGCTGGGTTTTCAGGCGGGTGCGGTAGATACCTTCGAGCAGCGGGCCCTTTTCTCCGTCCGGCACTTCCAGCAACGAAGCCTGGGCCGGGACCTTGTCACCGCGGCGCTGGAGCATTTTGTAGTAGTTGTACTGGTATTCACGCTCCAGGCGTTGTTCGGCGATCAGCGGGCCATCGCTGCTCTGGGCGGCGGTGCCTTCGATTTCCAGACGCAGGGCCGGGCGTTCCTTGAGTGCCTTGGACAGTTTGTCGAGGGCGCCTTCGGCGTCCTTGCTCAATTCACTGGAACCGGCTGCGAATGAAACGCTGCCCAGGTCTTCCGAACCACCACCGTTGACCAAGCCGCCAATGAGTTTGAACGGTGCTGCCGCGGCCTTGACGATCAGGTTGCGCAGGGTCTGCCAGATAATCGGCATGACGCTGAACTGAGGATTGTTCAGGTCGCCAGTGACCGGCAGTTCGATGGAGATCTTGCCGTCGACGTCCTTGAGCAAGGCAATGGCCAGTTTCAGTGGCAGGCTCACGGCATCCGGGCTGTCGACTTTTTCACCCAGTTGCAGTTGTTCGACCACCACTTTGTTTTCAGCTTTGAGCTGGCCCTTGGTGATCTGGTAGTGCAGGTCGAGATTGAGCCGGCCCTTGCGGATACGGTAGCCGGCGAACTTGCCGGAGTAGGGCGTCAGCGTGGTCAGTTCCACGCGTTTGAAGCTGGTGGCGATGTCGAAGCTGGCCATCGGGTCGAACGGGTTAACCGAACCTTTGATGGTCACCGGTGCGTAGCGATCGACCTTGCCCTTGACGTCGACACTGGCCGGTTTCGGCCGGCGGCTGTCGATGGTGCCGATCTGCCCGTTGAGTTGCTGGATGGCGGTGGCGAAGTTCGGGGTCAGGCTGAAGTCGGCGAAGTTGGCCGAACCGTCATTGATGAAAATGCCGCCGATGTGGATGCCCAACGGTTGTTCGTTGCTGGCCGGTTTGTTCGCCGCCGGTTTTGCCCCGGAATCCGCTGGCTGTGGAATCAGCAGATCATCGATGTTGGTGGTGCGATCATCGTTGATCATGAAACGCACATAGGGCTGGAACAGGTTGATCTTGTCGATCGACAGGCTGTCCCCATGCTGATAGTTCAGGCCTTCGACCACGACCTGCTGCCACTTGAGGAAGTCGCGGGTTTTCAAGGTGTCCAGGGTGTGCAACTGATCGACCTGGGCACGGCCGGTGACACCGAAGGCCAAGGGCTCGGTGCTTTTCAGGTCTACCGCCAGATCGCTGCCGAGCATGCCGCTGCGCAGTTCCAGGCGAATGAACGGCGTGATGTAGGACTGGGCGACCCGCAGGTCGATGTCCTTGGTCTGTACCTTCAACCTGGCGCTGACCGGGGCCAGGTTGACCTCGCCGTCGGCCATGATCTTGCCTTGCTTGCCTACTCCGGTATCGAGCTTGAGGGTAAAGGGGGAACCGTTGAGGCTGTCGAAATTTTGCAGGTCGAGGTTCAGCGGGCTCAGTTCCAGGGCGACGGCGGGTTGTGCCTTGCGGTCAGCCAGATGCACCTTGTAGTCGCGCAGTTGCACATCCTTGAGCAGCACCTGCCAGGGTTTGTCTGGCGCGGCCGGTTCAGGTTTCGGTGAGTCTGCCGCCGCCGGAGTGCTGGTCGGTTCGGCATCCGCCATGGCTTTGGCAGAGTGTTTGGCCGGCTGGCTGGCGAACAGTTTCTGCCAGTCGAGTTGGCCGTCCGATTCCAGCGCGGCCCAGGTTTCCAGTTTGTGGCTGCGGATCTTGCCCACCACCACTTGCTGCTTGGCCAGGTCCACGGTGGTTTCGCTGACGTCCAGGCGCTCGAGCTTTACCAGCGGCCGACCATCCGGAGCCTTGATCGCGAAGGGGGCGATGCTGACCGCTACATTGCTCAGTAGCAGCTCGGTTTCCTTGGCCAGGTTGAGTTTGTAGTCGGTGCTGATGCTCATGACGCCGTTTTCAAGATCCAGTGGCACGGCATCGCGCACATAGGGCCAAAAGGCTTTCATCTTGCCGTCAGTGATTTTCAGCTTACCTTCGGAGGCGATCGGGATCAGGCTGAAGTTGCCGGTCCAGTCGATCTGTCCGCCATTGGGGCCGATGGCCACCAGGGTCATGTCTGCGCTGTCATCGGGCAGGGTACTGAGGTTCTTCAGTTCGAAATCGAGTGTGTCGTAGAGAAACTCGATGGGCTCGCTGGGCCGGGCATCTTCAAAATGCACGGCGCCGCCCGCCAGTTTGATCCGCTCGATGCGCAGTGGAAACGGCTTGGCATCCGGGTCGGCCGGCGTGGGTTCGCTCTCTGGCAGTTTGAACAGCCCGAGCAGATTGAGTTTGCCGTCCTTGCTGAAGAGGATTTCGGTCTTGGGCTTGGTCAGTTCGACATCAGACAGGTGCACCGCCTTGGTCCACAGGCTGTCGAATTGCAGATTGGCGTACAGGCGCTCGAAACCTACCTGCTCCTTGCCGGGTTCGCCGATGTTCAAGCCCCAAAGGGTCAGTTCAAGGCTGAACGGATTGAATTCGATCCGCTGGATGGTCGCGGGTGTGGTGGCGTAGTTGGCCAGTTGCTGGTTGGCAACGCGCAACGCGACACCCGGTAAAATCAGAAAACCCAGCAAGCTGTAGAGGGCCAGAGCAGTCAACAAGGCGCCGATGGCGCGAATCAATCCTTTGTGCATGTGCGGCTTCATCTGTCTGAATCGGATAGCCTTGGAGTATGGCACGCGTTTCCGGTTCCGAAGTGATTGGCCTGTTCATGAATTTTCAGATTTCTCCGACGACGGTCAGAGCTGCAGGATCAGGGTTTTCAGCGGTGGCTGTTGATCCATTGACGGAAAATCGGCGCCCGGTTTCATCACGGTCCATTCACGCACCGGCCGCCCGGCCTTCTCTGCACAACGCAAAACCTGTTCGCGCCAGTCGTCCATGCTGACCTTCGCCAGGTTGTTGCAGCAGATCAGCACGCCGTTGTCGGCAGTGGTCAGCAAGGCCGGTTTGAGCAGGCTCTGGTAGTCGCGCAGCAGGTCGACGGTGCCAAATGCACTCTTGGCCCAGGCCGGAGGGTCTAGCAGCACCAGATCGTACTGGCGCTGTTCCAGGCGCTGATAGCTCGGAAGTTTTTGCCCGCGGCGCTGGCTGATCGGCAGGCCGGCCAGTTGGCGAATGGCCGGGAAGTAGTCGGACTGGATAAATTCCATGGTCGGCAACTGCGGGTTGAGCTGCCCATTCTCCCGACCGACCGCCAGGTTGCCTTCGGCGAAGTCCAGGTTGCACACCTCACGCGCGCCACCGGCGGCGGCACTGAGGCCGACACCACAGGTGTAGGCAAACAGGTTCAGCACGCTTTTGTTCTTGCTGTGATCCTTGACCCAGCCGCGGGTGTTGCGCAGGTCGAGGAACAGCAGCGGGTCCTGTCCGGCATGGCGACCGCGCACCCGATAGTTCAGGCCCCATTCGTGGCCGACCAGGTCTTGCAGGGCGGCTTCGTCGGCGCGGTAGACGGTGTCATCGCGATCGATGCGCGAGTTGCCACGGGAGCGGTCGTTGTAGACCAGCAGGGTTTCTAAACCCAGGTGCTGATTGATCGCTTCGTGCAGTTGCAGCAGCGTCTCGCGCTCCAGCGCCTGGTGGAAACTTTGCACCAGCAGCTGCGGGCCGTAGCGGTCGATGGTCAGGCCACCGGCGCCTTCCTGGCTACCGTGGAAGAGGCGATAGCAATCGGTGCCTTGCAGGTGCAGTTCGGCGAGCAGGTCCTGGCGTTGATCGAGGGCGGCGCGCAGCGCCTGATTCAAGGAAGACATGCTGGGCGCCTTGCAGGAGAGAATTGGGCGCGGGAGTTTAACAGTTTTGGCGCGGGGCCGAGGCGCTGCCTTCGCGAGCAAGCTTTTGACTTTGTTCTTTCTAAGTAATCCCCATCCGCCGCTTGGCCCGCTGCACAGACCCATTACGTACTGCCCAGCGCAGCATCGGCACACTGCGATTGACGCTGGCGCGGATCAGCTTGCGTTGCAACGGGTTCTGGCTGGCGCCGAGCATGTCGCTGGCCCAGTCCGGCAGCAGGTCGATCCCGGCCTGCATCATCAGACCGCCGAAAGGCTTGGCCAAGCGACTGGGGGAGGGGGCGTTCAGCAACAGGCGCAGGACTTCCCGACTGCGTTCGTCACACAGCAACTGAGGGCGTATACGCTCAAGATAGTCGGCAATTTCCTGCCGCGTACGGGGCACATCCCTGGCTCCGAGCCGCTCGGCAACCAAGGCGATTTCAGCGTAGTAGCGATCCTGATCGACCGGGGACAGGTGCGGGTTGCGATAGCGCAAATGCGCGGCGAGGAAGTTGCTGACTTCCGCCACATGCACCCACGTCAGCAGTTCTGGATCGCTGGCGGCGTAGGCACGTCCGTCCGGCGCTGTACCAGTGATCTGCAAATGGATGGTGCGTACTTTTTCGATCAGCCAGTCGGCATCCTGTCGAGAGCCGAACGTGGTGCCGGAGATGAACTGCCCGGTGCGGCGCAGGCGGCCGAGCATGTCTTCACGAAAGTTCGAATGGTCCCAGACCCCGGCCAATGCCAGCGGGTGCAGGGCCTGCAGCATCAGGGCACTGATGCCTCCGATCAGCATGCTGCTGAAATCGCCATGGACTTGCCAGCTCACCGAGTCTGGCCCGAACAGCCCGGGATCGCCCTTGGGGTTTTCCAGGTCGAGTTTGCCCAAAGACAAACCGGACAGGCTCATGATCTGGGTTTCGATGCGGGTACGGATGAATTCCATGGCCACTCTGTATTTTCTGTAGGAGCGAGCTAGCTCCGGGCGGCGTTCCGACGATGGACGTTAACGGTAACGCGTGTTTCCTGAATAAACGCGGTATGTCGGAGTTCATCGCGAGCGAGCTCGCTCCTGCAGAAGACAGAACGTTATTGATTCAGGCGTTTATCGATCAAGCCTTGTACCACGCTTGGATCGGCCAAGGTCGAAGTGTCGCCCAGATTATCCAGTTCGTTGCAGGCAATCTTGCGCAGAATGCGCCGCATGATCTTGCCTGAGCGGGTTTTCGGCAAAGCTGGCGCCCACTGGATCAAGTCCGGTTTGGCGAAACTGCCGATTTCCTTGCTGACCATGGCCAGCAATTCTTTCTTCAGTTCATCGTTGGTTTCGACGCAGTTCATGGGTGTGACGAAGACATAGATGCCTTGGCCCTTGATATCGTGGGGATAACCAACCGCAGCGGCCTCGGCGATGCTCTCGTGCAGCACCAGGGCGCTTTCCACTTCGGCGGTACCGATACGGTGGCCGGACACGTTGATCACGTCGTCGATGCGCCCGGTAATCCAGTAGTCGCCATCTTCATCGCGCCGCGCGCCATCACCGGTGAAGTAGTAGCCGGGATAGGGCTTGAAATAGGTGTCGACCATGCGTTGCGGGTCGCGATAGACACTGCGGATCTGTGCAGGCCAGCTGGACTTTATGGCCAGAACGCCGCTGCCGGCGCCCTTGATTTCCTTGCCTTGCTCATCGAGCAGCACAGGTTGCACGCCGAACATCGGTTGTGTGGCACAACCGGGCTTGATCCGCTGGGCACTGACCAGCGGGCTGAGCATGATGCCGCCGGTTTCGGTCTGCCACCAGGTGTCGACGATCGGGCAACGCTCTTCGCCGACCTCATGGAAATACCATTCCCAGGCTTCCGGGTTGATCGGTTCGCCAACCGTGCCGAGTAGCCTGACGCTGGCGCGGGATGTTTGCTTCAACGGTTCCGGACCTTCGCGCATCAATGCGCGCAGGGCTGTCGGGGCGGTATAGAAAATGTTCACCTTGTGCTTGTCGATCACCTGCCAGAAGCGCGAGGTACTCGGGTAGTTCGGCACGCCTTCGAAAATCAGCGTGGTCGCGCCGTTGGCCAGCGGACCGTAGACGATGTAGCTGTGGCCAGTGACCCAGCCGACGTCGGCGGTGCACCAGAAGACTTCGCCGTCGCGGTAGTCCAGCACGTACTTGAAGGTCATCGCTGCTTGCAGCAAGTAGCCACCCGTGGTGTGCAGCACGCCTTTGGGTTTGCCGGTGCTGCCGGAGGTGTAGAGGATGAACAGCGGGTCTTCGGCGTCCATCGGTTCGGGCGGGCAATCGGCGCTGGCTTCGCGCAGGGCCTGTTGGTATTTGATGTCCCGTCCTTCGACCCAGTTCACCAGCCCCTCGGTGCGCTCGACCACCAGCACGCTGCTCACGTCCGGGCAGCTTTGCAGCGCCTTGTCGACGTTCTGCTTGAGTGGCACGACCTTGCCACCGCGCACGCCTTCGTTGGCAGTGATCACGGTGCGGCAGTCGGCGTCGAGAATGCGGTCGCGCAACGAGTCCGGGGAGAAGCCGCCGAACACTACCGAGTGCACCGCACCGATGCGGGTACAGGCCAGCATGGCGTAGGCCGCCTCGGGAATCATCGGCATGTAGATGCATACGCGGTCGCCTTTTTTCACGCCACGGTTTTTCAGCACATTGGCCAGGCGGCAGACGTTTTCATGCAGTTTTTTGTAGGTGATCGATGTCGAGTCGGCAGGGTCGTCGCCTTCCCAGATGATGGCGACCTGATCGCCGCGTTTTTCCAGGTGTCGGTCGATGCAGTTGTAGCTGACGTTCAATTGCGCACCGGCAAACCAGCTGGCTTCACCGGTTTTCAGGTTGTAGCGCTGGACGGTTTCCCAAGGCGCGCTCCAGTCGAGAAAACGCGTGGCCTGTTCGGCCCAGAAGGTGCTGGGGTGTTCAACGGATTGGCGGTACAGGCGCTGATAGTCGTCTTGACTCAATTGTGCGGCCCGGCGGACGGCATCGGCTTTGGGGAACGTGCTGATATCGAACATGACGGTTCCTTATGCTTGTTTTGCGACAAGGATAAAGATGCGCCGAGAGGTCAATGGGTTCAAGTCAGATACAAAACAACTGTGGGGGCGAGCCTGATCGCGAAAGCGTTGGGTCAACCAACATCAACGTCGACTGACAAACCGCATTCGCGAGCAGGCTCGCTCCCACAGGTATAGCAGTGGGCTCTAGATCACCCGCGGTGACGACCACGGAAGTAATTGATCAGCCCTTGGGTCGAGGCGTCCTCGGCCGGGGTTTCTTCGCTGCCGACCAGGCGGTTGTAGACGCCTTTGCCCAGTTCCTTGCCCAGCTCCACACCCCACTGGTCGAAGGCATTGATGCCCCAGATCACGCTTTGCACGAAGACTTTGTGTTCGTACATCGCCACCAGAGCGCCGAGGCGACGTGGGCTGATGCGCTCGACCACCAGGGTGTTGCTCGGACGATTGCCCGGGATCACCTTGTGTGGTGCGAGTTTCTGTACTTCGGCGTCACTCATGCCTTTGTCGCGCAGCTCGGTTTCGGCCTCGGCAAGGGTCTTGCCGAGCATCAGCGCCTGGCTCTGGGACAGGCAGTTGGCGTACAGCCACTGGTGGTGGTCGGACACTGGGTTGAAGCTGACGATCGGCACGATGAAATCGGCCGGGATCAATTGGGTGCCTTGGTGCAGCAACTGGTGGTAGGCGTGCTGACCGTTGCAGCCGACGCCGCCCCAGATTACCGGTCCGGTGTCTGTGGACACTGGCTTGCCGTCCTGGCGGACGCTCTTGCCGTTGGATTCCATGTCCAGCTGTTGCAAGTGCTTGGTGATGTTACGCAGGTAGTGATCGTACGGCAGGATCGCGTGGCTTTGCGCGCCCCAGAAGTTGCCATACCACACGCCGAGCAAGGCCAACAGCACCGGCATGTTCTGTTCGAACGGTGCGCTCTGGAAGTGTTGGTCCATGGTGTAGGCACCGGACAGCAATTCCTTGAAGTTGGACATGCCGATGGCCAGCGCAATCGGTAGACCAATGGCCGACCAAAGCGAGTAGCGTCCGCCGACCCAGTCCCACATCGGGAAGATGTTCTCTTCGCGGATGCCGAACGCTACCGCGGCGGCGTTGTTGCTCGATACCGCGATGAAGTGGCGATACAGCTCGGCTTCCGAACCACCCTGGGCCAGATACCATGCACGGGCCGCCTGGGCGTTCTTCAGGGTTTCGAGGGTGTTGAAGGATTTCGACGAGACGATGAACAGCGTGGTCTCGGCGCGCAGCTTCATGGTCAGTTCGTGGAACTCGCTGCCGTCGATGTTCGCCAGGTAATGGCAACGCACGCCTTTCTGAGCGTAGGACAGCAAGGCTTCGGACACCAGCTCAGGGCCGAGGAAGGAGCCGCCGATACCGATGTTCACCACGTCAGTGATCGGCTTCTCGGTGTAACCGCGCCACAGACCATCGTGGATACGGCCAACAAGGTCGGTGATCTGGTTCAGCACCTTGTGCACTTCGGGCATCACGTTGACGCCGTTGACCGATAGCTTGTCGCCGACCGGGCGGCGCAGGGCCGTGTGCAGGGCCGGACGACCCTCGGAAGAGTTGACGATTTCGCCATCGAACAGCGACTTGATCGCGCCCTTGAGGTCGACTTCGTTGGCCAGGCCCACCAGCAGATTGCGGGTCTCGGCGTTGATCAGGTTTTTCGAATAGTCGAGAAACAGGCCGCAGCTGCTGAGGGTGAATTGAGTAAAACGCTGCGGATCAGCATTGAAGGCTTCGCGCATGCTGAAATCCTGCATGGCTTGGCGGTGGTCATTCAACGCTTGCCAGGCGGGCAGAGCGGTAACGTCGTGAGGAGTGCGGTAATACGCCATCGCTGCGGGTTTCCTTATTACTTGAACGGCCTTTTGAACACTAAAAATCCCGGAGCGCTGTGGGTGGGCGTTCCGGTCAACTGCGTCGACACGATTTCATGGCGCAGGGCGAATACAGTAAACCCCACGCAATGATCTGTCTTGACTTTGTCTGACCTGTTTCCGGTACTTTTTTAACATCGAAGTTAGGAAAGACCCGACAAACGGAAGAGACAAGACTCGTATCAGGCAACCTGGACCGGAATGGCATTGCTGGTATGGCTCAGTTCATTGCCCGGTGCCATGTAGAGCATGCGTGGCTTGAAGTTGAGCAGTTCAGCTTCGCTGTAATGGGCGTAAGCGCAGATGATCACGCGATCACCGACCTTGGCCTTGTGGGCAGCGGCGCCGTTGACCGAGATCATGCGCGATCCTTCTTCGCCACGGATGGCGTAGGTGGTGAAGCGCTCGCCGTTGTCGACGTTGTAGATCTGGATCTGCTCGTACTCACGGATGCCGGACAGATCCAGCCATTCACCGTCGATGGCGCAGGAGCCTTCGTAATCGAGTACAGCGTGGGTGACTTCGGCGCGATGCAGCTTGGCTTTGAGCATGATGGCGTGCATGAGTATTTCCCAGGTCGGAATCGAACGGCGGGCAGTTTGCCCGATGGCTTGAGAGGCAGCAATAAGGTGTGGAAACTGCCGCAGATCGAATGCGGGAGCGGGCTTGCTCGCGAAGGCGTTGCGTCAGTCGACGTATGTGTCAGCTGACAGACCGTATTCGCGAGCAAGCCCGCTCCCACAGGGTATTGCAGTGTTTAGATTGGCGCGTCGAGGTTCAGGTGCAGGTTGTCGATCAACCGCGTCGTACCGAGGAACGCCGCCACCAGAATCACCAGGTCACGATCCTGCGCCGTCGCCGGGCGCAAGGTCATGGCATGGCGGATTTCCAGATAGTCGGGACGCAGGCCGGCTGCTTCGAGCTGTTTGATCTGGGTGCCGATCAGCGCCGGGTAGTCGCGTTCGCCCTGCTTGATCGCCTCGCCGATCGCATTCAGCGAGCGATAAACCACCGGTGCCACAGCGCGTTGCTCTTCGCTGAGGAAACCGTTGCGCGACGACAGCGCCAAGCCATCAGTTGCGCGAACAGTGGGCTCACCGATGATCTGGATCGGCATGTTCAGGTCATGTACCAGGGCGCGAATCACTGCCAGTTGCTGGAAGTCTTTCTCGCCGAAAATCGCCAGGTCCGGCTGGACCATGTTGAACAGCTTGCTGACCACCGTCGCCACACCTTCGAAATGTCCCGGCCGGCTGGCGCCGCACAGTCCTTCGGACAATTGCGGGACACTGACGCGGGTCTGGCCGGCCATGCCGTCGGGATACATCTCTTCAACAGTGGGGGCAAACAGCAGGTGGCAACCGGCCTGGAGCAGTTTTTCCTGGTCTGCGGCGAGGGTGCGCGGGTACTTGTCGAGGTCTTCGCCAGCACCGAATTGCAGCGGATTGACGAAAACGCTCGCCACCACGAAGTCCGCCCGTTGAGAGGCCTTGGTTACCAGCGCAATGTGGCCGCTGTGCAGGTTGCCCATGGTTGGCACAAAGGCAATGCGCTTGCCTTCGCTACGGGCACGGGCCACGGCGGCCCGTAGTTCGCGTACGGTTTTTACGGTGTTCATGCAGAGAATCCGTGTTCGATCCCAGGGAAAGTTGCCGCTTTGACTTCAGTCACATAGGCATTCAGTGCCGCCTCTATGCTGGTCTGGCCAGTCATGAAGTTTTTCACGAATTTTGGCACCCGGCCGGAAATGGACAGCCCCAGCATGTCGTGCAGAACCAGAACCTGGCCATCGGTGCGATTGCCGGCGCCAATACCGATCACCGGGATTTTCACTGCCTGGGTGATTTCTTCTGCCAGTTCGCTCGGGACGCACTCGAGCAGCAGCATTGCCGCGCCGGCCTGTTCCAGGGAGATCGCGTCGGCACGCATCTGCCGCGCCTGGTTTTCATTGCGACCCTGGACCTTGTAGCCGCCAAGGATGTTCACCGATTGCGGCGTCAGGCCCATGTGCGCGCACACAGGGATACCGCGCTCGGCCAGCAGGCGGATCGAGTCTGCCAGCCACAAAGCCCCTTCAACCTTGACCATGTGCGCGCCGGCTTGCATCAACAGCGCGCTGTTGGCCATGGCTTGCTCGGTGGTGGCGTAGGCCATGAAAGGCAGGTCGGCGAGGATCAGGGCATCACTGTTACCGCGTTTGACGGCAGCCACGTGGTAAGCCATTTCCGAGGTGGTGACAGGCAAGGTGCTGTCGTGGCCCTGCAAAACCATGCCGAGGGAGTCGCCCACCAACAGCACTTCGACGCCGGCCTGATTGCAGGCGTGGGCGAAGGTCGCGTCGTAGCAGGTCAGCATGGTGATTTTTTCACCTTTTTGCTTCAGACCTTGCAAGGTGGTCAGGGTGATGGCTGGCATGAAAAGTTCCTCATTCAGGCGCTGTGGAAACTACTGCGAGTAACGCGCGTGATTCTTCGTTGAATACAGGCGCACGCTCTTTCGTCGTGCTTTTAAGGCCTGGATTGCGCCCTTGAACGCCGTGTAGGCGGCAGCGGGACGCCTATAGTCGTGAGGAGAACGAGGGAAGTCAATTGTGTGTGTTACCGCATTGTTACGGGTGGGGTGTTACCGGGGTAACTGATGCGATTCAGCAGCAGATCTTGTGCGCGACACAAAACCAATGTGGGAGCGGGCTTGCTCGCGAAGGGCGCATCAGATTCAACATTAATGTTGATTGATACACCGCTTTCGCGAGCAAGCCCGCTCCCACAGGGTATTTGTGTCACGTCGGGAGGAGGCGTTCCAGGTCGACGAACGGGCATGCCTTGAGCAGTTCGGCCAAGTTCCGGCCATCGGCCAAGTGCAGATCCGAAGGGGCCAGCTCCGCCAGCGGATACAGTACGAAGGCCCGTTCCTGCATGTGGTAATGGGGAACCTTGAGGCGCGGTTCGTCGATCAGGCGGTCACCGAACAGCAGGATGTCGAGGTCCAGCGTTCGCGGTCCCCAACGCTCAAGACGCTCGCGACCCTGGCCGTTTTCGATGGCCTGCAAGGCGTCCAGAAGATCCAGCGGCGCCAGTGTGCTGTCGAGAGCGGCGACTGCATTGGTGTAACGCGGTTGGCCGGGCAGAAGCGAGTCACTTTGGTAAAACGCAGAAACCCCGACCAGCTCCGATTGCGGCAAATGTGCCAGCGCTTCGACGGCGCTGCGCAATTGTTCGGCGGGGTCAGCCAGATTGCTGCCCATGCCGATGTAGATGCGCTCCATGGATTACTCGCCCGTGGTGCTCGAAGCGCCGGCAGCGCGTTTGCGCTTGGCGCCACCGCTGCGGCGACGCTTGCGCGGGGCGCCGGTGCCTTCGTCCTTGCCGCTGAGGTCGCGAATCATATCGCGACGCTCGCTTTCGTTGGCGTCCTGATAGTCCGTCCACCATTCGCCCAGGCCATCGGTCTGCTCGCCGGCGCTTTCGCGTAGCAGCAGGAAGTCGTAACCAGCGCGGAAGCGCGGATTGTCCAGCAACAGATCGGCACGCTTGCCGCTGCGGCGGGGCAGGCGTTCCTGCATGTCCCAGATTTCGCGGATCGGCATGGTGAAGCGTTTCGGAATCGCAATGCGCTGGCACTGCTCGGCAATGAGCTCGTGCGCCGCTTCCTGCATCGCCGGAATCGGCGGCATGCCACGCTCTTGCAGGCGCAGGACGCGGGCCGGCAGGGCAGGCCAAAGCAGGGCTGCAAACAGGAACGCCGGGGTTACCGGTTTGTTCTGCTTGATCCGCAGGTCGGTATTGATCAGGGCTTCGCTGATCAGGGTGTGGGTGTAAGTCGGGCTGTATTCCAGTGCTTCGGCGCTGGCCGGGAACAGTGGATCGAACAACTGCAGGTCGACCAGCATTTCAAACGTGTCGGCGGCATGGCCGGAGAGGAACAGCTTGAGCACCTCTTCGAACAGACGAGCCGAGGGGATCTCGCGCAGCATCGGCGCCAGGCCGCGGATCGGCAGGGCGCTGTGTTTTTCGATGCCGAAGTTCAGCTTGGCGGCGAAACGCACGGCCCTCAGCATCCGTACCGGGTCTTCCTGGTAGCGTTGCGTCGGATCGCCGATCAGGCGGATCAGATGATTGCGAATGTCGTGTACGCCGTTGGCGTAGTCGAGGATGCGTTCGCTGACCGGATCGTAATACAAGGCATTGATGGTGAAGTCGCGACGTTGCGCGTCCTCTTCCAGCGTGCCGTAAACGTTATCGCGCAAGATGCGCCCGCTTTCGTTGCGCGAAGACTGGTTGCTGTCTTCCTCGTCTTCGTTTTGCGGGTGATTGGCGCGGAAGGTCGCGACTTCGATGATTTCGCGGCCGAAATGGATGTGCACCAGTTTGAACCGGCGCCCGATGATTCGCGCGTTACGGAATTCGGCCCGTACCTGCTCGGGTGTGGCGCTGGTGGCAACGTCGAAATCTTTCGGGGTGATACCCAGCAGCATGTCGCGCACGCAACCGCCAACCAGATAAGCCTGATAACCGGCGTTCTGCAGGCGTTCAACGATATTCACCGCGTAACGGCTGAATTGCGCCTTCTGCAGCGAGTGTTGGCCGCTGTTGAGCACTTCAGGCGTGCTGCGAATGTGTTGCGTAGGACGCTTGGGAGAACGGAATGACTGGAACAGCTTCTTCAGCATGGGATGCACTGTTTGAAGGAATATTCGGCCATAACAGAAGAATGACCGCATGATGGGCGGGGATTCTAGCATTTAGTCGGGGGATGGTGTAGGAGACAGCAGATATGAGATGTAGGAAGCAGGGGGCGGGGGGCGGAAACCACAAGGGGAGCCGAAGCTCCCCAAGAAGTAGTTGCATGCTCTATTTTTATTTTTGGTTTCGGGCTTCTTGTTTTTGTTGAGTGCCCTCGCCATGAAGCTTTCCTTCATGACCCTCCCAATCGGGAGCCAAGAGCAAACGGATTGCTTTGGTCGCTGAATTGCAGTGATCTTTCGATCCAACCAGTACAGGCTCTGTCTTAAGACAGTTTTTTGTTGTTCTCGGCCTGGTCGTGGGGCAAGCCCCAAATACAACGCCTCTCCAAAAGAATCAGTTAGCTGCGCCTCTCGCCGTCTTGTTTTTATTGTGCGTGAGTCGATTCGTCTTATTTTTATTGTCTTGTGCATTGCTTGTTATTGTTCTTGTACCAAACATATAGCAGGGTGCGTGCCAACTTTTGCGAAACCCAATAAAACAAGGGGTTAGGCCGGTCGACAGGCATTTCTGGGGCCAAAAAAAGCCGGGGCTTCGTTACCGTAAGCCCCGGCTTCTGTTACGTGAAAAGACTGAGGTAACAGTTTCTCCACAAAGTCATGTGTTACCCGCACATGAGACAGGGACGGTTCAGCTTTCGCTGGTCACCCCGGTCTTGCGACGTGGGATGCCCAGGCGCTGACGGCGCTCCCACAGGCATTTACGGCTGACCCCGAGCTTGCGGGCCAGTTCGGTTTCGGTCATGTGGTCCTGATGTTCGAGGACGAAATGCTGGAAGTAATCTTCCAGGGAGAGATCTTCGGTCGGTTCGTGGTTGCTGTTACTGGCGTTGCCCTGTTGTGGCGCCAGGCCAATGAATTCGTCGTCTTCCAGGTCGCCCAGTTCGATGTCGATACCCAGCAGCTCGGCGGAGATTTCCGGGCTTTCGCACAGGATAACGGCGCGCTCGACGGCGTTTTCCAGTTCACGAACGTTGCCCGGCCAGGAGTAGTGACGAATGGCTTGCTCGGCGTCGGCGGCGAACTTCAGGTCGGTGCGGTTGATCCGCGCACTTTGCCGCGCCAGGAACGCATTGGCGATTTCGTTCACGTCCGCACCGCGTTCGCGCAGGGCTGGGAGCTTCAGCGCGATAACATGGAGGCGGTAATACAAGTCTTCTCGGAACTGGCCGATCTTCGCCAGGCTCTTGAGGTCGCGGTGAGTAGCCGCGATCAGGCGCACGTCGACTTTTTGCGACTGCACCGAGCCCACGCGACGAATTTCGCCCTCCTGCAATACGCGCAGCAGGCGAGCCTGGGCTTCCAGTGGCAGTTCGCCGATTTCGTCGAGGAACAAGGTGCCACCGTCCGCCGCTTCCACCAGGCCGGCGCGCCCGGCGCTGGCGCCGGTGAATGCACCTTTTTCGTGGCCGAACAGTTCGGATTCGATCAGGCTTTCCGGAATGGCCGCGCAGTTCACCGAAATCATCGGCGCCTTGGCACGTTTGGACAGGTTGTGCAGGGCGCGCGCCACCAGTTCCTTACCGGTACCCGATTCGCCCTGGATCAGAACGTTGGAGTCGGTCGGTGCCACTTTGCGGATCTTGACGTACAGGTCCTGCATCGGTGGGCACGAGCCGATAATGCCGATCTCACCATTGCTGTTATCGGTACCGGATTTCGCCGCGCCGTTGGCGGCTTTGCCGGCAACCGTTTCACCTCCGGCTTGTACCGTTTGTCGGTCACGCAGAATTCGTGCGGCCGCTTGCAGCATTTCGTCATGGTCGAATGGCTTGGCAATGTAGTCCACCGCGCCCATTTTCATCGAGTCAACCGCCGAGCGCAGGCTGGCATAGCTGGTCATGATCAGCACCGGCGTGCCCTGGGCGAGCTTGATCAACTCCGTGCCAGGCGCGCCCGGCAGGCGCAGGTCACTGATGATCAGGTCGAACGAGGGAATGGTGAAGCGTTCTTGTGCTTCCTGCACTGATCCGGCTTCGCTGACCTGGTACTGGTTACGTTCCAGCAGGCGGCGCAAGGCGGAGCGGATAATGGTTTCGTCTTCGACGATCAAAATGTGCGGCATTGATTCGATACTCTCGACGGTCTCAGTTCACAGCGGACGTCGCTTCGACATGACGCGGCAAGGTAACCCTGATGCGGGTACCGCGTTGGCTTTGAACATCAGCCGGGCTGTCGATGGTGATTTGTCCATAATGCTCTTCAACGATGGAATAGACCAGTGCAAGGCCCAGACCGGTGCCTTCGCCAGGATCCTTGGTGGTGAAGAAAGGTTCGAACAATCGGTCCATGATGCTCGACGGAATACCGCTGCCTTCGTCCTCCACGATCAGATCGACCGTGTGTTCGCTGGCTTCGCTCTTGACCCGTACCGCACTGCCGGGAGGCGAGGCGTCACGGGCGTTTGAAAGCAGGTTGATCAATACCTGGGCCAACCGTTGCGGGTCGCCTTCGACCCAGTGTTCGGGGTCGCACAGGTTGTAGAACTGCACTTCGAAATTGCGTCGGTTCAGGGCCAGCAGGCCGATGGCATCCTGAGCCACTTCGGCCAGACAGACGGGCTCGTCGTTGTGCTGATGGCTACCGGCATGGGCAAAGCTCATCAACGACTGGACGATGCGCGACACGCGTTTGGTCTGCTCGAGGATCTGGCCGCTGATCTCCTTCAGCTCGCCGTCTTCTTCACGTTCTTCTCGCAGGTTTTGCGCCAGGCACGCGATACCGGTGATCGGGTTGCCGATTTCATGGGCCACGCCGGCCGCCAGTCGACCGATGCTGGCCAGGCGCTCGGAGTGCACCAGTTTGTCCTCGAGCATCTGGGTTTCGGTCAAGTCTTCCACCAGCAACACCAGGCCACTGTTGCCCGGCGCGAGGGGTTCGTCGATCGCCGCTTTGTGCAGGTTCAACCAGCGTGTCTGGCCGTCGAGGGCCAGGTGCTGTTTGTGCAAGTGCTCGTCCGGAAGATTGATGAAGCCTTGCAGCAGGTCTTTCCATGGGGCGGCAATGGTACTCAGGCGCGAACCGACCACGCGCTGCGCGGCGATGCCGGTGAGCTCCTCCATGGCCTTGTTCCACATGAGGATCTCTTGATCCTTGGCCAGTGAGCAAACGCCCATCGGCAATTCCTGAAGGGTCTGGCGGTGATAGCGGCGCAAGGCATCGAGCTCGGCGGCCAGGCCGGTCAGGCGCGAGTGGTAATCCTCGAGGCGGCTTTCGATGAAGTGAATGTCTTCGGTGACGTAGTTTTCGCCGCCAGCCTTGTACGGCAGGAACGTCTCGACCATGTCCTGGGCCACGCTCGGGCCCATCAGGCCGGAGAGATTGGCTTCGATGCGGTCACGCAAGCGACGCAGGGCATAGGGGCGGCGTTCATCGAAAGGCAGATAGAGGTCGCGCAGTGCCTGTTCCACTTCTTTCTGCGCCGCTTTTGCACCCAGTGGTTTGGCCAGTTGCGTGGCGAACTCCTGGGGCGAGGCGGCGTGCAGTTCCCGACGTTGCGGGCGGCGAACGTTATCCACAGCGCAGGCTTCGGCAGCGCTGGCCTCTTCGGTGCTGGCGTTGGTGAACAGCGAGATCAGCGTGAACATCAGCACGTTGGCCGCCAGCGAGGCAATCGCCGCCATGTGCCAGCTGGTGTCGTCCAGCACGTAGATCATGTTCAGCAGTGGAATGTAGAAGCCTTGCAGGTTGCCAACCAGCGGTAACAGCATAGTCACCAGCCACACCAGGATCCCCGCCAGCAAGCCGGCGATGAAGCCGCGACGGTTGGCGGTCGGCCAATACAGGACCGAGAGCACGCCTGGCAGGAACTGCAACGTGGCGACGAAAGCGACAATGCCGAGGTTGGCCAGGTCCTGCTCGGCTCCGAGCATCAGGTAGAAACCGTAGCCGGCCATGATGATCGCGACGATCAGCGCCCGGCGAGTCCACTTCAGCCAGCGGTAGATGTTGCCTTCGGCCGGTGGTTGATACAGCGGCAGAACCAGGTGGTTCAAGGCCATCCCGGACAGTGCCAGCGTGGTGACGATGATCAGGCCACTGGCGGCGGACAGCCCGCCGACATAGGCCAGCAACGCCAAAGCCTTGCTGTTGGCGGCGATACCGATTCCCAGGGTGAAGTATTCCGGGTTGGTGGTGGCGCCCAGTTTCAGGCCGGCCCAGAGAATCAGCGGCACCGCCAGGCTCATCAGCAACAGGAACAGCGGAAGGCCCCAGCTCGCACTCACCAGCGAACGCGGGTTGAGGTTTTCGGTAAAGGTCATGTGATACATGTGCGGCATTACGATCGCCGAGGCGAAGAACACCAGCAGTAGCGTACGCCACGGGCCTTCCTGCAACGGTGTGTGCAGGGCGGCGAGCGCGGTCTGGTTTTGCAGCAGCCACAGTTCAAGCTGTTGCGGGCCGTCGAACACGCCGTAAAGCGCATACAGCCCGACACCGCCGAGGGCAATCAGCTTGATCACCGACTCGAAGGCAATCGCGAATACCAGGCCTTCATGCTTTTCGCGGGTGGCGATGTGACGGGAGCCGAAGAAAATCGTGAACAGCGTAATCAGTGCGCAGAAGCTCAGGGCCACGCGATGCTGTACCGGCTCTCGGGTGAGGATGCTGATGGAGTCGGCGACCGCCTGAATTTGCAAGGCCAGCAGCGGCAGTACGCCGACCAGCATGAAAATCGTGGTCAGCGCACCGGCCCAGGTGCTGCGGAAGCGGAAGGCAAACAGGTCCGCCAGCGACGACAGTTGATAGGTGCGGGTGATCTTCAGGATCGGGTAGAGCAGCACCGGCGCCAGCAGGAATGCCCCGGAAACGCCCAGGTAGCTGGACAGAAAACCATAGCCGTATTGATAGGCCAGGCCCACGGTGCCGTAAAACGCCCAGGCACTGGCGTAGACGCCCAGTGACAGGGTGTAGGTCAGCGGGTGGCGAATGATCGCCCGGGGAATCATGCCCCGTTCGCTGATCCAGGCCACACCGAACAGCACCGCCAGGTATGCGGCGCTGATCAGGATCATCTGGGTCAGGCTAAAGCTCATCGGCATCTTTTTGGCTCTGCAGGATGAAGGTCACGACGATCAGAATCAGCCAGAGCAGATAAGGGCGATACCAGGCGCCAGTGGCGTCGATCCACCAATCCATGATGGCCGGGGAAAACAGGTAAATCCCCACTACCAAAAGCAGGACCAAGCGATAGATGTACATCCCGGCCTCTCTTTTTTATGCGCGTGCCCGAAAACGTGCGGCGATGGTAACGGATGGGTGCGCCACTGCAAGTGCGATCACAATAGCTGTGCCTCGGGCAGGCTCAGTGTGCGCGGGATCAGCGAGGCATCCCAGTGGGCAACGCCCCAATTCAGCACTTCCCGTGGCGTGGCGTACGTCAGTTCGGTTCCCGGGTTCTGTCCCAGCGCCCGTAGCGCCCGCAGCAGCAGGGGCGTTGCCTGATCCTCGGTCAGCGGCGGCGAACGGTAGGATTTACCGAGCTTGTTGCCATCAGGCTGGGTAATCAGCGGGATATGCAGATAACGCGGTTGAGGCAGGCCGAGCAGTTCTTGCAGGTAGAGCTGGCGGGGCGTGGAGTCCAGCAAGTCGGCACCGCGAACGATATCGGTGATGCCCTGCCAGGCGTCGTCCAGGACCACCGCCAATTGATAAGCGTAGAGCCCGTCACGGCGGCGGATCACGAAATCGCCGACTTCCCGCCCCAGATGCTGTCGGTATTGGCCCTGCACCCGGTCAATGAAATGGTATTCCAGTTCCGGTACGCGCAGGCGGATGGCCGCATCGTCGGTGCCGTGGCCGGCATTGCGGCACAAGCCCGGATAAATTCCGTGATACGGCTCCAGCTGTTTGCGCGAGCAGGTGCAGGCGTAGGCCAGGCCTTGATTGAACAGGCGATTGAGCACCTCGGCGTAGGCATCGTGCCGCTCGCTTTGGCGAACCAGGTCGCCATCCCACTCAAAGCCATAGCTTTCCAGTGCCTTGAGTATGGCCGCCTGGGCGCCGGGTTCCTCGCGGGGTGGATCGAGGTCCTCCATGCGCATCAGCCAGCGTCCGCCCACCGAGCGCGCGTCAAGGTAGGAGGCCAGCGCGGCGACCAGCGAGCCGAAGTGCAGATGGCCGCTAGGGGTGGGGGCGAAGCGCCCGATGTAGGGGGTATTGGCGGTCATGGATGCATTCGGGGCCATACAAACATCAGAAACAAAAACGGAGCGTTCGCACGCTCCGTTCTTCGTTCAAGTCGCAATTATTTGCCGACTTGCTTTTCCTTGATTTCCGCCAGGGTCTTGCAGTCGATGCACAGGTCGGCTGTAGGGCGTGCTTCGAGGCGCTTGACACCAATTTCGATGCCGCAGGATTCACACCAGCCGTACTCTTCGTCTTCGATCAACTGAAGGGTCTTGTCGATCTTCTTGATCAACTTGCGTTCACGATCGCGGGCACGCAGTTCGAGGGCGAATTCCTCTTCCTGACTGGCACGGTCTGCCGGATCAGGAAAGTTGGCCGCTTCGTCCTTCATGTGGTCCACGGTCTTGTCGACACCTTCCATCAGCTCTTTCTTCCACTGATTCAGGACCTTGGTGAAGTGCTTGCGCATGGGTTCGCCCATGTACTCTTCGCCGGTTTTCTGAACATAGGGCTCGAAGCCGCTGATCGTCTGGTTTTGCTGCTTTGCTTGGGTGGACATGAAATAGACCGCCTCTACTCTTGTAATCCATCTGCGCAGGATTGCTCCATCACCGACACGTGCCGGCCCTGCGGCTGCAAGCGGGCGAACTTACCAGATCAACTCGGGCCGCGCTACTCCCGGATGTCGAGCTCGCGGCACAGGGTGCTTGCAAATGATGACAAACCGTTGTCTGGTGGCTCTGGAACCCTGCTCAATTATTGATTTTAGTCAAACCTTGCGCGCGCGCCTGGGTCGTTTGTGATCGGCCTTACAAGGCCTATGACCGCTTTAGGTTCTCGCTCGTTCCTGCGGTTGGGTAGAATCGGTTTTTTTCCGTTGAAGGAAGGCCAATGGCTCAGCCCTACAGTGCCCGCAGTCGCGCGATCGAACCTTTCCATGTCATGGCGCTGTTGGCGCGGGCCAACGAATTGCAAGCCGCCGGCCACGATGTGATCCACCTGGAAATCGGCGAGCCGGACTTCACCACCGCCGAACCGATCATCCAGGCCGGCCAGGCTGCGCTGGCAGCGGGAAAGACCCGTTACACCGCCGCACGCGGCATTCCAGAGCTGCGCGAGGCCATTTCGGGCTTCTATCAACAGCGTTATGGTTTGAGCATCGATCCGCGGCGCATTCTCATCACGCCTGGCGGGTCCGGCGCGTTGCTGCTGGCCAGCGCTTTGCTGGTCGACCCCGGTAAACACTGGTTGCTGGCGGATCCGGGCTACCCGTGTAACCGGCATTTCCTACGGCTGGTCGAAGGCGCGGCACAACTGGTGCCGGTCGGTCCGGAGGTGCGCTATCAATTGACGCCGGACCTGATCGAGCGTCATTGGGACCACGACAGCGTCGGCGCATTGGTGGCGTCGCCTGCCAATCCGACCGGCACGATCCTGACCCGCGACGAACTGGCGAAGCTGTCTGTCGCGATCAAGGAGCGCCACGGTCATCTGGTAGTCGACGAGATTTATCACGGCCTGACCTACGGCACCGATGCGGCCAGCGTGCTGGAAGTCGACGACAGTGCATTCGTTCTGAACAGTTTCTCGAAGTACTTCGGGATGACCGGTTGGCGGCTCGGCTGGCTGGTGGCCCCCGACGCGGCCGTCGGTGAGCTGGAAAAGCTCGCACAGAACCTCTACATCAGTGCTCCAAGCATGGCGCAGCACGCTGCGCTGGCCTGTTTCGAGCCGGCAACCATCAGCATTCTCGAAGAGCGTCGTGCCGAATTTGGCCGGCGCCGGGATTATCTGCTGCCGGCCTTGCGTGAACTGGGCTTCGGTATTGCCGTGGAGCCAGAGGGGGCTTTCTATTTGTACGCCGATATCAGCAAGTTCGGCGGCGATGCCTTCGCGTTCTGTAAACATTTTCTTGAAACCGAACATGTGGCATTTACCCCGGGTCTGGATTTCGGGCGTTATCAGGCCGGGCATCATGTGCGGTTTGCCTATACGCAAAATCTCCAGCGTTTGCAGGAGGCGGTCGAGCGCATTGCCCGTGGGTTGCGGAGCTGGCAAGGCTGATGCGTTTTCATCCTCCCCTCGAAGAAGGGCGCCTGATCCGACGTTACAAGCGATTTCTCGCCGATATCGAAACCGTTGGCGGCGAATTGCTCACCATTCATTGCCCGAACACTGGATCGATGCTCAATTGTCAGGTCGAGGGCGGGCAGGTCTGGTTCAGTCGCTCCAATGACCCGAAGCGCAAGTTGCCTGGCACCTGGGAGATTGGTGAAACCCCGCAAGGGCGGCTGTTTTGCGTGAACACCGCCCGGGCCAATGGTTTGGTCGAAGAGGCGCTGCGTGCGGGCATTATCACTGAGCTGAATGGCTTTGCCGGGCTTAAGCGTGAAGTGGCTTATGGTCAGGAAAACAGTCGCATCGATTTTCGCCTTGATTACCCCGACGGACCGGCCTACGTCGAAGTCAAAAGCGTGACTCTGGGCTTCGACGGTACGGCGGTGGCGGCGTTTCCCGATGCGGTCACCCAGCGTGGCGCCAAGCACTTGCGGGAACTGGCTCACCTGGCCAGGGACGGTATTCGCGCGGTGCAGTTGTACTGTGTTTGCCTGACCGGCATCGAGGCCGTTCGCCCGGCGCAGGAAATCGATGCCGCTTATGCGCAAGCCTTGCGTGAGGCGATTGCCTGTGGTGTCGAGGTGTTGGCTTACGGTGTGCGGTTGAGTCACGAAGAAATGCTGGTCGACCGACGTCTGGACGTGTTGCCAGGTGGCTAAAGGCTGATCCAGATCCCTTGTTCATCCTCGCGGCAGGCCACGCTGGTCAAGGCTTGCCCTGCGCAAGGGCCAGCAACGCATTCACCGTCTTCGATCAGGAACAGTGCGCCATGGGTGGCGCACTGGATCAGGCTGTTGCTAGGGTCGAGAAACTGGTCGGGATGCCACTCCAGGGCAACGCCCCGGTGCGGGCAGCGATTGATGTAGACGTAAACCTGTCCGCTGCGGCGCACTGCAAAAAACTTTTGGTCTTCGATGTCGAACCCGCGGCTGCTGTCATTGACCAACTCGGCGCCTGCGCAAAGCAACTTCATGTCTGTCCTCGGTCCCGCAACTCGTGACCGGATATGTCCGAGCTGGGCGGTTAAATGCTATCAAATGGCGCTCTTGCCCGCCGGGGACAAGTGCCTGTCGTCGAGGATACTTGGCATGATCATTCGATGCCCGGAAAACCTTCAAAGAAAGCTGTTTATGCGCCTGACCACCGGCATCGTCGTGATCTGCATGGAGCATCCATCGCGGCATCCTGTCAGTACTTTTCCACAGGCAAAAAAAAGACCCGGCAAGAGCCGGGTCAAATAACCGTGATTAGCCTGATGAGGAGATAATCCGAGAGTCCGAACCAAGGGCTTTTCAGAATATCGACCAGTCTCGCGACCGGTTGTGATAATCATATCGATTCTCATTACCAAGTCAACCGCTGTTTTCGATTTCCTTGCGATTTGCCGGATTTGTGTCTGCAGGCCCCGCAATCATTGGGTTCCAGGTTGCAAAACTTCAGAATTAGTTGTCGGATCAATTCTTGTTGCGTGTAGAGATGGCTTCCAGTTGTTTGTTCAGGGCCTCCTTGCGCTCGGCAGGAATATCATTCCAGTGAACGTCCATCAGGGCGCCTTCAATTGCGTACAACAACACCTTGGACGCCCGAAAACCGCGCGTGCGCACGGCCCGATAAGCATCTACCGCCCCGAGGCGACGCAAGTCCGAAGCGCTATGGATGCCCACGGCATGCAGCCATTGCGCTGACGTCTTGCCAAGATTCTTCAGGTGTTGCAGTTCATCATTCATCAAGCCTCCTTGCGATGGCCGAATGGAGAGCGTGGGCAATCTTCTGAGGAGTGTAGCCATCAGTAGGAAAAGCGTGATTGTTTGCTCGTTTACGACGCAAATGCTTCTAAGAAACGAGCATTGGCAGTGCATGAAGAAGTCTATGAGCGCAGTAGAGAGAGGCGGGGAAGAGTCTGGAAACAAAGGGCGAACATCCCCCCCGTCCAGCGCAACGAGAGGCGCCGGACGTGTCAGTCAGCGACGATGATCAGCGGGTGCGATAGCGCAATCGCGTGCCGAAGTTCATCGACATCAGGATTTCGTCGGCGCTGAGTTCCACTGGAAAGTACGTACCGGAAATTTGCGCATGGGCCAGGCTCGCGCCTTCCAGGTTCGCTTTGCGAAAATCGATGCCGCGCAAGTCGGCGGAACGGAAGTAGGCGTCGCTGAAATCCACGCCGTCGGCATTCAGTTCGCGCAGGTCCAGCCCGCGGAAATCTCCCCCCACCATGTCGATGGGGCCATTCTTGGGGCGTTCATTGTTGAAGCCCTTGATATCGTCTTTGTGCAGCAGGGCATATAGCGGTGTGTCGAGAAGTTTTGGCTGGCTCATGTCTCATCACCTGATGTTTTTATGACGCCAGTATAGTGCCACCATTTGACAGTCGTGAAGCCAGCGAGGGCCTCACGACTGAAATAGTTTTTTACAGCCCTGGCAGGCGCTGGCGAATCTGTTCCACAACGGTATCGAGCGTCCCGCTTTCATTGGTCTGGACGCGCTTGCTGCAGAGGATTTCCGCGGGTGTCAGCGCTTCACGACTGTCTTGCTGGGCGGCGATAACGGCCAGAGTGGCGTCGGACGGGTCTTTCTTGTCTGCCTGACGCATGGCCAGCCAGCTTTCGATCACGGCCTGTGGCGCATTGCAGTCGAGGATCAGGAAGGGGGCACCTGTTGCCTCGGCTACCTTCGCTGCACTGTCACGCTGATCACGCTTGAGGTAAGTGGCGTCGACCACCACCGGGAAACCCGCACGCAGAATAATGTCGGCGATTTCGTGGAGGCGGGCATAGGTCGCCGCGCTGGCGTCGGCGCTATAGATGCCGGCCTGTACGTCGTTCTCGACGGTTTGCTCGCCGAACAGGCGCTTGCGCTCGACATCGGAACGCAGGCGAATCGCGCCCAGGGCTTCGACCAGGCGCATGGCGACATGGCTCTTGCCGACAGCGGAAACACCGTGGGTAATGGCCATGAAGCGTGAAGGAATGGTGCTGTAGCTTTCGGCCAGGTTGGCGTAGTTGCGGTACTGGCGCAGGGTCGTGGCGCGCTGCACCGCAGTGGCGTCGGCCGGCATGCTGAACAGGGCAACCTTGGCGCGAACCAGTGCGCGGTAGGCTTTATAGAAGTTCAGCAGTTCGAGACCGCGATAGTCACCGGTCAGCTCCAGGTACTGGCTGATGAAGCGACGCGCCAGGCACTTCAGGCCGCGATCTTCCAGGTCCATCGCCAGGAAACCGGTATCGGCATAAACGTCGGTAAAGCGAAACGGTTCGTTGAATTCGATGCAGTCGAAGATCACGACCTTGCCGTCGATCACGGTTGCATTGCCCAGATGGATATCACCGTGGCATTCACGAATGAAACCTTCGGCCTTGCGCTGGGCGAGCAGCGGTTTGAGGCGCTCGAAGCTGCTTTCGGCCCAGGCTTGCAGGGCGTCGAGTTGCAACAGGTCGGCTTTGTCGCTGAGGAACGGACGGATCTGTTCGAAGTTCTGCCGCACCGGCGCCATGACGCTGTCCGGGGTGCCGGCTTCGTGCCCGGTCGGCACTTTCGGTGCGCTGAGGTGGAAGCGGGCGATTTGTTCGGCCATCTCGTCGATGTGCGCGGTGGTCAATTCTCCATTGGCTTGCAGGGTGCTGAGCAAGCCGTTTTGCGGGAACTGACGCATCTTCAGTACATATTCGATGGCTGAGCCTTCACCACCCAGTTGCGGAGCCTCGGCGCTGCCGGTGACGGGCAGCACTTCGAGGTACAAATCGTCGGTCAGACGCTGGTTCAGGCGCAGTTCTTCAGCGCAAAAGTGTCCGCGAGCCTCAAGGCTGGTGAAGTCGAGAAAACCGAAATTGACCGGCTTCTTCACTTTATAGGCATAGGGGCCGGTAAGCAGTACCCAGGAAATATGGGTCTCGATGACCTGGAATCCCTCTATAGGATGCGGGTAGAGGGCAGGGTTTTGCAGGGCAGCGATCAGGGACTGGCTCACAGGCGATCCTTCAGAGTCTGGGAAATTCAAGGCCGTCATTATGGCCGCAAGTCCGCTTGACGCAAACCTCGGAGCGCTCCTGTTGAGGATGAATAAAGTGCGTATAATCCGCCGCCATGACTCGTACTCGAACTCCCCGTACCCCGAAAAAACCACCCTCCAGGGGCCTGCGCCCGTGGCTGGGATGGGCCATTAAACTCAGTCTGGTCGCCCTTGTGGTGCTGGCCGGATTCGCCGTTTACCTTGATGCGATCGTCCAGGAGAAGTTCTCCGGCAAGCGCTGGACCATCCCGGCCAAGGTTTACGCGCGCCCGCTCGAACTGTTCGTCGGACAGAAGCTGAGCCGGGATGATTTTCTGACCGAACTCGATGCCTTGGGCTATCGCCGTGAAAGCGTGGCCAACGGTCCGGGGGCGGCGTCGGTCAACGGCAATACCGTTGATCTGAATACCCGTGGCTTCCAGTTCTATGAAGGCATGGAGCAGGCGCAACCTGTGCGGGTGCGTTTCTCCGGCGATTACGTGGCCGAGTTGGCGGGGGCTAAAGGCTCGAAGCTGTCGGTGGTGCGCCTGGAGCCGCTGCTGATTGGCGGCCTGTACCCGAAAAACCTCGAAGACCGGATTCTGATCAAGATCGATCAGGTGCCACCGTACTTGCTTGAAACGCTGGTGGCGGTCGAGGATCGCGATTTTTATCATCACTTTGGTGTTTCGCCGAAGTCGATCGCCCGTGCAATCTGGGTCAACGGTTCGTCCGGGCGCATGCGTCAGGGCGGCAGTACCCTGACGCAGCAGTTGGTCAAGAACTTCTACCTGACCAACGAGCGCAGCCTGAGCCGCAAACTCACCGAAGCGATGATGGCGCTGCTGCTTGAACTGCACTACGACAAGCGCGAAATCCTTGAGGCTTACCTCAACGAAGTGTTTGTCGGGCAGGACGGTCAGCGTGCGGTGCACGGTTTCGGTCTGGCCAGCCAGTTCTTCTTCAGTCAGCCGCTGGCCGAGCTCAAGCTGCACCAGGTCGCGCTGCTGGTGGGCATGGTCAAGGGGCCTTCTTCCTATAACCCTCGTCGTAATCCGGAGCGTGCCCTCGAGCGGCGCAACCTGGTACTCGATGTGCTGCAAGAGCAGGGCGTCGCGACCGCCGAGCAGGTTGAGGCCGCGAAGAAGATGCCGCTGGGCGTGACCAAGCGCGGCAGTCTCGCGGACAGCTCGTTCCCCGGCTTCCTCGATCTGGTCAAGCGTCAGTTGCGTGAAGACTATCGCGACGAAGACTTGACCGAAGAAGGCCTGCGGATCTTCACCAGTTTCGACCCGATCCTGCAGATGAAGGCTGAGGCTTCGGTCAACGACACCTTCAAGCGTCTGGCGGGACGCAAGGGTTCCGATGACGTCGAAGCGGCAATGGTCGTGACCAATCCGGAGACCGGGGAAGTGCAGGCCATGATCGGCAGTCGCCAGGCCAGTTTTGCCGGGTTCAACCGGGCGCTGGATGCGGTACGGCCGATTGGCTCGCTGATCAAACCTGCGGTTTATCTGACTGCGCTGGAGAAACCGAGCCAGTACACATTGACCAGTTGGCTGTCGGACGAGTCCTTCTCGGTCAAAGGCGCGGATGGTCAGGTCTGGAAGCCGCAGAACTACGATCGCCGTTCTCACGGTACGGTGTTCCTCTATCAGGGCCTGGCGCATTCCTACAACCTGTCGACCGCGCGTCTTGGTTTGGCGGTCGGTGTGCCGAACGTATTGAAGACGGTGGCGCGCCTGGGTGTGACGCGTGAGTTCCCTGCCTTTCCGTCGATGTTGCTCGGGGCCGGCGGCATGACGCCAATCGAAGTGGCGACCATGTACCAGACCCTCGCCAACGGCGGCTTCAATACGCCGATGCGCGGGATTCGTAGCGTGCTGACTGCCGAAGGCGAGCCACTCAAGCGTTATCCGTTCCAGATTCAGCAGCGTTTTGATCCGGCCTCCATTTACCTGATCCAGAGTGCCATGCAGCGGGTGATGCGTGAGGGGACCGGCAGCTCGGTTTATAACGCGTTGCCAAGGACCCTGACCCTGGCGGGCAAGACTGGTACCAGTAACGATTCGCGAGACAGTTGGTTTGCCGGTTTCAGCCAGGACTTGCTGGCGGTGGTCTGGCTGGGTCGCGACGACAATGGCAAGACGCCATTCACCGGCGCCACCGGGGCCTTGCAGGTCTGGACCAGCTTTATGCGCAAGGCCGACCCGTTGCCGCTGGACATGCCGCAGCCGGATAATATCGTTCAGGCTTGGGTGGACTCGCGAACCGGGCAAGGTTCTGACGCCGGTTGCCCGGGTGCCGTGCAGATGCCGTATATTCGCGGCAGCGAACCGCCTCCCGGTGCCGCTTGCGGTGGTGAAAACCCTGCCGAGACGGTGATGGACTGGGTCAAGGGCTGGATGAATTAAGCAAAGAGGGTTTCAAGTGAACAAGTGGTTGATTCCAGCGGTTGCCGCCGTAGCTTTGCTCAGCGGTTGCTCTAGCGTACAACGTGGCTCGATTCCGGTCGTGGATTCCGGCACCGCCGTGTCCAACAGTGAGCGGATCTCGGCCAATGGCGGTTTCCGCCAGACGACCGTCAAGCGCCCTGCGCAAGGTCAGTCGCAGACCCAGGCGATTCCGCAAGGTGACAGCGGCGTAGTGGTGATGGTGCCAGGCGCGGCAACGACTTCGACGCCGATCAGCACCACGCCGATTACCCCGGGGCCGATCACGCCGGGGCCGATTGACACGTCGCCGGTCCAATCAGCGCCGATCAATCCGGGCAGCTACAGCATGCCGTCGTCGCCAAGCGGGATTCCATCGGCCAGTTCGGGCGGACTTTCTGCCGACGAGCAACTGGACGGCCCGGTATTGGCTTTGCTGACCACCGCTCAACAGCAACAGGCGAGCGGTGATCTCAATGGTGCCTCCTCCAGCCTCGAGCGTGCCCAGCGCGTTGCACCGCGTGAGCCGCAGGTGCTTTACCGTCTGGCGCAGGTGCGAATGGCTCAAGGCGACGCAGCCCAGGCCGAGCAGTTCGCTCGCCGTGGGTTGACCTTTGCCAATGGCCGTCCAGCCCTTCAGGCCAGCTTGTGGGAGCTGATTGGCCAGGCGCGTGAAAAGCAGGGTGACTCCCAGGGCGCGGCATTGGCTCGACAGAAGGCCAAGGTAACGCTGTGATGGATGCGCGATTTCTGAAAATCGCCGATCAACTGTTGTTGATCGAGCGCGAGTTGCGGGCGCAAGGATGGTGGGATGAAGTCTCGCCATCTGCTGAGGCGCTTTCCAGCGTCGAGCCGTTTTCGGTCGATACGCTGGATTTCGAGCAATGGCTGCAATGGATCTTCCTACCACGCATGAAAATGATCCTCGAGCAGAATTTGCCGCTACCCAATGCTTCGGGCATTCAGGAAATGGCCGAAATGGTCTTTGCCGGGCGCAATGTCCAAGGTAGGGATCGGCAGTTACAGGTGCTGCTCAAAGAATTCGATCAACTGATCACCGCGTCCCGCTGAGCCAGAAGCTGCCAGTGTCCGCTGGCAGTTGTTCACAATATCTCTCTATTTTGTCGGCCGTTTCAGGGTAAGTGCATTCGCGTGCCAATTTTTTGCCAAAAGTTGCGCAATCAAAGCTAACACGGGGTGGATTTACGGGTTTTTTCTTGCGTTCTCATGTGCTTAGTAGAATAAAGCACATAGACGACTTGACTTGCGAAGGCCGAAACAGAAGAATCCAAAGTCCGCTGTACAGGGACTGCCAGAAGCAGACCCTCTCAGCAGATCATGAGGCGCATATCCGCGTCGACCTGTTACACCCGCAACGCGTTACCTCGCGCTGGGTGGGAAAGCCCCGCAACACTTGGGACGATCCCAATACTTGCTCAGTCAGTGCTGACGTAGTCGGCGACCACCGTCGCTCATGCTCTGCCGAGAAGTAAACCTATTAAGACCCGTCCCATTTTTCGTGGGCGGTATTCTGGCGTTTTAGAGGTGAGCAACGTGGAGCTTTTATCTGGCGGTGAGATGCTCGTCCGCTTCTTGCGTGACGAAGGCGTCAAATATATCTACGGGTACCCGGGTGGTGCTCTTCTTCATGTCTACGATGCCCTGTTCAAAGAACCGGAAGTGACCCACATCCTGGTTCGTCACGAGCAAGCGGCTACCCATATGGCTGACGGCTACGCCCGTGCCACCGGTAAAGCCGGCGTGGTACTGGTGACTTCCGGTCCTGGCGCAACAAACGCCATCACCGGTATCGCCACCGCCTACATGGACTCCATTCCAATGGTGATCATTTCCGGCCAGGTGCCTAGCACCATGGTGGGCACCGATGCGTTCCAGGAAACCGACATGATCGGTATCTCCCGGCCGATCGTGAAGCACAGCTTCATGATCAAGCACGCGTCGGAAATCCCGGAAGTCATGAAGAAGGCGTTCTACCTGGCGCAATCCGGTCGTCCTGGCCCGGTCGTTGTCGATATCCCGAAAGACATGACCAACCCGGCCGAGAAGTTCGAATACGTCTTCCCGAAAAAAGCCAAGCTGCGTTCCTACAGCCCGGCTGTTCGTGGTCACTCCGGTCAAATCCGCAAGGCGGCAGAAATGCTCCTGGCGGCCAAGCGTCCTGTGTTGTACTCGGGCGGCGGCGTGATCCTGGGTGGTGGTTCCGCACCACTGACCGAACTGGCGAAGATGCTCAACCTGCCAGTGACCAATACCCTGATGGGCCTCGGTGGCTACCCTGGCACCGACCGTCAGTTCATCGGCATGCTCGGCATGCACGGCAGCTACACCGCCAACCTGGCGATGCACCATGCTGACGTGATCCTCGCTGTCGGCGCACGTTTCGACGACCGTGTCATCAACGGCGCGTCGAAGTTCTGCCCGAACGCCAAGATCATTCACATCGACATCGACCCGGCTTCGATCTCCAAGACCATCAAGGCCGACGTGCCTATCGTGGGGCCGGTTGAGAGTGTCCTGACCGAGATGGTCGCGATCCTCAAGGAAATCGGCGAGACCCCGAACAAGGAGTCCGTTGCCAGCTGGTGGAAGCAGGTTGACGAGTGGCGCGGTGATCGCGGCCTGTTCCCGTATGACAAGGGCGACGGCAGCAAGATCAAGCCTCAGACCGTGATCGAAACCCTGTGCGAAGTGACCAATGGCGATGCCTTTGTGACCTCCGACGTGGGTCAGCACCAGATGTTTGCTGCGCAGTACTACAAGTTCAACAAGCCGAACCGCTGGATCAACTCCGGTGGCCTGGGCACCATGGGCTTCGGTTTCCCGGCGGCCATGGGCATTCAGTTGAGCTATCCGGATGCCGACGTCGCCTGTGTGACGGGCGAAGGCAGTATCCAGATGAACATCCAGGAGCTGTCCACCTGTCTGCAATACGGTTTGCCGGTAAAAATCGTCATTCTGAACAACGGCGTTCTGGGTATGGTTCGTCAGTGGCAGGACATGAGCTATGGCAGCCGTCACTCGCACTCCTACATGGAGTCGTTGCCTGACTTCGTCAAGCTGGCTGAAGCCTATGGTCACGTTGGCGTGCGCATCACTGAATCGAAAGATTTGAAGTCGAAGATGGAAGAAGCGTTCGCCATGAAAGATCGCCTGGTGGTGATCGATATTTCGGTCGATACCAGCGAGCACGTCTACCCGATGCAGATCAAAGACGGCTCCATGCGCGATATGTGGCTGAGCAAGACGGAGCGTACCTAATCATGCGGCACATTATTTCCTTGCTTCTGGAAAACGAACCCGGTGCTCTGTCTCGTGTGGTTGGTCTGTTCTCGCAGCGCAACTACAACATCGAAAGCCTGACTGTGGCACCAACCGAAGACCCGACCCTGTCGCGTCTGACGCTGACCACGGTCGGTCACGATGAAATCATCGAGCAGATCACCAAGAACCTGAACAAGCTGATCGAAGTGGTAAAACTGGTCGACCTGTCGGAGAGTGCTCACATCGAGCGCGAACTGATGCTGGTCAAGGTCAAGGCCACCGGCGCCCAGCGCGCCGAGATCAAGCGCACTACCGATATTTACCGTGGGCAGATCGTCGATGTCAGCGCCAGCGTGTATACCGTTCAACTGACCGGTACCAGCGACAAGCTCGACAGCTTCATTCAGTCCATTGGCACCGCCTCGATTCTGGAGACCGTCCGTAGTGGCGTGACCGGCATTGCCCGCGGCGACAAAGTACTCAGCATTTAAACCAAATTAGCGAACGGCCTGAACGGCCTGATATAGGGGAAATTCATGAAAGTTTTCTACGATAAAGACTGCGACCTGTCGATCATCCAGGGCAAGAAAGTTGCCATCATCGGTTATGGTTCCCAGGGCCACGCTCAAGCGTGCAACCTGAAAGACTCCGGCGTTGACGTGACTGTCGGCCTGCGTAAAGGTTCGGCTACCGTTGCTAAGGCTGAAGCCCACGGCCTGAAAGTGACCGACGTTGCTTCTGCTGTTGCAGCTGCCGACCTGGTCATGATCCTGACCCCGGACGAATTCCAGTCCTCCCTGTACAAGAACGAAATCGAGCCGAACATCAAGAAAGGCGCCACCCTGGCCTTCTCCCACGGCTTCGCGATCCACTACAACCAGGTTGTGCCGCGCGCTGACCTCGACGTGATCATGATCGCGCCGAAGGCTCCAGGCCACACCGTACGTTCCGAGTTCGTGAAGGGCGGCGGTATCCCTGACCTGATCGCTATCTACCAGGACGCCTCGGGCAACGCGAAGAACGTCGCCCTGTCCTACGCTGCCGGCGTTGGCGGCGGTCGTACCGGCATCATCGAAACCACCTTCAAGGACGAGACTGAAACCGACCTGTTCGGCGAACAAGCCGTTCTGTGCGGCGGTACCGTTGAGCTGGTCAAGGCCGGTTTCGAAACTCTGGTTGAAGCTGGCTACGCGCCGGAAATGGCCTACTTCGAGTGCCTGCACGAACTGAAGCTGATCGTTGACCTCATGTACGAAGGCGGTATCGCCAACATGAACTACTCGATCTCCAACAACGCCGAATACGGCGAGTACGTGACCGGCCCTGAAGTCATCAACGCCGAATCCCGTCAGGCCATGCGCAACGCCCTGAAACGTATTCAGGACGGTGAATACGCCAAGATGTTCATCAGCGAAGGCGCTACCGGCTATCCTTCGATGACCGCCAAGCGTCGTAACAACGCCGCTCACGGTATCGAAATCATCGGCGAGCAACTGCGCTCCATGATGCCGTGGATCGGTGCCAACAAGATCGTCGACAAAGCTAAAAACTAAGTCACGCGCTTGTACGAAAAACGCGGCTTAGGCCGCGTTTTTTCGTTTGGGGGGCCGGTTCTGGTATAAAGCTGCATCGTTTGCGGCCGAACCGTCGTCCCAGACACCTGTCCAAACTTTCCACCCGTTGCAAGGTAATGTCCATGAGCGAACGCCCCGAAGAGCCAAACCAGGCTTCTGACGCCGAAAGCCTGCTGCCCATCGATGAACATGTCGAGGAAGGGCATGACGCCGAAGGTCGTAAAGTCCGGCATCGTGGTATCTATCTTCTGCCGAATTTGTTCACCACTGCGAATCTGTTCGCAGGGTTCTATTCCATCATCAACTCAATGAGCGCCCAGGCGGCCTTGAGCGCCGGTGACTCGGCCAATGCGAGCAAGTATTTCGCGTTCGCGGCCATCGCGATCTTCGTCGCAATGGTGCTCGATGGTCTTGATGGGCGCGTGGCCCGCATGACCAATACCCAGAGCGCCTTCGGTGCCGAGTACGACTCGCTGTCGGACATGGTTGCCTTTGGTGTTGCCCCGGCATTGCTGGCCTTTGGTTGGGCCTTGGGTGACATGGGCAAGGTTGGCTGGATGGTCGCCTTCATCTATGTGGCGGGCGCGGCCTTGCGCCTTGCGCGCTTCAACACCCAGGTCGGTACTGCGGACAAGCGCTACTTCATCGGTCTGGCCAGTCCTGCCGCTGCGGGTGTGGTTGCAGGTATCGTCTGGGCGTTCAGTGACTACGGCATTCAGGGTTCCAAGATGTCCTTCCTGGTTGCGCTGATGGTTGCGGCGGCCGGCATGCTGATGGTCAGCAACATCAAGTACAACAGCTTCAAGGAGCTGGACCTGAAGGGGCGAGTGCCTTTCGTGGCGATTCTCGCCGTGGTGCTGGTGTTCGCAGTGGTGTTCAGTGACCCTCCGCGCATCCTGCTGCTGGTGTTTCTCGCCTATGCAGCCTCCGGCCCGGTTCAATATCTGTTACGTCTTCGCCGTAACAAGAGCGCGTAATTTCCCTCATACTCCGCAGTCTATGGGTGCATCTGTCCTCCAAAGCTGCGGAGTAACCATGCTGATCAAAGTCCCCAGAGCGTCCGATTGCCACGAGTCGGACGTCACGCCTGAATCCCTCTATCTTTCTCGACGCAAAGTGCTCGGCGCCACGGTTGCGGGCTTCGCTCTGGGCAGCCTGTCGCAATGGGCCAGCGCTGGCGATGCTGTGCGTTATCCGGATGTCGAGCCCGGCAAGGCGCCTTCCTGGTTCAGCGAAAAACTTCCGGCTACCCAGTGGGGGGCGATCAGCGTCAAGGATGAGGCGATCACGCCGTTCAAGGATGCGACCCACTACAACAACTTCTACGAGTTCGGCACAGACAAAGGTGATCCGGCCGCCAATGCCGGTACGCTGAAGACGGAGCCGTGGTCGGTAGTGGTGGACGGGGAGGTGGGCAAGCCTGGGCGGTATGCGCTGGAGGACTTCATGAAACCGTATCGGTTGGAGGAGCGAATCTACCGGCTGCGTTGCGTGGAAGCCTGGTCGATGGTCATTCCCTGGATCGGTTTTCCGCTCTCGGCCTTGCTCAAGGAGGTCGAGCCGACCTCGAAAGCCAGATTCATCCGCTTCGAAACCTTGCAGGATCCCCAAAGCATGCCGGGGCAGCGCTCCGGTTTTGCCTTGATCGACTGGCCCTATGTGGAAGGGTTGCGACTGGATGAGGCCATGAATCCGTTGGCGATTCTCGCAGTGGGGATGTACGGGCGTGAATTGCCTAATCAAAACGGCGCGCCGTTGCGTTTGGTGGTGCCTTGGAAATATGGCTTCAAGAGCATCAAGTCAATTGTGCGCATCAGTCTGGTCAGCGAGCAGCCGAAAACCACTTGGCAGAGTATTGCTGCGGATGAATATGGCTTTTATGCGAACGTGAATCCCACCGTTGATCATCCTCGTTGGACTCAGGCGCGTGAACGCCGCCTGCCCAGTGGCTTGTTCAAGCCCAATGTGCGCGACACGCAAATGTTCAACGGCTATTCAGAGGAAGTCTCCTCTCTATATACGGGGCTCGACCTGAGGAAGAATTACTGATGCGCTATCCGTTTTGGCGTATCGGTGTCTTTGTCGTGGTGCTGGTGTGGCCGCTGCTGTGGCTGTACCAGGCCTGGGAGGATGTCCTCGGGCCGGATCCGGGCAAGGTGCTGGTCGATCGATTGGGTTTGGGGGCGCTTGTTCTGCTGCTTGTAACCTTGAGCATGGCGCCTTTGCAGAGACTCACCGGTTGGGCGGGGTGGAATGCCGTGCGGCGACAGTTGGGATTGTGGTGCTTTGCCTATGTGCTGCTCCACCTCGGTAGCTACTGCGCATTCATTCTTGGTTTTGACTGGTCGCAGTTGGGTGTCGAGTTGCGCAAGCGGCCTTACATTATTGTCGGGGCGTTGGGTTTTCTTGGTTTGCTGGCATTGGCGGTGACTTCCAATCGATACAGCCAGCGACGATTGGGCGCCCGCTGGAAGAAGTTGCATCGCCTGGCTTATGCCATTCTCGGGCTTGGGTTACTGCATATGCTCTGGATTGTGCGCGCCGACCTGAAAGAGTGGGTGATCTATGCATCTATAGGTGCATTGCTGTTAATGCTGCGGCTACCGCCTGTGGCTCGTCGAATCCCGCGTCTAATGGCTAAAAAGGCCTCTTCTGCCAAAAAGGCGTAAATAGTGGTTGACGGCAGATTCCAGGTGTCTATAATTCGCCCCACTTCCGGCGCAGTCGAAACGGAAAACTCCTTGGTAAACAAAGAGTTACGCAGTTT
>NZ_JBYTDD010000038.1:0-66377 GCF_058791055.1 Pseudomonas sp. EU05-FHT14B02 | reverse complement strand
TGTGACGCCTGATGAAAAAGTAGAAAATGACTGATTAAAAAAAATACCAAGATATCAGTGAGATGCAGCATTCTCCGCTGTCAAGGTTTCCCTTGCCCCCCCTCGTTAACGGTTAAAAAAGGAGAATCCTGATGAGGCTTTTGCCTGTTTAAAAAGCCTAAAAAGAAGACTAAATACTGTGCTATTTTTCAAGAGTACTCGTGACTTCCTTTTAGACCAATGGGATCGTCAATGTCAAAAGTCATAGACCCTCGGCCTGTCCTTGCTGGTCCCGAAAGTATGTCTCTCGATCTCGGGCTGTACTACGCTCGCTACCCCTGCATCGAAGCCTTCCTCAGTAGTCTCTCCGCTAATCTTGATGTAGAAACGGACTTAAAATGCGCTATCCGCTTTCTTGCATATCATAGTCACCCGCTTGGAACCTTTAATAATTACCGAACATTCGTTGAACGTTTGCTCCTATGGAGCTGGATTGTCGCCGAAAAAACTGTACTGACACTAGATAAAGAGACGTTTACGAATTTTATTACTTTTTGCAAGATGCCACCTTCAAATTGGGTTGGATTTTCTACAACCGCTAGATTCGCTCAAGTCGATGGTAATTCGGTTTTCAATGAATCATGGCGGCCTTTCAATATTCGAGCATCTAAAGATGTAGGGGCGCGCAGCCCTAAAGTGGAAACCTTGCGTTTCATTCGTAGCGTTTGTAGTTCATTTTATGGTTTTCTCTGCGAGGAAGATGTGATAGCGATAAATCCAGCTATATCATCACGAACTTTCTATGGAAGAGGAATGCGCGCTACTTACCCTGTGGAACGATATTTAACTTCCGAGCAATTAGGTCAGGTTCTGCAAGCGCTAGAATTTCATGCGCTGGGTGATCCTGCTGGTGAGCGTGCTCTTTTTATAATAGCAGCAACGACTCTTATGTGTTTGCATGCTGCAGACCTTGCAAATGCTGATAACTACTGCCCATGCATGAATTGCTTTGTTCTAGACGATGCCAGATGGTGGTTGATACTAGAGGCGCCAGGTCGGCTGCTAAGGAAAGTTGAAGTCACTCCAGAGTTCCTGCCCTACTTGAGACGCTATCGAAAAAGCCGAGGACTACCCCCGTTCCCAGAGCAGAACGAAGAAATCCCTATCTTGGAGGCTAGTCACGGGCGCCCCGGTCTTTCCGTGCGACAAATACGAAGCATTGTTAAAGAAGCGCTTATGAAAGCTCATGCAAGCATTACTTCTACAGACAAAGGCGGTGAGCACTGGAATATCCTGCTTGGTGGCAGTATGCGTTTTTTGAAAGAAAGCGGCGCAAAGATTCGTGCGCAAAGCTTCCGCCCTGCCGAGTTGCAGAAATATCTAGGCATTTTCAGCTTGGCTTATACCTATGGAAGGTATTATGGTTGATAGAGCGTTCCCCGCTAGCTTAAATTCCTGGCCTATAAGCTTCTCTGGCGGGACGCCCGGCAGACTCATTTCTCCCATTTAAAAATCCGACTCCAATCGTAACTGCATGTTATTAAACGTATTATTTGTAAGGATCATGGGGTTACAGATTTTAAGAAGGACAGCGAGGATTGATCGGAGAAATCTAAGCAATATCCGATAATCACCAGACCCGGATATTGCTCTATACTACGCTGAAAGACCGATATAGACGCATTCGCCCAGGTTGAACCACTTCATGTCGCAGCATCCCCAGCCGCTTTTCGAGACCTTTGATCGCTTCCACGAACTCAACTTTCTTCACCTCAATGGCGAGCTTCCAGCGGTTCGGGACTTCCTCCATGGTTGTGCCGATGAGCTCCAGGCCGTCGAGGGCTATCGCGCCGTTCGGGGATTTCTGAAGTCCTACGCCGGCAACGAAGCCACGTTCAACTCCTATCGAACCCACGTCGAGCGGCTGCTGCTCTGGTCCCTACTGGTGGCTGTCAAGCCCCTTGTTGAACTGCGTCGCCGGGACGCCGAGGCCTTCATGGAGTTCTGCCTCAACCCGCCCGCCGACTGGATAGGTCCGGTCGTAAAGTCCCGCTTCCTGCGCGTGGGTGGTCGCAAGAAGCTCGACACGGACACCTACATCGTCAATTTGCAATGGCGACCTTTCAGTCACACTGTGGCCAAGCGCGAACGCAAGATTGCCGAAGAGGCCGTTGCCGCCCTTCCCTCCCGTCCCTACCGCTTGTCCCAGGGATCGGTGGCTCAGGTATTCGCAGTCTGCGGCAGCTTCTTCCAACACGCGATTGATGAGGGTCTCACCGAGGTGAACCCCTTCCGGGCGGTAAAACAGAAATCCATCTACAAGCAACGCAACACCTTGGATGTGGCGTCACGTTCCCTGACTCCGCTGCAGTGGAGCTACGTGATCGAGACTGCCGAGCAGATGGCCGCGACCGACCCGACACACGAACGCACTCTGTTCATCGTTGCGACTCTGTTCTCCATGTACCTGCGAGTCTCCGATCTGGTCGGGCGTGACAACTGGACGCCTACCATGGGCGACATCCGCCGCGATAGCATGGGCAACTGGTGGTTTCATGTGGTGGGCAAAGGCAACAAGGCCGCCAAGATCAGCATCCGCGACGAATACATCCAGAACTACCTGATACGCTATCGCCAGCATTTACAGCTCTCCCCCCAGCCATCTGCCCACGAGAAAACACCGTTGATCAGTTCCCTGAAGGGGCGTGGTGGGCTATCTGATCGACATATTCGCCTGCTGCTCCAAGGGCTATTTGATCGCGCTATGGGGCGTATGGCTGAGGAAGGCTGGAGCGATGACGAAATAGACCAGTTGCGTTCAGCTTCACTGCATTGGTTACGCCACACCTCCGCAACCTTTGATGCACCATATCGAGAGATGAAGGACCTCCAGGCTGACCTTCGTCACAATAGTCTCAGCACTACCCAAAATACGTACTACAACTCGCTGGACGAACAACGGGCACACTCGGTGAAAAGCCTTCCAATCAGACGTTAGACGCCCATTAAACACACACTTGTTTAGCCATCGCGCATAGCTTGAGAACGAGAAAATTTTCCTTGGCTCAGGTGATGGGTGAGTTATGCAACCAGCGCATGCTCGACCTCGACTCGCGGACATGCCATCTGCTTGCTGGCGCGTTTCTGCGCCAGCAAGAAATCAGGAGGTCGCGCTTCCGTCGTCATTGAAAAAGTCATCACGGGAGATGCGTCCGAAATCGCTGAGGTCTTGGTCTTACTGGTCTTCAGCGACCGTCTCGAAGATCGTCGATCATTGCAGCCTTCGTGCTGTACTTGGCTCCGAGATGTACCAGCCTCTCGATGTTCGCGGCAGTGAAGAACTGGTGGCCGGCAGCGATGACTCTCTGTGCTTTGATAATCCCGTGCAGGACTTCACCCACCCATTTCGCAGGCTGCGATCTTCAGGCGTTGGGGTTCGACAAGGCCCGGTCTCATCGTACGGGGCGTCCTGATTATGATCCGGCTAATCTGCTCAAGATCTGTCAGTACGGCTACGTGCAGCGCAACCGTCACGTTCATTGAAAAGTATGGATGTGATGACCGGCGCCTCAGCACCTGCTAACCATCGAGTTGGCAGCCGCTTCGAGTCTCAAGGCTTTCTCATGATCCAACGCCTAGCCTAGGATCCGACTACGCACAGCGGATCGGCATCTATAGCAGCCGAGACCATGGTGGTTCCATATGCCGGTTGCGAGCGGTCAACCAGAGCACCACACCCGACATGGGTGCGGTGCTCAGTTCCTGATAGCAGTGGATCAGCCGGCAGTCGATTCCAGAGGTTTCTCCATCAGCGTGCAGACCTGACCCGGCCGGTGCCAGAGAAAACCCATAATGGCGGCGGCGCCCACCAGCCCCGGCAGCGCGAACGCCAGAAAGCTCGCCTGCAACGGCAGTTGCGCGGCGTGCAAAGCTCCGCCCAGCAACGGGCCGATGATGGCGCCAATACGGCCAATTCCCATCGCCCAGCCCAGACCAGTGGAGCGGATATGCGCGGGGTAAAATTGCACGGCGCAGGCATTGGCGAGGATCTGCGTACCGATAGTGCAGGCCCCGGCCACGCCGATCAGCAGGTAGAGCACCGGCAGCGGTGACTTCAGCGCCAATAGACTCAGCGACAGCGCACCGGTGGCGAAGAACGCCAGGAGTACCCGACCCAGGCCTATGCGATCTCCCAGCCAGCCGCCGCCGATTGCCCCGAAGATGGCGCCGAAGTTCAGCACCAGCAGGAACGCCAGGCTGGAGTTGAGGCCGTAGCCGGCAGCGTTCATAAGCTTCGGCAGCCAGGAACTCAGGGCGTAGACCATCAGCAGGCAGCAGAAGAAGGCCACCCAGAGCATCAGCGTTTTCAGTGCGCGACCATCCTGGAACAACTGGGAGATGGCCACCTTGCCCGCCTGCCCCTTTGCCAGATTGAGCCGGTCGTGCATTTTGGGCACGTAGTCGGGCTCTGCCCTGGCCAGCAGCTCTTTGGCGCGTTCGACCTCCCCCTGGCGCAGCAGGAAGTTCAACGACTCCGGCAGCTGGCGCACCAGCAACGGCAGCACCAGCAGCGGTACAACCGCCACGAAGAACACCGATTGCCAGCCCCAGCTGGGCATCAACGCCATGCCCAGACCCGCAGAGAGCATGCCCCCCACCGAGTAACCGCTGAACATGATCGCCACCAGGGTGCTGCGGATTTTCTTCGGCGCGTACTCGTTCATCAGCGCCACCACATTGGGCATCACCCCACCGATACCAAGCCCGGCGAAAAAGCGGCAAATGGCAAACTCCTCGGGAGTGCGCGCGAATCCGTTGATCACGGTAAAACCGCTGAACAGGACCACACAGGTCATGATGGTCTTGCGGCGCCCGATCCGGTCCGACAGTGGGCCGAAGAACAGTGCACCGAGCATCATGCCCACCAATGCGCAGCTGCCTAGCAGACCGGCCTGCAGCGCAGAGAGGTTCCAGGCTTGCATCAGCGACGGCAGCACCACGCCGTAGATAACCAGATCATAGCCATCGAAGATAATGATCAGCGCGCACCAGAACAGCACGCGCCCGTGAAAGGTATTGAAGCGGGCCCCGTCAAGCAGGGCGGAAACGTCGATATCACGCATGGCATAGCTCTTCTTGTCATTGTTATAGAGCCGGAACCGGCATCGAGGCCGATTCCGGTAGAACGACGCGCAACTAGGCGCAGTGGCTCAGGGCTGTCCAACCTAGTCGAGCGCGGGCATCTCGCACGTCAGCGTCGAGGTCGTGGTTCCACAACCAGTCGAAGCGGCTAGCCAAGGTAGCTCCCAGCGCCTGTTTGTCATCACCCACTGCCGGGTCACGCAGTTCGTAAAGTTCACCGGCTTCCCAGGAGGTACGCTGCACGCGGCAGGCACGCGGGCGGCGCAAGGCGTCGTAGGCAGCCAGCAACTCATCGAGGTTGCCGCGACTCACCTGAACATCTCCCAGCAGGCGGGCGAGGAAGTAGGCGTCCTCGAGCCCCTGCCCTGCCCCGGCGCCCTGGTGCGGCAGCATCGCGTGGGCGGCATCGCCGATCAGCGCCACACGGCCGTGGACATAACCAGGTAGCTCGGCGAGGTCGTGCAGAGCCCAGTAGGTTGGCGAGGGAATGCACTCCAGCAGGATTCGCGCAGCATCGCCCCAGCCGACGAAGGCGTCGAGCATCTCACGCTGGCTGGCCTGACGAACCCAGGGCGAATTCTCGGGCCAGGTGGGCGCGGGCTGACTGCGGTCAGATACGAAGGCCACCACGTTGATGATGCGCCCCCGCTTAACCGGAAAGGTAAGGATGTGGCCATCCAGGCCCAGGTACATCTGCGGCACGTCCACCAAGTGCTCGTCAACGCCAGCGGCACGGTAGGCCTCGCGCAGGTGCAGGCTATCGATCATGCCACGGTAGGCGCAGGTACCACTGAAGCGCGGCACGGCGGGCGGGGCCCCGATACCCTCGAGGACATGGCCACGAATAGCCGATTTGATGCCATCGGCGGCGATCAGCAAGTCACCGCGATATTCACTACCGTCGGTAAAGCGCACACAGGCCTCATCGCCGTGCTGCTCCACGCCCACGGCGCGCTTATTGAATCGGGCAATGCCCTCCGGCAGTCGGCTGGCGAGCACGTCGAGGAAATCCGCCCGGTGCACCGAAGACTGCCCCACGCCAGGAGCCACGCTCGCGCCAATGTAACCGGCGTCGACGCTGCGGCGCCATTCGAACCACACGTCCTGCCAGGGCTCGGGGGTGCGATCGGCAACCTGGGCGTAAGGCTCTGCAATGCCGAGACCGGCAATGGCTCGCACCGCGTTAGCACCGAAGGAAACGCCCGCTCCCACCTCACCGAAGGCCGGTGCGGATTCGAAGAGCTGGACGTCGAGATGGGAATGGCGGCACAGATCCAGTGCCAGGGCGACGCCGGAAATACCGCCGCCGATGATGCCGATACGCAGGGCAGGCTTGGTGATCATGTTTGTACCCATGATGTTGTTGTTGGAGTGAAGTCATCATGGGCGCACGAGAAATATTGATAAATACCGCAGCCTGCATACAAACTATTTCAAACCTGAATATTCCTACCAACCTATGAGGCAGACCATGGACCTGCGCGACCTGGATCTGAACCTGCTAGTGGTGTTCAACCAGTTGCTGATCGACCGCCGCGTCTCCACCGCCGCGGAAAGCCTGGGTCTGACCCAGCCCACCGTGAGCAACGCCCTCAGGCGCCTGCGTACAGCCCTGCAGGACGACCTGTTCGTGCGTACCTATCAGGGTATGGAGCCTACCCCCTACGCCCAGCAACTTGCTGAGCCAGTGTCGCTGGCCATCCATACCCTGCGCGAGGCGCTGAGTCGCCAAGACAGTTTCGACCCGCTAACCAGCGAACGCACCTTCACCATCGCGATGACCGATATCGGTGAAATCTACTTCACCCCGCGCCTGATGGATGCCCTCTCCCGCCTGGCACCAGGCTGCCGCATCAGTACCGTGCGCAACACCTCCGTATCCCTGATCGAGGCGCTGCAGAGCGGCACCGTCGACCTCGCCGTAGGCCTGCTGCCACACCTGCAGGCAGGCTTCTTCACTCGCCGTCTGTTCCATCATCGTTACGTATGCATGTGTCGCAAGGACCACCCCGTCACCAGCGAGCCGCTCACGCTGGAGCGCTTCTGCGCTCACGGTCATGTGCGGGTCATCGCCGCCACCACCGGCCACGGCGAAGTGGACGCACACATGGCGCGTCTGGGGATAGAGCGGGACATCCGTCTCGAAGTGCCGCACTTCGTCGCTGTGGGCCATATTCTCCAGCGCACCGATCTGCTGGCCACGGTACCCGAGCGCTTTGCCGAGTGCTGCGTCCAGCCCTTCGGTTTGGTGGCCCTGCCCCACCCCGTGCAGCTACCGGAAATCGATATCAACCTGTTCTGGCACGCCAAGTATCACCGAGACTCCGCCAACCGCTGGCTCAGGCAACTGATGTTCGAGCTATTTGCGGACTGACGGCGCCCGAAGTGCCTGACAGCCCATTGCCTGCCATGAGGGATCGGGCTGACTGCCGAGTCCTGCGACGGACTCAATACACGCAGCTCTCGCCCTGGCGCAGATACACCAGGGTATGGATCTCGCCGTGTGAATCCTCATAGACCATGGTCGCCTCGCCCACCTCACAGCCCTGAGGCATCTCGATCGAAATGACCCTGGCGACATCCATGGCCTGGCCATAATGGTATGGCTGCGCATCGTCGGCGACTGCCCACTGAGCGACAAGTGTCACGCCGATCATCCAGTATCTTGCTTTCATGCTGCACCTCGTAATGACTCGATGAGCATCAGCTTAAGGAGTGGTTCCGGCAAGAAACAGCGAACTCCAGGCAAGGTAGTTTTGCCTTTAGCGTAATAATCGAAGAGCGCTAAGCGACAGGGCATCAACCCTGGCCACACCGGTTTGCTCCCAGGGTCACGCCCAATAGGTGGGGTTTTCCACCAGGGTTCGATTACCGCGGAATACCAGGGGTAATTGCTCCTTGAGGAACTCCACCCAGGTTCTCACCTTGGCATCGAGAAAGCGCCGCGACGGGTACAGCGCATAGATACCCCGCTCGTGCAGGCGATGTTCGGCCAGCAGGCGTACCAGTCGGCCCTGTGCGAAGGCCTTGGCCGCTATCAGGTCCGGCAGTACGCAAATACCCATACCCTCTCCTGCCGCCTGGGCCATCGCCTCGGCGACGTTGACCTGAAATGTTTCTCCCAGACGGATCGCCCGCTCGACGCCGTTGTCGGTAAAGGTCCAGCTGTCGCCAAAAACCGGGTCGAGCAGGCGCAGGCAGCGATGCTGGCTCAGCTCGTCGAGAGTCATCGGAATACCGTGCTGCCCCAGGTAGCTCGGCGCCGCACAGACCACGCTGTAGGTAGTGCCGAGCAGTTGAGCGACCAGTTCGGAGTCGGGCAACTCCCGGGCCAGAGTAATGACCACATCCTGCCCCTCCTCGAGCAGGTCAGGGTGGCGCTGGGAGAGCGTCAGCTCAAGGTTCACTTCCGGGTAGAGCTCGCTATAGCGGGCGGCCAAGGGTGCAAGTAGATGGGTGCCCAAACCGGTGATCGCGTGCACCCGCAGGCGCCCCCTGGGCATCAGGTAGGCACCACCGGCCTCGGCGCCAGCGTCTTCCAGCTCGCTGAGAATATGCCGACAGCGCTCCAGGTAACGGCTGCCTACCTCGGTCAGCCCCAGCCGGCGGGTGGTACGTTGCAGTAGGCGTGCCTGCAGATGACTTTCGAGTTCGGACACCTGCCGCGACACCTGCGCGGTGGACAAGCCCAGCGTCTGTGCAGCAGCCGTGAAGGTGCCCGCGTCCACCACGCGAGTAAACACCCGCATTGCCTGAAAAACATCCATCTGACTGTTACCTATTTAGTAAGTGTTCTTTGCATAAGACGGCTATTTTTGCATGAAAGCATGGGAAATATACTGCCGCCTTCGCGGGCCGGCCCGGACTTTCCAGCGTGCGCCCGTCCCCCGACGCTTTGCTTAACCGAGGTATTCATGACTCCCGATCAACGATTTGCCCGCTGGGTTCAAATCGCTATCTCGGCCCTAGCCTGTTGCTTCATCTACTTCCTAACCGCCGACCTGAGCATGCCGTTGACACCACAGGCGCAGTTGACCCGACCGGTACTGAAGGTCGCGCCGCGGGTCGCAGGCCAGGTCAGTGAGCTGGCGGTGAGCAATAACCAGTACGTACAACCTGGCCAGTTACTGTTTCGCCTCGATCCGCAGCCATTCGAGCTGGAGGTGCAGCGGGCCGAGTTGGCGCTCGAACAGGCACACCAGGACAACACTGAACTCGATGCCCTGCTGGCCGCCGCCCGTGCCGAGGTCAGCGCGGCCCAAGCCAAGTCGAACGAGTCGGGCGCTCAGGCCCTACGCCTGTCGCGCCTGCTCGAACGCCAGCATGTCTCGCGCCAGGCCTACGATGCGGCCGAAGCGCAGCATCTGATGGCCCAGGCCCAACTGCGTACGGCGCAGGCCAGAGTCCGTGAACTGCAGGCCCGTCGCGGCGGCGCCGACGGTGCCAATCTACGGCTACGCCAAGCCCGCAATGCACTGCTCCGGGCGCACCTGCAGCGGGACTACAGCGAGGTTCGCGCCGAACGTGGCGGCGTGCTCAGCAACCTGCAGCTCACCCCCGGCACCTTCGTCGCGGCAGGAACGCCGGTGGCCGCTCTGGTCGAGGACCGCCTGGACATCATCGCCGACTTCCGCGAGAAGTCCCTGCGCTACATCGGCGTCGACACCCCAGCCGTGGTCGTATTCGACGCCCGTCCAGGCGAGCTGTTCAGCGCCCGGGTCAGTCATTTCGACGCCGGAGTCCGGGAAGGCCAGATCGATGCCAACGGCGAGCTGGCAACGCCCGCGCAATCCGAGCGCTGGGTTCGCGACGCGCAACGACAACGCGTGCACCTGGCACTCGATGAAGAGCTGCCGTTCCTGCTGCCCACCGGGGCTAAGGCCACGGTTCAGCTGAAGCCCTTCGACAACCCGCTGGTGAACCTCGCCGCTACGCTGCAGATCCGCCTGATCAGTTGGTTGCACTATGTCTACTGAACCCTCCGCGGCGGCACACACACTTGCCGAAAGGGCCACAGCGCCCCGTTTGTCACTGGGCAAGAACGACCTGCGCCAGTGTCTGCGCATCGCCACTGGCGGCAGTCTGGCCTTTGTCCTGTGCAAGCTGTTCGACCTGCAGTACGGTGCCTTCTTCTGCGTCTATCCGATGCTACTGCTCGGCCTGGTGCCGCGCCTGACTGCCCACCTGATGCGCCAGTTCTTCACCCAGGGACTGGTCGTCAGCCTGGAGGTCGCGTTGCTCTACGGTCTGTTCGGCGGCCGACCGCTGCTGATGATTCCGCTGGTGTTCTTGCTGTTTCTCTACCGTTTCGCGCTGATGGCCAGCGGCCCGAACTTCCTGTTCGGCGCCCTCGGCGCAGTATTTCTGTCGATCCAGCTGAACTTCGCCAGCTACCCGCACACCGACGTCATCGCCATGCTTGGGAGCAATGGCCTGGCCATCGTGCTGGCCGCAGCGATCGCCGTGCTGATGTTCTACCTGTTTCCCGACTGCGAGCCGCGCCCCGCACGCACGCCGCCGCCCAAAGACCGCGCCAGTCGGCGCCACGAGGCACTGCTCGGGGCAACGGTGGCGACGCTGTCGTTCAGCGTATTCCAGTGCCTGGATCTGCAGGACTCGCTGTCGGCTCAGGTCGCCAGCATCCTGCTGTTGTTTCCCATGCACTGGAACGGCTCACGCTTCGCCGGCCGTACCCGTGCGCATGGCACCCTGCTCGGCTGCGTGATTGCCCTGCTGATCATGCTGCTGCTCTATGATCACCACGACCTACTGCCGCTGGTCGCCCTGCTGCTATGGATCGCCGCCATGGTCTGCGCGCGCTGGCACATGCTGGAAAAGGGGGTGCCCGGCGTCGGCTTCGGCGCTTTGACCACCCTGGCCATCCTGTTCGGCCAGTCGCTTACGCCCAGCCACGACATCATATTTGCGACCCTCTACCGGCTGAGTTCGGTGTGTGTCTCGGTGCTGTTGACCCTGTTCGTCGTGTTCATGGTGCACCGCTTGCTCAACCGCTTTGTCACTACTCGCCACAGCAGCCATTGAAGCCAACAGCTGCGGCCACGGCGATTGTCAGATCAGCGCGCGTTTTTCCTGCTCGTACACAAAGCCGGCGACCGCGCACCGCTACAATTTGTTATCACGCGTGCAACACTTTCGCGGCAAGACGCGCTTGGCCGTGGATCCGAGCGTTTTACGATCATCTGGGAGAAATGATGCGAACGCGCGTGAACCGGCGAATCCACTTGCTCCGCCGGCCCCGAAACATCAGAAGGGATAAGGCTGATCAGATGGCTCAACAGTGACCCACTTGATTTCTGTGAACTCGTCAATCACAGCGCTTCCATCGAAACGGCCGTATCCACTCTGCTTCATACCACCATAGGGGGCCTGCGCTTCGTTTTGTACGGTGGCGCCGTTGATGTGGACACAACCTGCATCCAACCGACTTGCCAGCTCAAGCGCTTTGGAGACATTGGCGCTGAAAATTGCAGATGAGAGGCCATAAGCCGTGTCATTGGCCACTTCCAACGCCTCCTCTGCCCCGTCGACACGAACGATCGTGGTAATAGGACCAAAGGTTTCCTCGTCGTAGATTTCCATGTCCTTGGTCACGCGGTCGACTAGCGTGGGCTGCATCAAGGCACTGTCGGCGATACCGCCCGCGGCGATGACAGCCCCTTTGCCGAGCGCATCTTCGATCAGATGGTTGATCCGCTTTACCGAGCCCTGGGCGATGACCGGTCCGACTACGCAGGTCGGAGATGCGGTGGGGTCGCCAAGCTCCAGTTTGCCGATTCGCTCGGAAAACTTACTCACGAATTCGTCGGCAACACGCTGATCGACCACGAAACGCTCGGTCGACATGCAGATTTGCCCTTGATACAGGAACGAGCCGAATACTGCGGCATTCACTGCGCCGTCGATATCGGCATCCTCCAGCACTACGAAAGGAGCCTTGCCACCCAACTCCAACAAACAGCGCTTGAGATGGGACGCACAGGTTTCGGCGATCATGCGGCCGACCTTGGTGGAGCCCGTGAAGTTGACCCGGCGCACGGTATCGTGGGCCACCAACGCTTCGGTGACAGCCGATGCGTCTTCGGGCGCGGTAATCAGGAAATTGAGCACACCCGCCGGCAGGCCTGCCTCAATGAAGGCATCGGCCACAAGGGCATGAGTGCGAGGACTGTTTTCCGAGCCTTTGAAGATCACGGTATTGCCGCACGCCAGCGGATACGCGATAGCGCGAGCCCCCAGGATCACCGGCCCATTCCACGGCACAATGCTCAGCACGGTGCCCACCGGCTGGCGAAGCGTCAACGAGAAAGCGCCAAGCTTATCGGTTGGAATCGTCTCACCCTTGATTTGAGTAGTGAGCGCTGCAGCCTCGCGCAGCAGATTCGCCGATGCACCTACGTTGAACTGCGCCCAGAGCTGCGATGCGCCAATTTCCTCAGCCATGATCCGGCAGAATTCCGACATCTTGGCCTCGAGGACATCCGCTGCTGCGAGCAGGAGACGACGCCGCTCGGTCGGTCCGGTCTTGGACCATTTGCGGAATGCTCGCTCGGATGAGGCCGCGAGCCGTTTTGCGTCTTCCAGGGTGCAGGCAGCCGCAGTGCTGACCAGTTTGGCGGACACAGGGTCAAGCCGTTGGATCGTCTTGCCTCCGGTAGCGTCCAGCTTGATATTGTCGATTACCAGTTGTGCACTCATTTCTAGACCTTTTAGACAGTAGGAAAATTGTGTGACGCGACCGCATTCAGTCGGCAGCTCCGGGCATACGCAGAATGGGACTGCGCTGCGCAGCTGCGTCAGTGATTGCGCGACTACGCGTAGCCGGATCTGCTACCCGGCTATTGAAGATGGGCGTTGTGCCCACCCTGCGAGCCAACTCCAGGCGAGAAGGCATCACGTCCACGGCAATGGCGGAGTCATGCGGCCAGGGCCGCTTTCCAGCCTAAACGGCTGTAGGCCAAGTTCAGGTCTTGCTGCAGATCGTGATTCCACAGCCAGTCGAATCGGCTGACGAAGACTGCGTCACAACGATGGGGTCGCAAGGTGCCCACTTCAGCGATAGCCCGCTAACCCAGCAGCTCGACCATGTCCTGGGTCAAGGTGCGCTGCTCATTCAGGCGCCGAACGATGCGCTCGACCGTCTCCAGCCGCACCGCGGCGCCGGCACGCATCTCTGCCATGGCGCCCAGGGCCGCGGCGGACTTCTCCAGGCCGGTGCTGGTGGACTGGCCGATGTGTTCGACTCCCGTCCGCGCCTCCTGCGCCGACTTCTGCAGGCTGCCGGCGATCTGCTGGATCTCGCCGCTGGACTCGTTGGCGCGCTGGGCCAGGTGACGCACTTCGTCGGCGACTACGGCGAAGCCGCGGCCATGCTCACCGGCGCGGGCCGCCTCGATGGCCGCGTTGAGCGCCAGCAGGTTGGTCTGCTTGGCGATGTCCTGGATGCTGCCGACGATGGCGCCGATGCGCATCGACTGTTGCGACAGTTCGTCGAATACCTGATCGATGGTGCCCATGTAGCCGGCCAGCTCGCGGATCGCCGCCTCGCAGGCCTGGATGCTGGCGGCGCTGAACTGCACCTTTTCTCCGCCCGCGCGCGCCAGTTCAGTGGCGAAGAGCATGTCCTGCTCGGTGCGCAGGATGCTCTCGAGCAACTTCGCCAGGGGTGCGCGTAGCGGCAGGCCAGGGTCGGAAGGCGGCTCGGGAGCAGGCGCCGCCAGCAGCACCGGCGGTTCAGGCTCAGGCGCCGGTGGCGGCGCTGGCGCTGGCGCTGGTGGCGGCAACTCGACCAGGATCGGCGGCAACCTGTGGTAGAGCAGGCCGGCCAGGGCGACGCCGGCCAGCGCCAGGGCCGCCAGTGGGCCGTGCAGGCCGCTGTCCAACAGCAGCAGGCCGGCTGCGGCCAGCGCCGCCGTCGCTTGCAGCAACGCCGCCAGCGGCTTCTGCCAGTTTCGGGCAGGGGCGTCGGTCTTCTCGTTCATCGTCAGTCTCCCCGGCGTCACAGGCCAATATGTTCCTGGAGGATCTGCGGCTGGCACTTCAGCTCGACGCTGGGCCCGTCGAACACCACCCGTCCCTTGACCATGATCATGCTGCGGTCGGTCAGGTCGAGCAGCACGTTGACGTTCTTGTCCACCACCAGAGTGGCGATACCGCTGGCCTTGATCAGGCGGATCACGTCCCAGATCTCCTTGCGGATCAAGGGCGCCAGGCCCTCGGTGGCCTCGTCGAGGATCATCAGTTCGGGGTTGGTCAGCAACGCGCGGCCGATGGCGACCATCTGCTGCTCGCCGCCGGAAAGGTTGCCGCTCAGGTGGGAGAAGCGCTCGGCCAGGCGCGGGAAGGTCGCCAGCACCCGCTCCAGGTTCCAGTCGCGGCGCCCGTCCAGGCCCGGGCGGGCGGCCATGATCAGGCTCTCGCGCACGCTCAGGTTGGGGAACATGCCGCGGCCCTCTGGCACATAGCCGATACCGCGGCGGATGATCTGGTGGGTGGCGCGGCCGCTGCAGCGCTCGCCGCGGATCAGCACCTCGCCGCGGCGCGCCGGCGTCAGGCCGAGCAACGAGCGAATGGTGGTGCTCTTGCCCATGCCGTTGCGGCCCATCAGCGCCAGGGTCTCGCCCGGCTGGATCTGCAGGTCGACGCCATGCAGCACATGACTGTTGCCGTAATAGGTGTGCAGGCCGGTGGCCTGCACCAGGGCTTGTGCGCTCATCAGAATTGCTCCTCGCCGTCGCCCAGATAGGCCTGCTGTACCGCCGGATCGTTGCGCACCTGGTCCAGCGGGCCACTGGCCAGCAGCTCGCCGTTGACCATCACGGTGAGACGGTGGGCGATGCTGAACACCGCATCCATGTCGTGCTCGACCAGGACCATGGCGTACTGCTGCGACAGTCTGGCGAGCAGTTCGACCACCCGCGCCGATTCGTCCTTGCCCATGCCGGCCATGGGTTCGTCGAGCAGCAGGAAGCTCGGCTCGGTGGCCAGTACCATGCCGATCTCCAGTTGGCGTTGCTCGCCATAACTCAGGGCATCGGCCAGGGTGTCGCGGTGGGCGGCCAGGCCGCAAAGCTCCAGCGCCCGTTCGGCGCGCTCGCGTACCTCGACATAGGCCTCGCAGCGGCGGAAGAAACGAAAGGAGTTCTTCAGCCGCGACTGCGCCGCCAGCCAGCAGTTTTCCAGGCAGGTGAAGCTGGGAAAGATGTTGGTGCGCTGGAAGCTGCGGCCGATGCCCAGGTGCGACACCCGGTTGGGCGCCAAGCCGGTGATGTCGCGGCCGTGAAAGAGGATCTGCCCGGCGCTGGGCTGAAGATGGCCGGACAGCAGATTGACCATGGTGCTCTTGCCGGCGCCGTTGGGGCCGATGATCGCGTGTACCTCGCAGGGCGCCACGCTCAGGGAAATGTCGTTGACCGCACGCAGGCCGCCGAAGGCCTTGCTCAGTCCGCGGGTTTCTAGAACATGGGCGGTCATACGCCGGCCTCCTTCTTCATCGCGTCGGGGGTGGATACCGTACTTGCGTCGCAGGCCGTGGCTGTGCGCCGGTCGCAGAGCTGCAGCAGCAACCCGGCGAGACCGCGCGGCAGCAACAGAACCATGGCGATGACCACCAGCCCCATGGGCAGCTCCCAGTGCGGGGTCAGGCCGGCGAACAGATGGTGCAGGCCCTCGAAGGCGAAGGCGCCGAAGATGGCGCCGAACAGGCTGCCCATGCCACCGAGGATGACCATCACCAGGGCGTGGGCCGAGAGCTGCCAGCCGACCTGGTCGGGGCTGACGAAACCGTATTGGGTGGCCGAGAGCATGCCGGCGTAGCCGGCGATGGTGCCGGCAATGACGAAGGCCGCCAGCTTGTAGAACAGCGGGTTGTAGCCCATGGAACGGACCCGTTCCTCGTTGTGCTTGATGCCCAGCAGCACCCGGCCGAACGGCGCGCGCAGGAAGGTGCGCAGCAGCAGATAGACCAGCACCAGGGAGCCGAGCACCAGGTAGAACAGGCTGCGCGGGTTCTCCAGGTCGAGCAGATGCACCCCGGCGATGGCCACCTCGGGCTTGAGGAACAGGTAGATGCCGTCCGAGCCGCCGGCGAAGGCCGAGTCGTGGAACAGGTAATAGAGCATCTGCGAGAAGGCGATGGTCGCCATGATGAAGAAGATGCCCGAGGTGCGGATGATCAGCAGGCCCATCAGCAGCGCAGCTGCGGCGCTGACGCCCAGGCACAGCAGCAGCGCCAGCCAGAAGTTCACCGCCTCGAACTCCGGGGCGAACAACACCAGGCTGTAGCCGGCGATGCCGAAGAAGGCCGCCTGGGCCAGGCTGACCATGCCGGTCACGCCCACCAACAGGTCGAGGCTGAGAGCGACCAGGGCGAGAATCATGATGTGGGTCAGTTGCTGCAGGTGGAAGGATACTGTCGATCCCAAGCCATAAGCAATTGCTGTTGCTGTTGCTGTTGCTGTTGCTGACAGGACATGGACATGCCATAGCGATCCTACGTGTAGAAGGTCGGGCAAGCGACCAAGCCTTTCACTTCATCACGCGGCACTGCTGCTCGCCCTACGAAATCAATGCGGGTACTACACGTTCCGTAATAAGGGACTGTGGCACCATGCCATAAAGGAAGTTGCTTCGCCTCACCGACTGACGGATAGCGGTTGGTCAGGTCAACTTTCATGGCACGGAAGACGGGGTCACCAGCTACGCAGTTCTTACGACCTTATGTGCCTCTGCTTGAAGATTTCTGCCAGTGGCTATTACGACTGGAGGGATCGTGATCCAAGCCCCGAATGCTCGCCTGATTGCGACCGAGCGAATTCAATGATGGTAAGTACGCCAACGGCCTGCTTTGCCAACTGCCCTACCCGACCGATGACACGCGTTTGATCATTGCAGCGGCACAGGAGGGAATCAAAAGGCTGTAACGAGAGGGTTTCAGCTATGCCAAAGCCCAAGTGTTGCTGCTAGACCTGTGTAAGCGTGATGAGTACACACAGGATCTATTCGCACAGGAACAGCCAGCTCGAACAGAAAAGCTAATGAGCACATTGGATGCAATCAACGGTCGCTGGGGCGCCTTAAATCATCGCACCAAACCATCTTAGAGAGAGTTCACCGTCGCCCCTAACATGGCATAGGTGATGGATATCACCTTTATCCATACCAGCAGGACTGGCTGTGAAGGCAGCATTACTTCGCCTAATCTAGCGCGGCGGGATTAAAAAGGCGCAGAGCCTAGGTGTAGGACTCCGCGCAACGCTCAATCGTTAGAAATGTTAGGCACCTAGCTCGAACAGGGGGCGCTGTCGACGCGGATACAGGCCTCCAGACTCTGGTTGCGCGGCAACAGCCGTGAGAAGTAGACGGTGACGTAGAAATAGCCCGCGTCAATCTTTGTCTGCGCCACAACCGATGTAGCATGCCCGGGTTTTATAGACCGGGCCAAGATTAATGATGCTCGCCAAGTGGGGCCTGAGCGAGAATCACGTGCCTATTCGCCGGGCTCTTAGATACCACCCAGGCAGAGGTACTTGATCTCCAGGTAATCCTCAATGCCGTACTTGGATCCTTCGCGACCCAGGCCGGATGCCTTGATACCACCGAAAGGCGCAACTTCATTGGAGATCAGCCCAGTATTGACGCCGACCATACCGTATTCTAGGGCTTCGGCCACACGGAACACGCGCCCCATATCGCGGGCATAGAAGTACGAGGCCAGGCCGAACTCGGTGTCATTGGACATCGCGATCACGTCGGCCTCGTCCTTAAAACGGAACAGCGGCGCCAGCGGACCGAAGGTTTCTTCCTTGGCTACGGCGGCGTTATTCGGTACGTCAATGAGGATGCTCGGCTCGAAGAAAGTGCCACCGAGGGCGTGCGGCTTACCACCAGCGAGTAGCTTGGCACCCTTGCTAATGGCGTCGGCAATGTGCTCCTGGACCTTGGCCACCGCCTTGGCATCGATCAGAGGGCCGGTGGTGATACCTTCGTCCAAACCGTTACCAATCTGCAACTTAGCTACCGCGATTTTCAGCTTCTCGGCGAAGGCATCGTATACGCCGTCTTGGATATACAGGCGGTTGGCGCACACGCAGGTCTGGCCATTGTTGCGGTATTTGGAGATCAGTGCGCCTTCCACTGCCTTATCAAGGTCGGCATCATCGAATACGATGAACGGCGCGTTTCCGCCCAGTTCTAGCGACACCTTTTTAATGTCCTTGGCACATTCGGCCATTAGCTGGCGACCAATTTCGGTGGAGCCAGTAAAGCTCAACTTGCGCACGATCGGGTTGCTAGTCAGTTCGCTGCCGACTTCGCCAGCACTGCCAGTGATTACACTGAACACGCCTTTGGGGATCCCGGCACGCTCGGCCAGCACTGCCAACGCCAGCGCCGAATAAGGCGTTTGCGACGCTGGCTTGAGCACCATGGTACAACCGGCGGCCAGGGCCGGGCCGGCTTTACGGGTGATCATGGCTGCCGGGAAGTTCCAGGGTGTAATCGCTGCCGTTACGCCGATGGGCTGTTTGATCACGATCAGGCGTTTGTCCGGTTGGTGGCCGGGAATTACGTCGCCATACACGCGCTTGGCTTCTTCGGCGAACCACTCAAGGAAGGACGCCGCGAAAGCAATTTCGCCCTTGGCTTCGGCAAGTGGCTTACCTTGCTCCATGGTCATGAGACGACCCAGGTCGTCCTGGTTTTCAATCATCAGTTCAAACCAGCGGCGCAGTTTGTTGGCGCGGTCTTTAGCTGTCAGTGCACGCCAGGCTGGCAGGGCATGATCTGCTGCTTCGATGGCTCGACGGGTTTCCGCTGCCCCCATCTTCGGCACACTACCCATAACTTCGTTGGTGGCCGGATTGGTGACCTGAATGGTCTGGCCGCTGTCCGCGTCCAACCAGGTTCCGTCGATATAAGCCTGTTGGCGGAACAATTGGGTATCTTTGAGTTGCATGGCGTGCTCCTTCGCAGACTGCATTCAGTGCTGCTCAGCTATTTTCCAAGCTATGAATTTAAGCCGAGGAGAGCCACATAAAAGCAATTCTCTCCTCCCCCGGATTGATCTAACCAACCCACTGAGTGGTGTCGTCCAGCGCCCTGGCAAAGCGCTCTACAATCATTCCGACTTCCTGTTCGTTGACGATTAACGGCGGGCAGAAGGCCACGGCATCACCCATGGCGCGAGTAATCATGCCGTGTTCCTGGGCTCTGCCGGCCATGTAGCGTCCGAGGGTGCCTAGCGCCTGATACGGCGCCTTGCTCACGCGATCGCCAACTAGTTCTACCGCAGCGATCAGTCCACAACCGCGAATTTCGCCCACCAAGGGATGATCGATGAAATGCTGTAGGCCGCTGCGCAACAACTGGCCCATTTGCGCCGCATGCTCGACCAGGCTCTCCTCTTCAATAATCTTCAGGTTCTCCAAGGCCACGGCAGTAGCTACCGGATGACCGCTGCCGGTGAACCCATGCCCAAGCGCGCCAAGCGCTTGGCTCTGATCAGCGATGCCCTCAAATACTGGGGCATTGATCAGAATCGCCGCTATCGGCTGATAAGAAGATGACAGTTGCTTGGATAACACCATGATGTCCGGCTGGATACCAAAGGTCTGGCTGCCAAACATCTGCCCGGTACGCCCAAATCCACAGATTACCTCATCGGCGATAACCAGGATGTCGTACTTACGGCAAACTTTCTGGATCTTCTCCCAGTAGGTACGAGGCGGCACTATGACACCGCCAGCGCCCATCAATGGCTCGCCAATGAACGCTGCGATAGTCTCCGGGCCTTCGGCGAGAATCTTCTGCTCGAGCTCGACGGCAAGGCGGTCAGCGAAATGCTCTTCACTTTCACCGGCAAGGGCGAAACGATAATGGTGCGGGCAGCCGACATGCAGGAAGCCTGGAAGCGGCAGGTCGAAACCGCGCTGGTTGCCTGGAAGGCCAGTCAAGCTTGCGCTGGCGACGGTGATGCCGTGGTAGCCGTTGACCCGACTGATGAACTTCTTCTTGGCTGGTTTGCCTAGAGCGTTATTGAGGTACCAGACCATCTTCACTACAGTATCGTTAGCCTCGGAACCGGAGTTGGTGAAGAACACCTTACTCATAGGCACCGGCGCCATCTCGATCAGCTTTTCGGCTAACTCGATACTCGGGCGATGCGATTTGTGACTGAACAGGTGATAAAACGGCAGGGTGTTGAATTGCTGCTCAGCTGCCTTGATCAGACGTTGATTGCTAAAGCCAAGCGCGGCGCTCCACAACCCAGCCATCGCCTCGATATAACCCTTGCCCTGATCGTCATAAACATAGATACCCTCCCCGCGCTCGATGATCAGCGGGCCAAGCTCCTGATGAAGGCGAGCATTGGTGTAGGGGTGCAGTTGATACTGAATGTCTTTTTCTGGCAGCGAGGATACTGACTGGTTCATGGGGCGCTCTCAATATGACTAACAAGCATGGTTTCTGGGAGTAGCCTTATAAGTAGGCATCCGGCTTTTGATCACAATCACACACTTCAATTCGGTAACGAGTTCAGTAACGATGACTTGGCTCGGGGACGTTAAGTGCACTAGCCGATAGCCTATTAGACTGAGCCGGTGCGGGGCTTGTCGTCTTGCGCACAGTCTTGTTCGTTCCAGTGCACTGCCGAATTCGCCCCGCACTGCCTCATGCGGGATGTTGGTTTTTTACAAACCTGGGTAGCCCCTGCAGCTGTGCATCAATCTGCTTGATGATGTAGGCGCCTATGGGAATTGCAGAGGTAGCCGCCGGCGATGGTGCATTGCAGACGTTGACGCTACGGCGGGTATTGCGGAACAGGAAGTCCTCGATCAACTTGCCGTCCGCTGAAACCGCTTGGGCGCGGACGCCGGCCGGGTAAGGCTTGAGATCCTGCAGCGTTAAGCTGGGGCAGTACTTGCGTACTTGCTGTAGATAACCACGCTTGAACAGCGAGTTTTTCATCTCGATCAGGCCGGGCCGCAGATTGTCCTTGAGCACTTTAAGAATGCCCGGATTGGTGAGCATTGCGAACGTGTCGGACAAAGATATGTCACGCTTGCGATAGCCCTCACGCTTGAGTGCCAGCACAGCATTGGGACCGACTGTCACACTGCCGTCGATCATTCGCGTCAGGTGCACGCCGAGGAACGGCATGGAGGGATCGGGAATCGGGTAGATCAGGTGATTGACGATCCGGTTGTGCTGCTCAGGCAGCAAATAGTATTCGCCACGGAACGGGCAAATGCTAAAGCCAGGATCTAAGCCCAGTAGACATACAATGCGGTCGGCCATCAGACCCGAGCAGGTCACCAAAAAGCGTGCAATGACTTCTTCATGCTGGGTTTTAACCCGCATCTCCGTGGCGCGCTCTTCCAGGCCGATGACTTCGCTGTCGTAGCGAATCTCGCCACCGTGCCTCTGGAACTCGCGAGCCATGGCAGCGGTGACCTCGGCATAGTTAACGATACCACTGGAGGGCACGAAGATCCCGCCGATTCCGGTGATGTTCGGTTCGCGTTCCTTCAGTTGCTCCGCAGACAGCCACTCGCGCTCCAGACCATTGGCTGCAGTGCGCTCCCAAAGCGCGCGCATGCGCTGCATTTCCACCTCATTGGTGGCGACCAGCAACTTACCGCACTCATCGTAGATAATGCCGTGCTCGTTACAGAACGATTTGGTAGCACGGTTGCCTTCCAGGCAGAACTTCGCCTTCAAGCTACCCGGCGTGTAGTAGACGCCGGCGTGGATGACCCCGCTATTGTGCCCCGTCTGATGCTTAGCTGGCCCGGACTCTTTCTCGAGCAACAAGATTTTCGACTCTGGGTAGGCCTTGATTAATTGCATGGCAGTCGACATGCCGATAATGCCGCCCCCGATGATCACAAAATCGTACACCGCTATCACCTCTACTCGATCTGTTTTGCCCCGTGGACAAACGACAAGGGCTAAACCGCGCAGCCCCTGTTCAATTAATGGCAATTATTGGCCTTGCTGATGGCCGAGTTTGGGGTAACTGAAGTAACCGCGCTGGCGCATCAGTTCACGGCGCAGCCCAGGGTGAGGGGTGAAACGATCGCGGCCATGCAGCCAATACAGGTTATTAATCAGCAGGAAGCAGCCAACTGGCACCGGCACGGAAAGCTTCTGTTTACTGCCCTCCAGGGAGATAGACAGGTCGGTCAGCCAGTTGCCCTCGTCGAAGTCTTTGGGCTGAACAAATTGATCGATATAGCGAATAGTCGGCCGCCCTTCGGCGTCGACATCAAAGATCGAATGGAACACGTCCGTATCGACCCTTTTACTCGGCGGCGCGGTCCAGCGCATGACGCGCCGTGCTAGCGGATGATGGAAGAAAGCATGGCGATCCTCCCAGTCGTCCAGATGCAGGATCAGCGAGTTGCCACCTTCGATATTCTGCTCATCGATCTTCATCATCAGCACGTAGTCGGTGATCTGATCGACGAAAGTACCATCGTTGTGCAACTCCATTACCCGGTGAGGTTGGCGCAGGTAGCTGTCCGAATTATCGACGTTCTCGACCACGAAGCGTGCGTAGAACTGGCCGCTCATCGCATCAAAGTTCGACCGCCCCAGCAGGTGGGCCACAGCAGTCGAGAATTTGACCATATCATCAGCTTGTGCCACATCATTCAGGGCCTCCTGCTTGATTAACAGCCCTCCGGTGGCACGATCCATTAGGGCGTTGAGTAGCACCGGGCGCAGGCTGTTACCGCAGAGATCGTCAAGAATTTTGGCGAAGCGAAATCGCAAGAAGGACTTGTATTCCAGCGCCTGCACCGGCCACTCGGCCACTGCTACACAGAAAGCCTCTATCGTCGCCTTAGTGAAGGTCAGCTCGAACAAACGGGGCGACTGAGCGGAGGGTGAAAGAGAAAACCCCTTAACGGCGGTCGGTAGCGGCATCACAAGATCTTTGAGCTGGGTAAAGGCATTCATGGCAGAGTCCTGACGAAAAAATTGTCTGTACGCCGCCCCGAGATTTACCAGAACAGCCGGACTAAAAATATAGCTATTTTATAAAAATGTCTACGCTTTTATAAAATAGCGACACTCGGCAACTGCATCTCCACTTAGTAAATATTTCTGCAGTTGCGTATGATGGATAAAACCCGTTGAGGAGCATGGTTTATGGATACGCTCGCCCCCCGCCAAAACTCAGCAGTCAGCGGCTATGAGTGGCTCAAGCGGGACATAATTCAGGGCATGTTCAAGCCCGGAGAAAAACTGCGAATGACTGCGCTTAAGGAGCGCTACGACCTAGGCGTAGGCCCTCTGCGTGAAGCGCTATCGCATCTGATTGCGGAAAATCTGGTAGTAGCTATCAGTCAGCGTGGCTACCGCGTCGCTCCTATGTCGCTGAGCGAAATGCAGGACATCTATGACGCACGGGCCAATCTCGAAGCGCTGGTACTTAAGCTCGCCATCGAACGCGGCGATGACGCCTGGGAGGCCCAGGTGTTGGCCTATTCGCATACATTGGCCAAGGTAATGGAGGTCAAGACCCAGGAGCAGATGCTGGAAATATGGGATGCCCGACACAAGGCCTTCCATACAGCTATAGCCTCCGGCTGTGGGTCTAGACACCTGCTGCAGGCGCGCGCCTATCTGTTCGATCAGGCCGAGCGCTATCGCCAGCTGTGGCTGCGGCGCACGGTGCTATCCGAGGAGGCCTTGTCCCTGAAACGTCAAGAGCACAGCGAACTGGTAGAAGCTATCCTTGCCCGTGACGCAACGCGAGCAAGCGCCATGATGCAGGCTCATCTGATGACACCAGTACCGATCATCGAAGGGATCATGCGCAACAGCAACCTGAGAGCATCCCAGTCCGCCCCTGAAATCATGGGATAGTTACCGTGTCTCGCCCTTAGAGGGGGTGCCTGCGGAATTTCAGCATGTTTTTTGCAGGACAGACCTGAAGCAATTACTACCCAACACCATAGCTTTGCACCTAGCATGGTTCCGTCTTACGCTTGTGAAGCCTGCGCCGCTCTCAGCCCGCTCGCGTGAACCTAAAACAATAAGCTTGGCTTGATCAGCAACACCAGCTACGCATGAGTTTGCCAATGCAGACGACAAAGGCTTACCCAAGTTAGCGCCCGTATGGAATATCAGACGCCGATATATAACTGGTACTCCCGCAACGGTGAAAAGGCGTGGAGCCTTTATGGGGAGCTACGCCGAGTGACTTCTAATCCCCCAGAGCACATTGACAATAAAGTAACCGGCTACGGCTTTAACGAAACGGCTCGGGCTTCACTGGCAGTACAACTAAAGTGCTGGCGAAAATGCCGGGAAAATTGTGCCTGATCACTGAACCCCCAACGATATGCCAGCTCACCGATTGATAGGTGGCAGTGGGGATCACGTAGGCGTTGATATACAGCCTCCAATCGTTTCAGGCGAATCCATTCACCGAGACTGTAGGGCGTACTGAAAAATAATTTATGCAAATAGCGAACCGATAAGCCGCAGGCCTGAGCAATATGCTGCGGGTTTAGTTCAGCTGAACACAAGTTTCGGTCGATGTAGTGCTCGATACGCTGCAAATGCAGGGCAGCTAGACTCGAACTCTCACTATTAAGGACGCGCTCATCTTGGCGCAGAGCCATTAACAACGTCGAAAGCACCTGTTCCAGCAGCATATGACGGGCATCCGCATCGCATTCGTCGAAGCGCGCGGCACACATCGCCAGTTGATCAACAAAAATTCGTCCCAATCCACGCCGAGCCTCGAAACAGAAACGGGTGTAGCGCTCGGCTCCACGTATCTGTCCATGTAGCGCGCGCTCAGGCAGCTTGAATACCCAAAGGTCGTTGTCGCAGGAGTAGTGAAAACGATAAGGCGCATCGCCTCGCTCGAAGATGAACCCACCTGGCTTACAATGGAGCTCACGACCGTCTTGCTCGAAGTGTACTTCGGTAAGGCGCGGCACTGTTACAAGGTAACAGGGTTCAGTATCTTCGCTAACCTGGCTCTCGCTGCGCGAATAGCCTAGCTGACTGGAGCGCAGGCGCGATAACGCCAACGGCGTACTGCCCGTTTTCCAAATTTTCAGGCTGCCTTGGAAAATGGCGCTGGAATTGAACTCCAACGACAATGGAAAATATGTATTGCCGATGGCTTCGGCCCAACGCGATTGCCTTTCTCCCTCAGGCCAATACCGCGTAGACAATTGATCTGTCATGAAAGGTCCTCAATTTGTAGTTATTATGAGGGCGGCACCAACGGTGAATGCCGTCGGTGCCGTTGTTACACAATCCTTTGTTAAAAATCCCTGACGGTCAATGACCGGGAGTCAGTTCATATGTGGCCGAGGGATCCAGACTGACCCGCCAGCCCGGTGGAACAACGATGTTTGTGGTCGCTTCCTCAATCACACAGGGACCTTGAATAATCTGCCCTACTTCTATGCGGTCGCCGTTGTACACAGGCGTGTCCTGCCAATCGTCTTGCGCATTGAACAGCATCGGACGATGACCAGCCGGAATCGCGGCCGTTGCCTTGAGCGGGGTTGCAAGTTCAGGCATTGGTGGACGCTGTAACCGCGCGATCACCGAGCACTCTAGATTAACTAGTTCGACCGGGCTGTTAGGCTCACTGAAGGAAAACAGCGCCTTGTGCCGCTGGTGGAAGGATTCGCGCAGGGCCGCCAGGCTGCTACGGTCGAGCCGGTCGCAGCTCAGTTCGACGCTGCACTCGTGGATCTGTCCGAGGTAACGAATCTCCAGGCTGTACTGGCATTCAATACGATTGTCACCACCGAAACCATCGTCTCGCAGGTTCGTCATACCACGCTCGCGTAACTGCTGCAGGGCCTGGTTTAGTTGCTCCAAATCGACGAACTCGTCATCCAAACGCATCGGCAAAGTAGTCAGCTGATCATAGCGGATGTCAGAGAGAATCTGGCCGAAGGCGCACAGCCCCGAAGCCACCTTGGGAATCAGCACAACCTTGCTGCCGATTTCCTCAGCTAGTCGCATCACGTGCATGCCCGCTGCACCACCGGCACCGATCAGGGCGAAGTCACGGGGATCATAACCACGCTCAATGGACACGCGGCGGATACCACTAACCATGCTCAGGTTAACCAGGGTAATGATACCGACGGCCGCGCGCTCGACACTGATACCCAGCGGTTCGGCAATTTTACTGCGGATCGCATCGATCGCGGCTTGTCGATTTAGACGGATGCTGCCACCGAGCAGTGCACCATCAGCCAGAAAACCGAGCGCCAGGTTAGCATCGGTTACAGTCGGCTCGACCCCACCCTTTCCATAACACACAGGCCCGGGGTTAGCCCCGGCACTGCGTGGACCGACCTGGAGCATGCCGAAGTCGTCAAGGTGGGCGATCGAGCCACCGCCGGCGCCAAGGGTTTCCACCTGAATCATTGGCACGCCGATACGGTAACGGAGGAAGTCGCTGTCTTTGCTGAAGTTGGTGCGACCGCCTTTGCTAAGAGTGATGTCGAACGAGGTACCACCCATATCGACGGTGATTACGTTGTCGATACCGAATGGCTGGGCCACGCACAAGCCGGCTTGCGGGGCAGATGCCGGACCGGAGTTGATCGCGTTGACCGCCCGCTCACGCATTACCACGCCAGGAGCCAGACCTCCGTTGGACTGGAAATAGCGGGTAGGCTGCTGCGCGCCCAGCTCCTCGAACAGCGCGTCGATGCGTTCGATATAACGACCCATCACTGGGCTAAGGTAGGCGTTGACCACGGTTGTCGAGGTGCGTGTGTATTCGCGAATCTGCGGGAACACCTCGTGGCCGCTGCAGACAAATACGTCAGGTAAAGCCGCACGCACCATAGCCATAGCGCGCTGCTCGTGACTAGGGTTGCGCACCGACCAGACGAAGGAGATCGCCACCGCCTGCACCTGTTGTTCGCGGAAGTAGTCGATGGCGGCATGAATCGCCGCCTCGTCTAGCGGGCTGAACTCGCTGCCGTCACTGATAATACGCCCGCCGATTGGACGGCGCAGGTGGCGCGGCACTAACATATGCGCCGGTGGATAAGTGGCGTCATAGCGATGGCCATCTTCTTTGTGGCCAAGGCGAATTTCCAGGCTGTCTTCATGGCCATCGGTACACAGCAGGCCCACCTTGACCCCGGTCTTTTCGATCAGTGCGTTGAGCGCCACAGTCGTCCCGTTGATGCACAGATCGCAGTCGGCAATGATCTCGGCTGGTGTACGGCCGAGGGCATCGGCGATTTGCGCCAGACCGTTGCGTATGGCCAGGGTGCCGTCATGTGGGGTGGACGGCGCCTTGAACAACTGCACGTTGCCCTGATGGTCGGCGAGGATGAAATCAGTGAAGGTGCCGCCGGCATCGATGCCCAGGCGATATTGTTGTTTGCTCATTTTCGAATTCTCTGCATTGCTCAAAGGGGCTGTGCTCAGTGCGCGGCTCGGTGTGCGTGGGTTGCGGCTTCATCGAGTTGGCCGTTGCCGTCAATCACTACGCCGTATTCAAGGCGCGCGCCGTCAATCGAGACCAAGCCGTTGCGCACATCGGCTAGAACCGTGGCCAGCGGACGACGTAGTGGGTCGCCATAGCCACCACCGCCCGGGTTGACGTTGATTACGCGCTCACCTGGTTGTGCGGTCAGCAGAGTGTTCTGGATGTAATGGTCTTCCTCACCGTCGACATGTCTATGGATCAAGCGGCCGAGCTTGGGCTCGAGCAGAACATTCTTCGCCCCTGCCGCACCGGCGGTAGGCAGCTGCCGGCCCTCACCGAAACCGACCACGGTCATGGCGTGCTTCAGCGGCTCGAGCTCCAGGCGAGTACCAGAGCCACCGCGGAATTCACCGGCGCCACCACTGTCGGTCATCAGGCTGTAGCGGTGTATCAGTACCGGATAGGAGTACTCAAGCAGTTCGATATCGCCGGACATCAGCGCGCCGAAGCAGCACAGCGGGCCGCAAGCAGGCCAACCATCCATAGCCTTGTTAGCGCCAGCGCCGGAGATGACCGAGGCCAGCACCATGGTCACATATTCATCGTTGTTGTTGCGTGGGTCGTGCCCAGCGATATTGATCCCGCTGGCATGCCCCCAGGAGGCGGTCACACGCTCCGGAGCCGCCTGTTCAAGGGCCAGACGCACGGCATCGGCGAGGGTTTCCATCGGAGTAGTGGTGCAGTTGACGTGCGGTGCCGGCTCCTGGGCGTTGCACAGAGTACCGGACGGGCCAAGGTCTACACTCACGCAGCGATAGAGGCCTTCATTGTAGGGCGGTGGCACCTGGGCGAACATCATCAGTCCGAGGTAAACCCCGGAGATCGAATTGCCCGCGTAGGAGTTGATGAAGTAAGGCACCTGCGGCGGGCTCTCTATCAGAACGTGCGCCTCGTCGCCGCGAATTTCCACCTGGGCAGTGATCGACAATTCTCCCAGACCATGACCGGAGTCTTCGAGAATGGCAGTGCCGCTGTAGAAACCGTCTGGCACATCACGCAACAATGCGCGCATATGACGGTCTGCCATATCTTTCAGCTCGGTAATGCACGCTCGGACCTGGTCGACGCCATAGCGATCGAGCAACTCGATCAGGTGACGCTCGCCCACGCTGCAAGCACCGTACTGGGCATTCAGATCGCCTTCTTGATAGGCGCGGGCGCGCATGTTGGTCAGCAGCAGGTTGATTACGTCTTCCCGGCGCTGGCCCTGGGCCCACAACTTGACAGGCGGGATGCGCAGGCCCTCTGCGTAGATTTCTTTTGCGTCCGGGTTGTAGCCGGCCGGTACCGGGCCGCCAATATCGGTCAGGTGGCCCTTGCAGACCGTCCAGAACACCAGCTCGCCCTTATAGAACACCGGTTTGTACATGCAGCAGTCGAGGATATGACTGCCCATGTAGGCTGGATCGTTATGATAAATAACATCGCCCTCGGCAATCTCATCACCGAAGAAGCCAGCAACGCATTTCATCGCTGGGATAAGCGAACCGAGATGAATAGGAATGTCCTGGCCTTGCAGGATCATTTCCGGGAGGTGATCGAAGAGTGCGTTGGAATAGTCGTGGGCGAGGTTGAACACGCTCGAGCGACTGGTCTTTTCCAGCGTCAGGGTCATTTCTCGCTGGGCTGTTTCGAGCGCACCGCGCACGACTGCCAGGGTGATCGGGTCTACTGTGTTCATGGGTCACCACAAATCTTGTTTTTGTCTGGGGAGGCGTGACGGATGTCTTGCCCACATCGCTAATCTACGCGCGGGCCTAGCGGCTGGCTTGTCTTCAAGCGCACCGTTTTTTGGCCTGAAGTGAACTGTTTCTACTGGTGCATCTACTCAAGATCTAATGCCGGGAGGCCGGAACGCTGCGATCGGGTAGGAGGCGGCCTCACGGCCGCCGTCCTCCCACACCACCGTGCGTACGGTTCCGTACACGGCGGTTCAGGCCATGCGGTTAAGCCGATTGATCGTATCCAGTATCGAGACCAGTCAAAGTCTGTCCCATAGCTTCTTCGGCAGCGCCTGATTCATATGCGGCGCTCCTGAGTTCCACCACGGGCCTCGGCCATTGAAGGCCGACTTGCAGGCACGCTCCTCGCTCAATCCCAGGCGCATCAGGTTGCGCGCCCTCGTAGAGGGCTGCTTCCATTGCCGCCAGATGACACAGCGAAGTTTGTGCCTGACCCAGCCATCCAGCTCTTCCAGTGGACGCTTGCTCTGGCTGAGCTTGAAGTAGCCTGCCCAGCCTCGCAGCACCGGGTTTACCCGCTCGATGACATTCGCCATCTTGTGGCCCCGCACCCCTCGCAGCAGTTCCCTGAGACGGTCGCGCACACGGCGCAGGCTCATGGTTGCCACTCGCAGTCTAGGCTGCGAGTGCCAACTCATCCCATACCCCAGGTAGTCGCATTTCCACGACCCAGCCACGCGACTCTTGTCCCGATTCAGTCTCAGTTTCAGACGGTGATTCAGGAACCGCTCGACACTGGCCAGCACTCGTTCGCCAGCACGCGGACTACGGACATAAATGTTCGCGTCATCGGCATAGCGCACGAAGCGATGGCCTCGCCGCTCCAACTCACGGTCGAGTTCATCGAGCAGGATGTTCGACAGCAGCGGCGAAAGCGGGCCGCCTTGCGGCGCCCCCTCCTGCCGATGGCTGACAACCCCGCCCGACATGACGCCCGCTTCGAGGTAACGGCGGATGAGTCTGAGCACCTGTTTGTCTTCGACATGGCGCTCAACACAGAACATCAGGATGTCGTGGTTGACCCGATCAAAGAACTTCTCCAGATCGAGTTCCACGCAACACCTATGACCCGCCGCCACATGGGTGCGGGCCATCTCGACAGCCTGGTGAGCGCTTCTGCCCGGACGGAAGCCGTAGCTATAGTCCGAGAACAGCGGATCGAAGATCGGCGTGAGCTGTTGCAGCAGGGCTTGCTGGATCAGGCGATCCACGACACTGGGAATGCCCAGTTGCCGCATACCGCCCTGCGGTTTGGGAATTTCGACCGCCCGCACTGCCTGGGGATGGTATTCACCTGCCAGCAGCCTGACCTTCAGGATGGGCCAATACTGTTTCACGTAGCCTGCCAAGTCGGCGACCGTCATGCCATCGGCACCCGGCGCCCCCTTGTTGCTGACCACGCGCTGATACGCACGCTTGAGATTGAGCGGCGCAAGCACCCGCTCCATCAGCGTGTCCGGCTCCGCGTTCATCCACGTCACCGACGCCGCCGATACCTCTGCGCTGTCAGGCGTCATCCTCGGCCTCTGGCCGGGACTCGGGGTGACAGTCTTCTCTTGGAGAAATTTCTGCATTTCGGTTATCGACGAGACGCTGACGCCTACTGGCGGCATGACCTGTTCGGCCCTTGATGGCGTGGTTGACCGCCACTTACTACGGCCTCGGCTGACTTCTGCACGCCCATCCCGTCGCCTCTCGACAATCGGTAGCACAATGGCAAGCGTACAGATCTCCCAGGGTAATTCGCGCGACCTTCCTGCTTATGCCTGTCGGATCTACGTCGCAGCGTTCCGTGCAAGTATCGGGCTTTGGCGATTATGGCCACCTCACCCCGCTGCGCCGCCTCATCCGCTTCCTGTTCGTCAGGCCAGCATTTTGTCTCGGGCTTCCTTCAGATTCGCAGTCGCCCGCGACACCCTTGCCTTCAGCTAACACTTCCCCTTGCCGGGTGTGTAGAGGACTTTCACCTCCAAGTCGCCAGGCTCACCACCACAGTGAACCCGACAGCGCCAGTCACGGCGCTACGCGCCATGCCTGGCGCACCATAAAAAAACGCCAGCACATGGCTGGCGAAAATAGGAGCGTGAGTGGTTGCTAGGGGCGCTTATTGCCTCAGAAGTAGTAACCGATATTGGTATACAACTGGTTTTCCCAGCGTTCGCTACCGCCGGCGCCCAGGCTCTGGGTGTAGCTACCGCCACCGATGTAGGGATCGTGCTTGCCGTGCAACCACTCGACGGCGATCCATAGGTCTTTCAGCGAGAAAGATGTGCCAAGGATGAAGCGCTGGGAATCCTCGAAGCTGGACTCATCCTTGTCGAACAGGCTGTAGTTACCGTAAACCTTGACACCAGAGAGCCACCCGAGTGAGCCAGGAATGTCATAGCTGAGGTCGGCTACATAGAGGTTACCCTTGGCGGCAACGTTAAAGGTGCCGTCGAAGCTGCCGAAGCTAACCAGCTTGTCTCTGCCGGGATTCTCCGGGCTCATGTCCTGGCGAGTGGCTTGCAGTTGCACGCCCCAGGGGCCATTCTTGCCCGAGTAGTGGACTGCTAGGGCATTTCGGCGGCCGCTATCACGACTGTCCTGGTTCTGCAGCGTCGAGGTCAATGCCGAGGCGCCGATCTCCGACTGCCAGCTCCCAAGCTTTAGGTTGCGGGCCAGACGCCCGACTAAGATGTCGCGCTCGTGGTTATCGCTGCCGTCGACGACGTAGTCATCTGCCGTAGCAACACTGGTTGCATAGGTCCGCCCGCCGCGGCTTGTACCTTGACCCTGATCAGCCGGGCTTAGGTAGTAAGCGAGTTGGAAGTTCCAGTCATCCTGCTGCTGGATGTATTTAACACCAAGGTTCGCAATGTCTTCCAGGCCGATCACGCTGCCCAAGGTCAAGAAGAAAGTGCTGCCGGCATAGGGCAGCAGGCCGAACGGAATCTTGTTTAGTCCCACCTGAATCTGACGCGACTCATCGAACTTGTAGCCGATCCATGCATATTCGGCGAAGGCGATGTCACCGATCTTGTCGGTATAGTCGAAAGGGTAAGCGTCGCCATAGAAACGGTATTTAGCCGCGCCGATCCAACTATCGGAGTTGTAGGTAGCGGTGAGAAAGGCAGTATCGAAACTCAGCTTCTCGATATCCCGGTCGGGGTCGTAGTCGATACGCGCACGCACGGCGCCGCCAATGTCCAAGTTGTCATTGATAGCCACCGCACCTGCGGGTAGCGCGAGCGATGCCAACAATGGAAGTAATATGAGAGTTGCTTGTGGGTGCAGGTTGATCATTTTCATGAATTGGCTCTTAGCATTGTTAGTCTTTTTTTCAGCTACGCAGCACTAAGCCGCTGCGGTGTTGCGGCTTAGTTTTGGATCGGGTTTGGTAGCTGCAGCAAGTTGCCGGAGCCGAATACATCGGCCCGGTGGGCGCCGATATTGGTTTCAGCTGCAGCTGGTGCGGACAAACCAGCTGCGTTTGGCGCTGTTGAGTAGCAGCCAGTAGCTGGCGAACGCGCAGACAAAGGTCACCGGCGCTGAGAAGGTCGCCAGCGTTGCTCCGCCGAAATTCAGCAGCACTATCCCCAGGCCAGCGGCAAAGAACCAGGCGATCAAGCCGCACGGGTTGAAGGCGTTGACTCGTTCGAGAGCGAATTCAATATTGCCCTCGAACAGCTGGGTATATTTCGGCGAGAAAATATGCGCCAAAGCGATCGCTACCCAAGCCACTACAAAGATGCTCTGGTATGCCAGGGCTTGCAGAATGTAGCTGAACACATTGAGCAACATCATTGTGTAGACCACGATGCCAACTACTACGGCCCATGCCATATAAGGCACAGCCGCCAAGCCAAAACGGCCGAAGAACGCATGCATGTTGCTAGCGGCCATGAAGAAATTTGCGGTATTGATACGGGTCTGGCTGACCCAAACGAACAACAACCCCCAGATACCCATCAGCTCGACAATGGCCAGCACCACCGAGACCTCAGACAGGCCGCCCTCTGTGGGAATGGTGGCGGCGAGAAAGATGCCGACCAGACCGTTAATAAGAAAGGTGAAGATATAGAATGGTAGGCCGAAGTTAAATTTAGCGTGGTAGCTGGCGTCCTGCTTACGACCGAAGCGTGCGTAGTCCCAGGTGTACATCATGAGAATCCACACTCCCATGAAATAGGTGAAACAGTCCCACCAGCCATTACTTACTGGCCCGCTCTCAGGCCCCATTTCCAACCAGGCAGAACTGTAGCCGTATTCACCGACGGCCATCGCTACTACGGCAATCAGACCAATCAGGTAGAGCGGCAGCAGCACGCCATTGAACTTATCCAGCCAGGTCTGCACGCTACCGAACACCAGTGGCACGCTGTATAGCACCACTATTAGGCAGGCTTGATTGAGCGTGATGTCGGACACGTAGTGTTGGATAGCAATGGCGATCACCGAGCCTTCAAACACGCTGTAGTAGATCGCCGTGGCGAAGAAAATCAGGGTGGCCAGTGCTGCGCCGGCGCGTCCGAATAGCACCCGGGAGAAGAGTGCGACCGATAATCCGGTCTTAATGGCGTAGCGGGCAATGACCCCGTTGATGGCCGCATAAGTTACGACCGACAAGAGTAAGCCGATTATGGCATTCATCGTACCAAAGCTCATTGCCAGGGTGGCGGACACCACCAGCCAAAACATAGCACTGCAGATGGCCCACCAAGCCATCGTCAGTGAGCCTTTGCTCATGCGGTGTTCTTCCGGAACCGCGACGGTGCTGTAGTCGATACTATCGACCTGTTTTTTGATGTTTCCGGCCATGGCTCTTCTCTTGTTTTTGTAATGAGTGGAGTCATGATCATAAGTACTTCAGGCGGGCGACCACTTGCTGCTGAGCGCACTCTCTTTTGTCATACCTGAAGCTTCTTGCTCTCTGGAAGATGGCCCACCCAGACGAAACTCCTCCAGCGGAAAGCGATGAGAAAATCTCTCAGGCTGTCCAAGTCAGAATAAAAGACCTCAATGACGCTATGGCTTACATCTCTTTCCGAGAGAGCGTTATTAGCGAGCGAGTCACCTAACAACACCTACACTCAGCGTGATAGCCAGACAGACAACATAGCGCTTAAACGTTTCAAGCCAGTAGGACTACAAGCAAAGCACTCAATGACGGGCTCGAGGCCGATTCAATCTCGGCACAACCACCCTAAGCCAGCAACCAGCACTACATGCTACAAGAAGTCAAAACCGGGTACAAAACCGGGTACAAAGAATAACGAAAACAACCAGAATGCCTAAGCTCAAACGCTCAAGCATCAGACTTACCGCATAACGTGTAAGTCAAAAAATTGTCTTTCCCGCACGTCAACTCTATGTTTCAAATGCATTAGCCCTGAAACCCGCACGCCACTTGAGTATGCACGCATAGCACAATTCTATAGGTATTGCAACACATTCCTTTAGGGCTTCAGATCACTTGCTGCAACTGCGGCACGACCTCGAACAAGTCACCCACTAGACCGTAATCCGCCACCTGAAAAATCGGCGCCTCTTCGTCCTTGTTGATTGCCACGATGACCTTGGAGTCTTTCATCCCGGCCAGGTGCTGGATGGCACCGCTGATGCCGACGGCGATGTACAGCTGCGGCGCGACGATCTTGCCGGTCTGGCCAACCTGCATGTCGTTGGGCACGAAACCGGCGTCGACCGCAGCGCGCGAAGCACCGACGGCGGCGCCGAGCTTGTCGGCCAGGGCATACAGGTGCTTGAAGTTGTCGCCGTTCTGCATGCCGCGACCGCCGGAGACGACGATCTTGGCCGCGGTCAGTTCCGGACGATCGGACTTGGCCAGCGCCTCAAAGACGAAGGCCGAGATGCCGGCGTCGCCGCCAACGGCCACGGCTTCCACGACAGCACTGCCGCCTTCGCCGGCCACCGGATCGAAACCGGTGGCACGCACGGTGATCACCTTCACCGCCGCCGAAGACTGCACGGTGGCGATGGCGTTACCGGCGTAGATCGGCCGCTTGAAAGTGTCGGCGCTTTCCACGGCGATGATTTCGGAGATCTGGTCGACGTCCAGCTGGGCGGCGACGCGCGGCAGGATGTTCTTGCCGTTGCTGGTGGCGGCGGCGAGGATGTGGCTGTAACCCTTGCCCCCTGCTTCTTGAACAAGAGCAGCTACCAGCGGCGCAACGTTTTCCGGCAGCTGATGGGCGAAGGCGGCGTTGTCGGCCACCAGCACCTTGGCCACGCCGGCGAGCTTGGCAGCCGCTTCGGCGGCGGCGCCACAGGCGGCACCGGCAACCAGGAGGTGGATGTCGCCACCGATCTTCTGCGCAGCGGCCACGGTGTTGAGAGTGGCCGGCGCCAGGGCGGCATTGGTGTGTTCAGCGATAACCAGGATAGTCATTTAGATTACCTTCGCCTCGTTCTTCAGTTTCTCGACCAGTTCCGCCACCGACTTGACCTTGATGCCGGCCTGGCGGGCAGCCGGCGCTTCGACTTTCAGGGTCTTCACGGTGGACGCGGTGGCAACGCCCAGGGCGTCCGGGGTGAGCACCTCCAGCGGCTTCTTCTTGGCCTTCATGATGTTCGGCAAGGAGGCGTAGCGCGGCTCGTTCAGACGCAGGTCGGTGGTGACGATCGCCGGCAGGTTCAACGCCACGGTCTGCAGGCCGCCGTCGATCTCGCGGGTCACGTTGACCTTGTCGCCCGCCACTTCGACCTTGGAGGCGAAGGTGCCTTGGCCGAAGCCGGTCAGCGCGCCGAGCATCTGGCCGGTCTGGTTGTTGTCGCTGTCGATGGCCTGCTTGCCGAGGATCACCAGCTGCGGCTGCTCCTTGTCGACCACGGCCTTGAGCAGCTTGGCCACGGCCAGGGAGTTCAGCTCGTCAGCACCCTCTTCCTTGACAGCCTCGACCAGGATGGCGCGGTCGGCACCGAGGGCCAAAGCAGTACGCAGCTGCTCTTGCGCCGCCGTCGGGCCGATCGACACCACGACGATTTCACTGGCAACGCCCTTCTCTTTCAGGCGTACGGCTTCTTCCACGGCGATTTCGCAGAAGGGGTTCATCGACATCTTAACGTTGGCGAGATCGACGCCGCTGTTGTCCGCCTTGACGCGAACCTTGACGTTGTAATCGACCACACGCTTGATCGCTACGAGGACTTTCATAAAGGCTCCATGGGAAAAATTGCCCCGGCAAGCTGGCTGGCCGGGGCATGGCAGGTTCAGCGTTCACCAAGCTGTTCGATGATGCCTTGTGCCTTCAACTCGGCCAGGCGCTCATCATCGAGACCCAACTGGCGCTTGAGCACCTCATCGGTATGCTCACCCAGCATCGGCGCGGGGCGCAGGTACTCGACCGGTGTGCGAGACAACTTGATCGGACTGCCGACCGTGACGAAGTCGGCTTTCAAGGGATGGGGAATGTTGACCAGCATGTTGCGCGCCAGTATCTGTGGTTCGTCCAGCGCCTGGGCAATGCTGTTGATGGCCCCTACCGGTACGCCCTGCGGGTGAATGCGCCCTACCCACTCATCGGCGAGCCCTCCGAGAAAGTGACGCGACAGGATGGCAACGATCTCCTCGCGGTTGCTGACTCGGTCGGCGTTGCGCGCGAAACGCGGATCTTTCGGCAGCTCTGGCAGGCCGATGGCGTCGCACAGTGCGACGAACTGTGAGTCGTTGCCGCAGGCAATGATGAAGTCGCGATCACTGGCGCGAAACACCTGGTACGGCACAATGTTGGCGTGGGCGTTGCCATAACGCCCGGGCGGCTTGCCGGAAGCCAGATAGTTCTGGCTCTGGTTGCACAGTGTGGCGACCTGAACATCCAGCAACGCCATATCGATATGTTGACCAAGCCCGGTCTTTTCTCGGCTGAGCAGCGCAGCTTGGATAGCCACCGTCGAGTACAGGCCGGTCATCAGGTCCGCGAAGGCAACGCCTACCTTTTGCGGGCCGCCACCGGGCAGATCGTCGCGCTCGCCGGTGATGCTCATCATTCCACCCATACCCTGAATGATGAAGTCGTAACCCGGTTCTGCGGCGCGCGGCCCGGTCTGGCCGAAACCCGTCACCGAGCAATACACCAGGCGTGGATTGAGCGCAGCGAGGCTAGCGTAATCCAGCCCGTACTTGGCCAAGGAACCGGCCTTGTAGTTCTCGATCAGTACGTCGCAACTGGTAGCCAGGGCCCGCACCATTTCCTGCCCCTCGGGGCTGGCGATGTTTAGCGCCACCGACAACTTGCCGCGATTGGTGGACTGGTAATAAGAAGCCTCGCCGGTGGACTCGGCGTTCTGCCCCTTCATCCATGGCGGCCCCCAGCCACGGGTGTCATCACCCGCGCCCGGCCGTTCGATTTTGATCACTTCGGCACCCAGATCGGCCAGAGTTTGGCCGCACCAGGGACCAGCCAGAATGCGGCTCAAGTCGAGCACGCGATACCCAGTCAAAGCACCCATTTCATTTCACCTTTGCTTGCGCGCACTTACACACGCTCCATCACCATGGCGAGGCCTTGGCCCACGCCGATGCATAGGCTCACCACAGCGTAGCGTTTGCCGCTCTGTTGCAGCGCGCGAGCGGTGCTCAGGGCCAGGCGCGCACCGGATGCACCTAATGGGTGGCCGACGGCGATGGCGCCACCGTGTGGGTTTACCCGCGGGTCGTTGAACGCAACACCCAGACCTTTCAGGCAGCCCAGCACCTGGCTGGCGAACGCTTCGTTGATCTCGATAATGTCCATATCCGCCAGGCTGAGCTGCGCGCGAGCCAATGCCTTATGAATAGCCTCCACCGGGCCGACGCCCATAATGCGCGGGGCCACACCCACGGCGGCGGCCGACAGAATGCGCGCCATCGGAACCAAGCCGTGCCGTTCGCCCGCCGCGGCCGAGCCAATCAGCAATGCCGCCGCGCCATCGTTGACGCCTGATGCGTTGCCGGCGGTAACCACACCACCTTCGGAGAGAGGATTCAGGCGAGCCAAAGCGATCAGGTCCGATTGCGGGCGCGGGTGCTCGTCCTGCTCCACCACATTGGGTGGCGTCTTGCGCCCGGTGGGCACGCTGACCGCGAGCAGTTCTTCCTGAAAGAAACCTGCGCTACGTGCGGCTTCATAACGGGCCTGAGAGCCGGCAGCAAAGACGTCGGCCTCAGCACGGGAGATGCCGTACTCCTGAGCCACGTTATCGCCCGTTTGCGGCATGCTGTCGTTGCCAAACTCGGCGACGATCTTCGGGTTGGGAAAACGGGCGCCAATGGTACTGTCGAACACCGTCAGTTCGCGGCTATAGGCCGCTTCTGCTTTAGCCATGACAAAGGGTGCACGGGACATACTCTCCACCCCGCCGGCGACAAACAGTTCGCCTTCGTTACAGGTCACTGCGCGGGCGGCATCGATCACCGCCGCCAGACCACTGGCGCACAGGCGGTTAACTGTCTGCCCAGGTACGGTCACGGGCAAGCCTGCAAGCAGTGCGGCGTGACGCGCGATGTTGCGGCTGTCCTCCCCTGCCTGGTTGGTATTGCCCAGAATCACGTCCTCGATGGCTTCGCCAGGGATGGCGTGGCGAGCGAGCAATTCGTGGATCACATGGGCGGCGAGGTCGTCTGGGCGTACCGAAGCGAGTGCGCCGCCGTGGCGGCCAAATGGCGTGCGCAGTCCCGCGAAGATGTAGGCGTCGAGCATGGGAAAATCCTAGCGTTGAGGTTCAGTCGGGAGTGGTTCGTTGTGACGCAATGAAAGGCCCAAGGCGGCCCGTCGCCGCAGCCAGGGACCCGGCCGATAACGGGGATCGCCCGTCAGTTCGGTCATGCGTTCAAGAGTGGTGAGCAAACGCTTGGGCCCGACACTATCGCCCCAGGCCAGCGGACCTTGCGGATAACCAAGACCACGGCGCACGCCTTCATCCAGGTCATCGACACTGGCGATACGCTGCTGAACGATATCGCCCGCCAGGTTGACGATCATGGCCAGTACCCTTTGGGCCACAAAGCCGACACTGTCATTGATCACACTGACGCCCACGCCATCGCGGCCCAACAGCGCATGGGCGGCATCGCGCATGTCGGCATGGGTAGCGGGATTTAGCATCAGCGTGCGGTAGCGGGCGATATCCAGCAGCGGGTCGATGCACACCGTGCGCTCAGGATCGGTGCCAAACAGGCCGACGGCGCCGGTGGCATCCAGACCGTAAGGTGCCAGCAAACACAGGGCCTCGCTGCTTGGGACCGTGCCCTCTTCGACCCGCGCGCCCACCTGCTGAAGAAGCTCGGTGAAACGTGCACGATCCTCGGGGTTTTCAGTGCCAAGCCAAACCGGCGGAAATGCTTCCAGCGCAGGTACTGCCTGTGCGGCGGGTGGATCGATCATCTGGCCGTCGGCGTATCGGTAAAACCCACGCCCGACCTTGCGCCCGACGTAGCCGGCATCCAGCATCTGGCGTGTTAGCGCTGCAGGCCGATACCGCGGTTCCTGGTAGAACTGGTTGTAGATCGACTCAATGACTGGATGGGAAACATCAAGAGCCGTCAGATCAAACAGCTCCAAGGGCCCCATGCGAAAACCCAGACCCTCGCGCAGGATACGGTCTACCTCGGCGGGTTCGGCTACGCCTTCCTTGAGAATTTGCAAAGCCTCAGTGCTATATGCACGGCCGGCGTGATTGATGATGAACCCTGGTGTGTCCTTCGCCCGAATACCCCTATGCCCCATGCGGGCAGCCAGGGCTCGGAGGCTGTCGCCTACCTGCGGGTCAGTCGCCAGACCATCGATGACTTCCACCACTTTCATCAGCGGCACAGGGTTAAAAAAATGAAAGCCAGCGATGCGTTGGGGAAGTCGGCAATTGCGAGCAATGCTGGTGACGGAGAGCGATGAGGTGTTGGTAGCCAGAATGCAGTCATCGGCAACCACGGCTTCCAACTCGGCGAGCAAGCCCTGCTTGGCGTCGAGGCGCTCGATAATGGCTTCCACTACCAGGTCGACGTCGCTCAGTTCCGTAAGGGCGCTCGCCACTTGCACGCGGGAGAGCGTGGCCAGCGCATCGGCGTTGGCAATCTTGCCTTTGTCGACCAGCTTGTCCAACGTGCCTTTCAAGCTTTCGCGGGCGCCCTGCGCAGCGCCTTCGCGACTATCAAACAGCGTGACGCGAATGCCCGCCTGAGCGGCGATCTGAGCAATACCTGTACCCATGACTCCGGCGCCAACAACCGCCATCCGGTTAATTTCACGTGTCATCGCTCATTCTCCTGAGAAGATCGCTTTGCGTTTTTCCAGGAAGGCTTGAGCGCCCTCTTTCTGGTCGCTCGAATCGAATAGCAATTGGAAGGCCTTGCGCTCCAACACCAGCGCGCTCTCCAGCGGCAGGTCAGCACCGGCCAGCATCACTTCTTTGATCTGCGCGACGGCTAGCGGCGGCAAGGCGGCGATTTCAGTGGCCAGCTCTAGTGCACGGACAATGGTCTGCTCGTCGCCCACCACTTCACTCAGCATGCCCATGGCCAAGGCTTGCTGGGCCGAGACCAAGCACCCGGTAAGGGCAATGCGCATTGCCTGGAACTTGCCGACCGCGCGGATCAGACGCTGAGTACCGCCGGCGCCCGGCATCAGGCCGAGTTTGACTTCTGGCTGGCCAAAGCGCGCCGACTCGCCGGCGACGATGATGTCGCAGTGCATGGCCAGCTCACAGCCGCCGCCAAGGGCGAAACCATTCACTGCAGCGATGACCGGCTTGGGGCAGCGGGAGATGGCTTCCCACAGCAGCTCGGTATGGCGCAGGTACATTTCAATCGGGCGCGCTTGGGCAAACTCGCGGATATCGGCTCCGGCCACAAAACAGGTGTCACCGCCGGTAAGTACAATCGCCCGCACCTGCCCATTGCGAGCCAGTGCCCGAAAGTGCTCGGCGAGTTGTTCACGCACCGCGCTATTGAGCGCGTTCTTGGCTTCTGGCCGGTCGATGCGTACGACGGCAACGCCGTCTTCTCGAATTTCCAGGTTCACTACAGATTCAGGTTCGTGACTCATACCCACCTCTAAACACGTTTCGCTATACGAAATTGCATTTCGTATTTACGAGATATCATAGGTAGGGTCGCGAATTCATGTAAATCAGAAATCTGAACTATTTTATTATTTCTTTATTAATCAATATATTATCTATCTAAAAATGAGCGTTTTGCATTTCATCTCGGCTCAAATATAATTTCGCCTGACGAAACGTACTTTTATTTGCTTGCAATTTCCAAAAATGAGGTTCTACCATGGCACGCAACAAAGCGGATCAGCAGAAGGCTGAGAGCAGCACTGGAGCGGATGAAATCGCTTTACTGAAGATGGGCATGCTCGACCCGGCCAGTGCGTCGAGTGAGGACGAAACCAGCGGCCAGTTCGTGACTGCGCTGGCACGTGGGCTGGAGCTGATGCGGTGCTTTACCCCGCGCGACAACGTGCTGGGCAATCAGGAACTGGCGCGGATGACCGGGCTACCCAAGCCGACCGTGACGCGCTTGACCAACACCCTGATGCGCCTTGGCTGCCTCAAGCGTGAGGTGCACTCGGGCAAGTACCAGCTGGATGTCGGTGTGCTGGGGTTCGGCTACGCCATGCTGTCGAATCTGTCGATTCGCTCGGTGGCGCACCCGCTGATGGAAGAGCTGGCCAATCACGCTCAAGCCGCAGTGGCAATGGCGGCCCGGGATCGCCTGCAGATGGTTTACCTGGACGTCGTTCAGGGCCAAGGCAATACCACGATGCGGCGGCAGATCGGCAGCTACTTGCCACTGGCGCAAAGCTCGGCGGGACGCGCATGCCTGGCGGCGATGCCAGAGAGCGAGCGAGAGTTTCTCCTCGACCACATGCGCCAACGCGAAGCAGCACAGTGGCCGGTGATCCGCAAGGGCCTGGATCGCGCGTTTCGCGATTACACCGATTACGGCTTTTGCCTATCGATCGGCGAGTGGCACCGCGACGTCAACTCAGTCGCCGTGCCGCTGTTACACCCGCAGTTCGGGTTACTGACCTTCAACTGCGGTGGACCGAGCTTCCAGCTTCCACGGGACAAGCTCACTGACGATATCGGGCCTCGCCTGATCAACATGGTTAACAACATCGGCGCCGCCGCTCGGTAACCCTTCAGGGTGACGGTGCACCGTACTACATCGGCCCACTTCCGGGCCCAGAGGAGCGCACATGATCCGTGATACCGAAACCCTGCAGATTCTGCTGGATTCTCTTCGCCAGTTCGTCGGTGAGGTACTGATTCCTCGGGAAAACGAGGTGGCTGAAACGGATGCGATCCCTAAGGACATCGTCGATCAGATGCGCGAGATGGGCCTGTTCGGGTTAACGATTCCGGAAGCCTATGGCGGCCTGGGCGTGACTATGGAGGAAGAGGTAAACATCGCCTTCGAGTTGGGTCGCACCTCACCGGCTTTCCGTTCCTACATCGGCACCAACAACGGCATTGGCTCAATCGGCATTTTGCTTGACGGTACAGAGGAGCAGCGCAACCAGTACCTGCCGCAACTGGCAAGCGGCGAGCTGCTCAGCTCGTTCTGCCTGACCGAGCCAGATGCCGGCTCCGATGCGGGCTCGTTGAAAACCAATGCTGTGCGTGACGCTGACAGCTACATCCTCAACGGTACCAAACGTTACATCACCAACGCGCCACACGCGGGCATTTACACGGTGATGGCCCGTACCAACCCGGAAATCAAAGGCGCCTCCGGTATCAGCGCCTTTATCGTTGAGCGCGGCACACCCGGCGTGTCGCTGGGCAAGACGGACCACAAGATGGGCCACAAAGGCGCCCATACCTGCGACGTGATCTTTGAAAATGCGCGAGTGCCCGCCAGCCAGTTGATAGGCGGCGTCGAAGGCGTTGGTTTCAAGACCGCGATGAAGGTGCTGGATAAGGGCCGCCTGCATATCGCTGCACTGAGTGTCGGCGCAGCCGAACGCATGCTGGACGATGCCCTGCACTATGCGCTGGACCGCAAACAGTTCGGCCAGCCCATCGCGGAGTTCCAACTGATCCAGGCGATGCTGGCTGATAGCAAAGCCGAAATCTACGCGGCCCGCTGCATGGTGCTGGATGCCGCGCGCAAGCGCGACGAGGGCAAGAACGTCAGTACCGAAGCCTCCTGCGCGAAGATGTTCTCCACCGAGATGTGCGGTCGTGTCGCCGACCGCTGCGTGCAGATCCACGGTGGCGCCGGCTACGTCAGCGAGTACGCCATTGAGCGCTTCTACCGTGACGTGCGGCTGTTCCGTATCTACGAAGGCACCACACAGATTCAGCAGGTGGTTATCGCCCGTAACATGATCCGCGAAGCGCAGCGGTGACACGGCACCTGCTCTGACACCAGTTGGGCTCCAGTCGCGCCGAGACTCAATAGCGCCACATCCTGGCTTCAAGGTAGTTGTTCGACATGAGTGCGTGTTCCACTGGTGTGGTCCCGAAAGCCTCAGCCTGCGAGCTTCCCGTCAACCTACCCCCAGATGAACTGCGGGGTAGCTGCACGAAACTGGAATTCCAACTACGCCACAGTAGGTCGCACAGCACAGTGCAGGCGCTGCCAGCGGCAACGATGAGGCTATAGGGAAAAGTCGAGCTGGCAATACCAGCAAGATTCACCTGGCGGTGGACGCCCACGGCTTGCCCATCGAGTTTGAAATCACAGGTGGCCAAATCAATGACTGCACTCAGGCACCCGCGTTGATTTCCAAGCTCCCGGCGGCAGAAACCATCGTCGCGGATAAGGGCTATGACAGCGAGAGAATCCGGGAGCAGGTTGAGCTACAAGGGGCCAAGGCCGTGATCCCGAGAAAGCGTAACTCCGTGAAAGGCAACGCGGATCTGGACAGAGGTCTTTACCGCAATCGGCACCTGGTGGAAAACGCCTTTGCCCGGCTGAAGCATTACCGGGCGGTGGCATCTCGATTCGACAAGCTCAAGAGAAATTACGAGAGCGTGGTGGCCATGGCCTGTGCCTTCCTATGGCTACCCATGTGAAATGGCAACAGCCCCTAGCGGTACTTAGCAACTGTTGATCGCCGGTGCGCCGGTAAATGGCGGGCTGATTGGAGAAATAATTTCTACATATAGGCGATTTACAGCGTGTTTATCGCCTTCTGTATCTCTCCTATTCTCTCTCGACTGCTCTGCTGCATTGATTGGCTGAGCCCGGACTGACCGCATGGTTAGCCCTAATCGCGCTAAACCCAACCTGAATAGAGGATCACTCCATGCCCGTTGTACGAGTCAGCTGGTTCGAAGGAAAAGACCACGCCGCGAAGGAAGCTGTCGCTGCAGAAATCACCCAGAGCATCGTGAAAAACACCGGTACCGATGCCAATTACATCTACGTCATTTTTGAAGACGTGGCGCCATCGGATTGGGCCGGTGCAGGCAAGCTGTTCGGCGACGATCCGAAGAAGACCTAAGGTCATTCGGCGTTAATGGCCAGTGGGCTGCAAGGAGTGTTACATCTTCTTTGCAGCCCGGGCTTGGCTCTTTTGTGCTGGGTAGCCGGACTCCCAGTCGACCTGCTCAAACTGTTCGACCAGAAAATTGATAAATGCCCGCACCTTGGATGCCAGGTGTTTGCGGGTTGGGTAGACGGCATAAATACCCAGTTCTACCGAGCGATACTCCGGTAGCAACTCCACCAGATCACCCCGCCGAAGATCCTCACTTACCATAAAGCTTGGCTGCAGCAAAATGCCGCCAGCAGTCAACGCAATAGATCGGCATGTATCACCGTTATTGCAGCGAATGACCGAACGCGTGTTGACCTTATGCTCGCCATCGGGCCCGGTAAAACTCCATTCGTTCCCACTGGAAAAGTTGCTATAGGCAATCACCCGGTGCTCGGCCAGGTCTTGCGGCACTTCTACTGGTGCATGGCTTTTGATGTAGCTCGGGGCTGCACACAGGCGCATCCGCGTGCTGGCAAACCGGCGCCCCACCAGTGAAGAGCTTTCCAACCGGGCGATGCGCACCGCGACGTCATACCCCTCCTCCACCAAATCGACCTGGCGATCGTTCAGGCTGATATCCAGCTCAATCTTCGGGTTTTGCTCCAAAAAGGCAGTCCACAGCGGCGCCAGGTGCAACACACCAAAACTCACCGGCGCATTGACCCGCAGCACGCCGGCAGGCTCATGGTTGCCCGAAGAAACAGCGCTTTCCGCCTCCCCCATCAACGCCAGCACTTCCCGCGCTTGCTGGTAGAAAACCCGTCCTTCTTCGGTCAGTGATAAGCGTCGCGTGGTGCGTTGCAGCAGGCGTACGCCCAGGCGTTCCTCCAGCGCATTTACATGCCTGGAAACGGCGGCCTTGGACATTTCCAGCGCATCGACGGCACCGACAAAGCTGCCCTTGTCGACCACGGCGCAAAACACCTGCATCTCCAACGCGCGATCCATTATTGCCTCACTTATCGGAACTATAAGTCACATTAAATCATGTTTATCTCGTAAATCGAATCTTTAAACTGGATCCCATCACACACAGCACGAGGCAAAAGACATGAACATTACCCTTATCGGTACCGGCAACATGGGCTCGGCTTTCGCTCAACAGTTGTCCCAGTTTGGACACCATGTTCGTATCACCGGCCGTGATCTGGACAAGGCGCACGCCCTCGCCGCGCAGCATCAAAACGTCGAAGCATTCGCCGCTGATCAGGCCCTTGGCCAGAACGAAGTGGTGATCGTCGCCACTGCTTACCAGGACGCCTTAACCGCGCTGAAAAGTCTGGGCAGTCTCGAAGGCAAAGTGGTCATCGACATCACCAACCCGCTGACAGCCGACTACATGGGTCTGACCATCGGCCACAGCACCAGTGCAGCGGAGGAAATCGCCAAGGCGCTGCCAGGTGTGGAGCTGGTCAAGGGCTTCAACACCCTGTTCGCCCAAGTGCTGGCCAGCGGTCCCACATTTGCCAACGAGCAGCAAGGCAGCGTGTTCCTGGCCAGCGATAGCGCACGAGCCAAACAAACCGCCGTTGCTCTTGCGCAAAGCCTGGGTTGGAAAACCGTGGATGCCGGCGGTTTGGTAAACGCGCGTTATCTGGAAGCGTTGGCCGGGTTGAACATCTACCTCGGCTATGGCGCAGGGCTCGGCACGCAGATCGCGCCGGTCTGGCTCAATCGTTAATTCCCACTTACCCAATGCCTGGCGCCACGGCCGAAACAGCTGTGGCCCCGGGCAACCCACACTCCCCGTATTGGAAAACACCCATGACCGCCGCTAGCCGCACCCTCCCCTATGCCGCCCTGGTACTACGCCTAATCCTTGGCGTGATGTTTCTCGCTCATGGCCTGACCAAGCTGCTGGTGTTCACCCCGGCCGGCACAGCAGGTTTCTTTGAGTCCGTTGGCTTCTCCGGCTTTCTTGCCTATCCGGTCATTGCCTTTGAAGTGGTCGGCGGCCTGTTCCTGATCCTTGGTGTACTCGCTCGCTGGGTAGCGGCCCTAGCCACCGTGCAACTGCTGGTGGCAGCAAGCGTGCACTTCGGTAATGGCTGGAGCTTCACCAACGCCAATGGTGGCTGGGAATACCCGGTCTTTCTGGCATTCACTGCACTGGCCTTGGCGCTGCTGGATGACGGAGCCTTCGCCTTGAAACGTTCAGCACGTAACTAACCGCTCGCTGCTTTCGGCCAGGTTGCCTTTGCCGGGTTCTCGCCAAACTTGGCAAGGGTAAAATCCAGAAAGCTTTTCAGCCTTGGTGTCATGCCCCGGTCCGGCGTACGCAGCACATGAAAGGGTCGAGTGGGCATGGGATATCGAGGCAGTTGGACGATCTATCCGCTTGGCTTTCAAGTCTTAAATAAACAAGGTAATCCCCCGGCTTAGCCGAGGGACTCCTTGAGGTTGACCGTGTGATGCGGTCATCAGGAACCTTCTATCTCGACCAAGAGATAGGGGTACCCAATGAGAGATTACCAAAGCCTTGCTCACACGAAGTGGGACTGTAAGTACCACGTTGTATTCATCCCGAAGAGGCGTAAGAAGGCGATCTTCGGAGCGATCCGCAAGCACCTGGGGGGAGGTGCTACATGAGTTGGCGAGGCAGCGTGAGTGCCGGATCGTGGAGGGTCACTTGATGCCAGAGCCGAGCCCGAACGATAATTTCAAGATGGAGCCGGACTAATGCGACGCGTCGTTCAGCCGACGCGTATCCGGACTTTCAATCCGTAATTCACTAACCCACCGACTTCAGTCGGTGGTTGTTTAGTGCTACCACCGGCGTAGACGAACTGATGATTGATGCGCGCATCTACGACCCGACGGCGCGTTGCCGTTCGTATCAACTGGCAGCGGAATCGATTGGAGATCTGCTCACTCACTGACAGCGTGCGCGCCGGTGACCTTCAGGTCACCCGTGCGGAACACACGTGCCAGGTAGTCAAGGGTTCAGAGGATATCGTCCACCACGCCGCCATCGACCCGCAGCGCAGCGCCGCTGGTGGCTGACGCCTGGGTGGAGCAGATATAGACGACCATATTGGCGACCTCATCGACCGTGGCCGCACGTTGAATCAACGAGGTGGGACGGTGGGTCATGACGAATTCGGCAGCGACGGCCTCCAAGGATTTGCCGGAGCGGGCAGACTCTCCTTTGAGCAGCTCAGCCAAGCCATCAGACAGTGTCGGGCCTGGCAGCACGCTGTTAACGGTTACGCCGCTGCCGGCCACACGTTTGGCCAAGCCACGCGACAACGCCAGTTGCGCCGTCTTGGTTACGCCGTAATGAACCATATCGGCCGGGATATTTCGGGCTGACTCCGAGGAGATAAACACCACCCTACCCCAACCTCGTTGGACCATGGCTGGAACCAACGCGCGGCTCAGGCGAACACCGGACATTACGTTAGTTTGCCAATAGTCTTCCCAGCAGTCGTCATCGGCCTCGAAGAAATCGGCCAAACCATAGATGCCGGCGTTGTTGACCAGAATGTCGATGGTGGGAAGCGCAGCTGTAAGAACGCCAACGCCGTCGGCATTGCCCAGATCAGCCGCGACTCCGCTGAAGGTGGCCTGCGGTACCGCTTCGCTCAAACGTGCCAGGGCTTTTTCGACCGAGCTGTCACTCCGCCCGTTGATGATCACGATAGCGCCGGTGAGCGCCAGGCCATGGGCAATGGCGAAGCCGATGCCGCCTGTGGAGGCAGTAACCAAAGCGGTCTTGCCGGCAAGATTGATGTGCATGCGTATTGACCCTCTAGCGCCAGGTAGTACCCGGCAGGTTAGATCGGTTGCTGAATAGTCAGCGGTCTTGTCCGCCGGCTACTGACTGGCGGTGTCAGGTCCGGGTAAACCCATCAAACGGATTCATGTACACCGCGCCAAAGGCATCCAGGTGCTTGCGCGTCGGCGCGTCTGGGTTGCCATAAACTAGCAGGCTGGTGATTTTCACCAGCTCGAGAAACTTTTCGCCGAACGGCGCGAAGGTTTCTTCAATATGGTTAACGACAGCATCGGCACGGTAACGCTCGATAATGTGCACCTCAGTGCGAGCCTCGTTGACGCTGTATTCGTACATCAAGGTGCCAGGCTCTTCGCTCGTAGCGGCGACAATCTTGGCAACCAGCGTTTTAAATTCAGGGAAGTCTTCCGGAGCCAGGCTTAGGGTAAAAATGCTGATGACTTCGTCTTTCATGGGGCGTCCTCACAGAAGTAAATGACCAACCCCATGCGATAGATGCAGAGGGTTGCTGAGTCAGCAGCCATGCTAAGGTAGAGCAGCAAGCTGATAAACAACCTTGAAATCACAGATAGGTAGCGTAATTTGCTACCAACTCTTGCGCCTAGGAAAACGGCAATGACCTCCGAAGATTCCTTCAGCGGCATCCATATTTTTCTCGCCACCGCCCGCTCTGCGACCTTCACAGAGGCAGCCGAGCGCCTGGGGCTGTCCAAGTCGGCCGTAGGTAAGGCGATTGCACGGCTGGAGGCACGGGTGGGTACCAGCCTGTTTTATCGCTCGACCCGCCGCTTGTCCCTGTCTCCGGATGGCGAGGCCTACTTCACCGTGTGGTCCAATGCGCTGGAGGAGATCAAGGCCACCGAGAGCAACCTCGGCAACAAGTTAGGCGTGCCCACAGGGCGCTTGCGGGTGGACATGCCGGTCGCGTTCGGTAAACAGGTGGTACTGCCGGTGCTACTGGAGATGAGCAAACGCTTCCCGCAGTTGCAACTGACCTTGACCTTTAGCGACCAACTGGTGGACCTGACGGAAGAAGGTATCGACCTGGCCATTCGTTTTGGCAGCGTCGACAACGTCCCCGGCCTGGTGGCCAGACGCCTGACGTCACACCGCTGGGTAACCTGTGCAGCGCCGGGTTATCTGGAAGAATATGGTACGCCGTTGACGCTCGAGGACATGGGCCAGCACCGCAGCATCGTCGGCTATCGCCGCGGCAGCCTAATGCCCTGGAAAATGGCCCAGGCCGGGCAATCCTTGAAGTTCTCGCCACCACCGACCTATCAGTTTGACGATGCCGAAGCGATGATTGAAGCCACGCGAGCCGGCCTCGGTATTTGCCAGATGCCGCTCTGTCTATTTGAAAAGGACATCGCCCAGCAGGTTGTTGTTACGGTACTCGAGCCCTTTGAACCGGCGCCTGTCGAGGTCCACGCACTATGGTCGAAGAGCAATCATCTGCGGCCCAAAATTCGTTACCTGGTCGACGAGTTATTGAAGCTGTATGGCCACAGCTAACGGCAGAACGGACAGCTACTGCGCGACCTTGGCGCGGGGTTGATCAACGCCAGCCCCATTAACTCAGGGTGCCACTCAGCAGCCATAGCGATGAGCGCGGACTGATCTGTAACAAAGCCAGGGAGCCCCCAAATACTAGAGCCCGCCGACCAGGGATCTACTCACCAACCTGCGTTCTGGCCAGGCGCAGGGGGCAATATTGGCACCTTGATGTGTAGCTCAGCGCTCCGGCTGGCAGCGGCCTGAAGAGTCGACAAGTGACCGCCAATTATCCCGGTTTTCGAGATAGTTATTCACCAATATCTGAGTTTATCTCCAAAATCGAATCTATAAACTTTGAGCCATCCCCAGCCAATCAGTGCGCTGTGGGTAGGCAGGTCAGTGAGCGGCGCACACGCTTTGCAACGCCGATCAGTCCACCTCTTGCTGCTGCGGCCCCAATATCTAAGCAGGATTTCAACCATGAGTCTGGCCTATCCAGTGTTGTTCGTGTCCCACGGAGCACCAACCTTTGCCATCGAACCCGGCCAGGCCGGGGCACGCCTGGCTGAGCTAGGCCGAGCGCTGCCACGGCCTAGCGCCATCGTAATCGTCTCTCCTCACTGGATGACCCGTGGGAGCGTGCGTGTAGGCAGCAGCAAGGCGCCGGAAACCATTCACGACTTCGGAGGCTTTCCGCAAGCACTGTATCGCCTGCAATACCCTGCAACCGGCAATCCTGCATTGGCCGAGCAAATCTGCAACCTGCTTTCCCGCAATGGGATTGCCGCAACTACCGAATCGAATCGAGGCCTGGACCACGGCGCCTGGGTGCCGTTGCTGCACCTATTGCCCACTGCGGATATCCCGGTGGTCCAAGTGTCCATGCCCCACCCGCTCAATCCATTGGGTGCCTGGCAGCTTGGCCAGGCACTCAAGCCGCTGCGCGATCAGGGCGTGCTGATCATTGGCTCCGGCAGTCTGACCCATAACCTTTATGAGTTCCGTAGCAACTACGGCGACCCGGCTGAGTACGTAGCGCGTTTTTCCGACTGGATCCGTGACGCCCTGCAAGCCGGTGACCTGCCAGCGCTGCTCGCCTACCGCCGCAATGCCCCGGAGGCCGAGCGTGCGCACCCCAGTGAAGAACATTTGTTGCCGCTATTTCTGGCGCTCGGTGCCGCAGGCGAGCACTACGCCGTGGATGTGCTAGAGGGCGGTGTCGCCGACGGCGTACTGGCTATGGACAGCTACCTGTTCAAAAGCCCAACCGCCACTCAGGAGATTACTCAAGCATGAACCTGCCACTAGCCATTTCAGAACTGCAGCAAGAACCGCAATCCGGCCTTGTCTATCGTCGGGTAATCCGTGCTGCTGCCCCTCGTGCACGTCTCCTGCTATTGCATGGTGTAGGCGGTAATGAAACCAATCTGGCAGGCCTTTCCGGCTTTATCCCAGAAGGAATTGAAATATTGCTGGTACGCAGCCGCCTGCAAATCGCAGCTGAGGGCTTTGCCTGGTTTCAGGTAAATTTCACCAACGAAGGCCCGGTGATCGTTGAAGAGCAAGCGGAAACCAGCCGCCAGAAACTAGTGGAGCTTGTAACTGCCTTACCACAAATGCCTACAGTGATAGCTGGCTTTAGCCAGGGCGGTATTCTCAGTGCAAGCGTCGGGCTTAGCGCCCCTCATTGCGTGCTAGGCTTTGGCTTGTTCAGCGGCAGAATTCTCCCTGAGCTGGCACCACACATTGCCAGCGCTCAAGCATTGAGTTCGCTATCGGCGTTTATTGCTCATGGCTATGGTGATAACAAGCTCCCCGTGTCTTGGGCACAAAAAGCGGATGCCTGGTTGCACCAACTGAACGTGCATCATGAAACATACCTGTACGACATGGGCCACGAAATCACCAATGAAGAAGTGGAAGATTTCATTCAGTGGCTGAAGCCTGTATTGAACATCGCCTGAGCGACCTTGATGGTGAACTCCCGCAGTAAACTTACGGAAGTGGATCTACTTCTTAAAGCGTTAGCCAGCCCCCAGCGCCGGTTGATCCTTGAGTGGCTCCGTGACCCAGAGAAACACTTTCCGCAGCAGGAACATGCATTCCTGCTCGGTGTGTGTGCCGGCCAGATTGAGCGCAAGTGCAAGTTGGCCCAATCGACCGTGTCCGATCACTTGCGCACGCTGCATCGCACAGGATTGATTACTTGCCAAAAGCTCGGCCCGATCCATTTTTTTCAAACGCTGCGAATACACCATCGAAATGCTGGTGAAAACATTGAAAGCGATGCTGTAAAGGGGATTTGAGAGCTCTGCCATGACTATTCGCGAGGACACATTTGCATCCATCGATCTCAATTTATTGGTGGTTTTTATGTGTATTTACAAGGAACAAAGTATAACGTTAGCAGCCAAGAGTCTTGGCGTAACACAGCCAGCCGTAAGCAATTCGCTGGTCAAGCTACGTGACAAATTTAATGATCCGCTCTTTACTCGTTCGGGCAGGGGTATTGTGGCAACACCGAAAGCGAAAAAAATTGCTTCTGAATTATGTCCAGCGATGAGACTGATTACAGCCACACTAGCATCGAACTTTAGATAATCCTCTTTGCAGCAGAGCACTATTGGCCTGCTCTAACCTCTCATGACTGGCGGTGTCAGGTGGACTGACAGATGACTGGAGTCTATGTCGCTGGTGGCATCATGTTATGCCGACGCAAGCTGAACATTCCTGTCTGTAATTGAGCAATCATCTGATGGCGAACTCTCATGGTTTACCGTCGCCCTTTCGATACGTATCAATAACACCAGCCACATCAAGGCCAAAGCCCAGCATTGGGTGTAATTGCTCCGCGGAAACAAAGCAGCCATCACCGGAAGTGCTGAATGGCTTGAGGCGGTCAACTGCCCGGCAGTGCAATTGGACGAGGCAAACTCGACAAAGCCTCCGCCTCCAGGCCTGGCACCATCGGCCGCAGTTGCCCGGGGAAAAAGCCGGTGCTGTCCACATAGAGCAGTACCGACTTGGCATCGCGCCAACCGACATAGCCCATCAACGCCTTCTGGTCCCAGCCACTGCGCGTGGCCCAGGTGGCAAAGCCACGGCGTAGGGAGTGGCTGCTATACAACTCGGCGGGCAATCCGGCCGCTTTCAGTACCGCCCGCAGCAGCGGGATGACGCTGTGCGGGTGCAGGCCCTGCTCGCGCAGGTGACCCCAGCGGTCAATGCCGCGGAACACCGGACCGCGGGCGATGCCGGCGACACAGATCCAGTCGTTGTAGGCCTGCACCGGGCAGAGGCGGGCCAGCGCCGGCGCACTGTAGGTCTGTCCCTGGTTGTCACGGTCGCCCTTGCTCCACGGCAGGAACAGCTGCATGCCCTCCCCCGGCCGTACCTGGATGTGCTCGACCTGCAGGCGGCACAGTTCGTCGCTGCGAAAGGCGCGCCAGAAGCCGATCAGCAGCAATGCGCGATTACGCCAGCAGCGCAACAGCTGCGGCAGGTCGCCCTCGTCCAGTGCTTTCTCGCCCGCCCGCTCCAGCCACGCCACGCACTGCTCCAGTTCGCGCAGCTGCAGCGGTTCGGCCTGCTTCTCCGGCTTCGGGTGCAAGGTACGAATGCCCTTGAGGATCTGACGAACCAGCGGGGTCTTGGTCGGATCCGGGAAGCCCTGGCTGACATGCCACTGCGCCAAGGCCGCCAGGCGCAGCTTGAGGGTGTTGCTGGACAACGTGGCGGCGTGATCGACCAAGTAACGCACGATGGCATCGCTGGTCGCCGGCAGAAAGCCGCCCCAGGCGACCTCGAAGTGCTCGAGCGCTTGCCGGTAGCTGCGCCGGGTGTTGGGGCGGGTACCGGCCTGCAGGTACCGCTCGATCTCGTGGCTCATCGACGCACATCCCCTTGATGTACTGGTGAGCGACTGCCAAACGACGAAAAAATCGCCTCACCTTGGATAATTAAAGATTATCCGACCTTATTTATTGGATAGTGGAAATATAATACGTTGGACGTATCATATATTACTGATCAGATGCCGTTGATCGACGAGCCCACCCTAGACCCCAGTAGATTGGCGTTGAAGGCTCAGGAGGCGGCCGCAGGCTTTGTTGCCAGCGGCACCGCCGAAAACACGGTACGGAGCTATCGCAGCGCCCTCGCCTACTGGTCGGCTTGGCTGCACCTGCGCTACGGCGTTGCGATGGGCGATGCGCCTGTACAGTCGACTGTAGTCATTCAGTTCGTGGTGGATCACCTGGCGCGCCCACTGGCAAATGGTGCATGGACCTATCTGCTACCGCCGACCATCGATGCCGCGTTAGTCGCGGCACGTGTGAAGGCAAAGCCGGGACCTCTGAGCTACAACACGGTATGTCATCGGCTTTCGGCACTGGGCAGGTGGCATCGCTTCAACAACTGGGAAAGCCCAACTGAAGCACTGGCAGTGAAAACGCTGCTGCGAGATGCGCGAAAAGCCCAGGCGCGCCAGGGGGTAGTTGTCCGCAAAAAGACGGCAGCTGTGGTGGAGGCTCTGGAGGCCATGTTGGCGACCTGTACGGATGGCATTCGCGGTACTCGTGATAGCGCCCTCCTCCTGATGGCGTGGAGTGGCGGCGGGCGTCGTCGATCCGAGGTGACCGGCCTGCAGGTCGACGATGTGCGCAAACTGGATGAAGACACTTGGCTCTATACGCTGGGCGTCACCAAAACAGACACCACGGGATCCCGTCGCGAAAAACCTCTGCTGGGTCGCGCTGCACACGCGTTGACGGCTTGGCTCATCGCCGCGCCCGCCGATACCGGTCCGCTTTTTCGGCGCCTCTACAAGGGCGGCAAAGTCAGCCCGTTCGGACTATCGTCTGATCAGGTAGCACGGATCGTTCAGCGCCGCGCCAAATTGGCTGGCCTCGACGGCGACTGGGCCGCGCACAGCTTACGCTCGGGCTTTGTAACGGAAGCGGGTCGCCAGGGGGCCCCATTGGGTGAAGTGATGGCCATGACTGAACATCGCAGTGTCGAAACCGTTATGGGCTACTTCCAAGCCGGAGTGCTGCTGAGCAGCCGCGCCTCGATGTTGCTTCAACCCCTGCCCGCCCCATCAGGCCCAACCAACCAGCCTGACTAGCGGTCGACGCACCGCGTCGGAAAATGCCGCGCACGCGTGTCCTATTGAGAGGTGGAGCTCCTGGTTATGAGTCCATTGCACGGTAGCGGAATTGATGCGCAACCCCAGCTGGGCACTCGCAACTCCGGGTGTAACCAATACATGACCGCATGGCGACGCCCAAGCAGCCAGCATCTCAGCATGCTTCGTCTACTCGGGTAGTTAAGCAAACAGCTGGCGGCCCTGCGCTAGACAGCGAAGGCTCCGTCGCAGGGGCAAGATAGTCAAGTGCTTACCAGTCGCTGTGGCCTGCGCTCGCCTTATGAATACGCCTGGTCGGCAGGTGCGCTTCAAATACCCACACTGAAAGTCTTACCAGACTCGACCCTGTGCTTGCTGCACAAGTCGCGAAGCTTTTTTTCCGAACCGTCAGGATGAATTTGTACGAGCACGCCATCCTTCGCCATTATCAGTGAATGCCCTGCGGCAACCGCACGCAGATACGCAGCATTAGTGGCGACGGCGGCCAGCTTAGGAATCATTGCCTCTAGTCGGTCTATTTCATCATCACTGAGTTCGCTCATGCTCTGTTCTCTGCTCCTGCCAGCCTGATGTCGATGCTGCCCGTAGAAAAGATATCCATGAGCGACCCTACGCCCCGATCACAGGTAAGTCGATCCCATTTTTGACGCACACAGTGAAGCCTCGACTTAGCCGCTCAGCACTCCACAGCGTACGTGCAAATTCGAGTCGATGTGACAGCAGCCTTGATGTGAACAAACCATCGTAGCCGTAGCAAGATGAGTGCATTCGCTTCTAAGCATCTGAGCCCTCTTCAGGTGGACAAAAAATGCCGTCAGCCCTTGGAAGGCTAGACCGCCAGCTGTCACCGGGCATGATCCGGCACATGTACAGATCGAACAGCGGCGCGGTAAAAGCGGCGCCGTTGTGGGGCGGCGACCAGATCATCCCTTTGCTAATCAGGGAGTTGCGAATTGAGGTGAGAGATCGGCTTGTACGGCCCAGGGATGCCGCAATGTCGCCCGAACGATGAGGCCCCTCCCCAAGCGAAGCCATGGCGCGCAAATAAATGTGTTCTGCCACGGTCATTCGGTCGAGTCTTACCCTAAAAAAACCTTCGTCCAGAGCAGCAATAACGTGCCCGGACGCCTTCTGGACGTCTGCAAGCGTGATGTGGTTATTCTGCCCTGCGTCCCAGACATGACTGCCCCACTCTTGAATGAAATAAGGGTAGCCGCGTGTGAGGTGAGCAACCATGTCGGCCGCTTCTGAGTCTACAGTCACGCCCTCGGCCTCCGCTGGTTTTACAAAGGCCAGACGCGTCTGGTGTGGCTCCAGCGAACCGACCTCTAGGTAGTCGAAGAGGCGCTTCGCGTGGTTTTTCACATGTCCAGCAGGGTGTCGGAGTTGTGGGAGGCCTGCACCGACGAGGGCAACCGGCAAGATCAATCGCGAGACGCGATGCAGCGCTGCGATAAGCGCGGCGAGCTGTTCTTCTGCTACGTTTTGCAGCTCATCCACGAAAATAACAAGGACGGTGTGAGCTGCTTTGGCGGCTTCACCGAGTTTAGTCAGCAGGGTTGTAAATTCCTCCTCGAGATCACCTTTGCCCGCCAGAGCTGCCTCGGCTTCGTAGTCAATACCGACCTTGAGATCGCTGAACTTCGGCTCCAAAGCCTTGGCAAAACCGGCTAAGGCTCGCAGTCCAGTTATCGCTGCGTTCTTGGCAGGTACGATACAGCTCAGCCGCAGCAAGGCGAGACGGAGCTGTGGCGCGAGTATCGCTGGCAGAGAGCGATACTCGGATGACTCAACGTAGACGGCGAGATTGCCCGAGGCTTCGGCATCTCGCAGCATCTGGTTCAACAGTACTGTTTTGCCGACACCCCGCACCCCAACCAGGATTACGCTTTTGGCAGGTCGGCCCACGCGAATTCCCCCGATCGACTGACGGACCCGCTCGCGCAGTTGATCGCGACCTGCCAGCTCAGGTGGAGGCGTACCAGCGCCAGGGGAGTACGGATTGCAGACGGGGTCCATATGCACCCGCGTTAATAGGAATAGCGAACAGCGGGAATGGGCCGATAAACAGCTAAATCCAAGCTTTTCACCCCGCCATCACCTGCATACCCGAGACTCGGCAAATGTTGGTCCAGCTGGAGTTACCTATCAAGCCAAGCTGCCTCCGTCATTGAAAAAAATCATCGCGAGCGACCCGTCCGAAATTGCCTAAGTCTTCGTCGACGTCGATGAACATGGTATTCACCATCCGCGCGCTCTTCAGGTCGGCCATTGTTCTGAAAAAAAGGGTTCGCAGAGATGGACCTCATAACGCTCACCATCATGAACCGAGCCGAATCCCCAACTGCCCTGAAGGGTCCCAAATTGCAACCCATATCCTTCAACACGCGTACTATCGCCGCAAACATCACAAAGGACGTCACTGACGCATTCGAACTGTTCCGCCGCTGTGATTTTCATTGAGAGGCTCCTTTGGGTCCAGTGAATCAGCTTGCTGCAGCGAGCCTGCGACCCGCCAGCATCACTCCGGTAACCGCCTGTACGGTCAGGCGTCGCCAACGCCTGGCACAGGCGGACCACAATGAGCCCGGATCCCGCCCTATCTCGCCATGCGTACCTTTCGGCATGGCCTGTTGTACGGTCGGCAGATCGAGTTAATGGCGGACGCCATTTTGTGCAGCATTTGCGGCGCAGATAAGACCGCACTTGGGGCAGTGCTGATCGGCGACAGACGATCCAAGCTATCCGTTCTGGACGAACTAGCAAATTGCATGTGCGCGATGCGCGCCACTGATGCCATGGCGCTGACGTGGGCGTCTTTAGCACTCCTTCAAGGCTTGCTCCAGTCAGCGACCCCTCCTTCAAACAAGACGCATCGAAGAGCAGTAAATTTGTTGCTTTGCTGCAGCCAAGGTGTGGCGGCAGTCTCTTTGAGAGTAGGTATGGCCCGAGGCCGTCTTAAAGTCGTAACCCATGACTCGCTCGTCCTGATCATAGACCCTAACGAGCTCTATGAGCATCTCCATCGTCCAATTACCGGATCCATTCAGCCGCGATGGCAACACCACCTGAACTGCCTCAATCAGTGTTCCTTCAGCGCGTTTCACTAGCATCTGCTCGAACTCATCCTCCGTTGGAATCAAGAGCATCGTCCTCCATGCGGCTGCCTTCTGGCGGCGGTTAATCATCACGTAAAACCAAGGGCGATGATCATCGAGCTCGACGAATCGCCACATCTGGGAGTCGTCTCCAAACAGCGCTGGATACATGATTTCAGCGCGCTTGTACGTAATAAACATCAGCACACCCTCTTTTAAGCTGTATATAGCATAGCTCCAGAAGCACTAAAAAGGCTTCATCGTTCCTTTTGCGAGACAGCAAATGGAACTGAATGAAGCGCTTGGTTTGGTGATCAGGAATCTACGTATTTCGAAGGATATGCCTCAGGAAGGGCTTGGGCCTAGTCAGAGCTATATCAGTGCGATCGAGCGCGGCAAATGGAAACCATCGATTGAAAAGGTTGAGCAGATTGCTGAGATCATTGGCATTCATCCCCTAACGCTTCTGTTCCTGGCTTATCAAAGGCAAACACCCGAACTAAAACCCGAAGACTTACTGAAAAAAATCCATCGAGAAATCACGAGCTTGAAGGGTTGCCTGAGACTTGAGTAGGTTCGACATGGAATCGAATCGGCAACCGATCCCAAAAAGCATTTGATCGCAACGTCGCCAGTTGCTCTGCTGCCCGGCGCGCGGGCTTTCTTGCTCGCAATCAACAGCGAGCATGAATTCAGTCGCGAATAGCCACTGCATGAATTCGAGTGATAGACCTCGCCCATCGCAACAAACATCGATGACACGTGCTTAGCGTGACGCAAGCCTTGAAGAGTCACGCCTCCACTGATCCGGCAAGGCTACTCCCCAAGGGACCTTCGGCAGGCGTTCCATGCTGTTCCGGAGGGCCTGTGCACATGCGATGTCTAACCCTTCGAGGGCGCCTGAGATAGCGACACGCCGACCATCTGCTCTTGATATGGGAAGTGTTCGGTACCGCCGTTCTGAATGGTAAGGTGTGATGTCGGCCATTTTGCCGCAGGGAACAGGGTATTGAACGGAACATTCTTTCCCGATTGCGGCGGGTGCTCCAGCAGGCAGATCTGCCCAAGGGACGCTCTGACGCCTACGAACACTTTTCACCGTAACAGTGATCCTACTGTCGGGCTAAATACCTCTAGCTTCCGCAAACGGCCAGAAGCGGACGGTACAACCCGGATTGCGACTTCAACACAGTTCCTGCCAGAATGTCGTTCGGCTCGACCTGCATCGCGTCTAGCGCCTTTAAACGTTGGGGGCGGGTGTTAGCCGGAAACGAACCGAGGTCAGCCAACTGTTGCCGACGCTAGAGCGCAAATACGTTGGTAAGAGTTCGCGTCGCTCGATCCTGCAAGCATCCCACAACGAGGTGACATGGGATGGTCGGCGTATCCAGTGTGAACAAGCTCGCCCGGTTTGAGGTGAGCAGTACGATCGGATCAACCACAATGTTGCAGATACAGAAGCCGCGCACTCTTATCGAGTGCGCAGAAATAACGGGCAAAACAGGCGCAGCAGCCCCAGCCGGTAGCTCAGCGTTATGGCCGTTGCTACGGCGGCGACCGGCAACAGGGTGAGCCAGACCAGCACCGCCATCGACGGATGGTCAGCCTTGAAGCAGCACACAGCCGATACCATCAGCGCCAGCCAGCCCAGGCTGCGTAGATAGTCCGGCGCAACCTCGTCGGCGCTGAACACCTGGCGCCAGTGCGCCGGCAGGGACAACGCCAACCAACTGGTCGCCAAGCCCATGCTGGCGGCGGCACCCAGCAACCACAGACCTGCATTACTCATAGGCCACCCCACCGATGCGAGTCCGGTCCGCGACCTCAACCGGCCTTGCCAGACGACGCGCGGTGAGTAGCGCTATCAGCGCGCAGGCCAACAGGCTCAGATCGACGCCGGCCACGGCCCAGTAGGGTTCAAGCAGCATCCTTTTGACCAGGTGGTCCCCCGTGGTGATCCAGTTGAGCAGCACCGCAGCGACGCAGAGCAGCGCCAGGCCGGATTGTGCCGCGCCTGGGCCACTGGTGCACTACGCAACAGCGCATGCAGCAAACTCAGCAGCCAGGCACCCCAGAACACCCACTTTTCCCATTCGCCACGGCCAGGCATGGGCTCAGGCAGCAGCCGGTTGGCCGCCAGCATGGCGACCGCTGCCAGCAGCATGCCGGTAACCGTGGTGACTGCCATGGCGTCAACCAACCGACAGCCCTGCAGCCCGAGTCGGGCGTGCTCCTGCTTGCGTATCTCGACGAAGAACACAAAACCGCTGGCGATGCACACACAGCCGAGCAGACCGCCCGCCACGTACAGCCAGCGCAGCGCCCAGTGTTCGAAGTGCTGCAGGTGCAAGCCGGTGAGAAATTGATTGACGGAACCAACCGGGTCACTCGGCGGGTCGTTGCGCAGTAGCTCGCCGGTACTGGCCTTGAAGTGAATGCCCTCCCCGACCAGCGCCACACGATCACTGCCGGCGCGGTAGATGCTGACGTAGCCGTTGGCGTCATTTAGATGCTCGATAGTCAGCAGCCCGACCTCTCCCGGCATATCGCGCGTAGCCCAGATGCGCTTGGCCTCGGCCACCATGGCATTGGCGGAGGCCATCTTCGCGGGCACACCGGCCTCATCATGGGGCAAGCCGGTATGCGCCGCCTCGATCACCTCATGCCGATTATGCAGCGGTTTGAGCAAGGTCCCGGAGACCGGGAAGTAGTACATCGACGCGAAGATCACCAACCGGTGAAGGCAAAAAAGAAGTGGAACGGCAACGCCACCACGCCAGTCATGTTATGCAGGTCCAGCGCGCTGCGCTGGGTCCGCTTGCGCGGACGGAAGGTGAAAAACTCCTTGAAGATCTTACGATTGATCATCCGCTGGGTCCTTTGGCTGGTTGGGGATACCAAACTCGCCACCAATGCTCAGCACGGGATCTCGGTGGGTGGTGTAGGCATAGAGCGAGACCATGGGCATGGTTTCCGGCGCCGGCAGGTCGCCGATTACCCGCCCTTTGGTTGCCGCCATATCCACCGGATGCGGTTTGAGATCGGCAAATACCTGTTTCAGCAGGTTGTTGTAGGACGGCATAGGCTGCGGCTCGAAGCGCGTATCGGGGATCGCCCAACGATCGATCTCGCGGTCGAACACCGACAGTGCACCGAAAAAGAAGACGACCATCAGCACGAAGCCCAGCACCAAACCGAACCAGGTGTGTACCCAGGCCATGGATTGGCGAAAGTTGTTCAGCATGGCTCTGCTCCTATCCGATGATCATGCGCTGCAGCTGCCAGGCAACAGCCAGCATCAAGACGCTGCCGAGCGCCAGTACCATCGAGACCCGCCACAGACTGGCTGCGGAAACAGCGCGAGATACAGGACGAAGGCCAGCATCATCATCGCCTGCTCGGCGGCATGGTAATCGACCCCAACCCCATTCAGCGCCGCCACGCCCTAGACGAATGCATAGCAGCCGAAGATCGCGGCCAGAACACGAGATACCACCACAACAGGAGCCATTACTGACAGGCTCACCAGCTGTAGCTCAGCTTGGCGGTGAGTTCTCGGCCCGGATTGTAGTAATCCGCAGTTCCGGAGCCCACGACATGCTGCTCATCCAAAAGATTACTGACATTGACCGCCAGATCCGTGTCCTTGGCAATCTGGTAATTGAAGGCTGCATCAAACAAGGTCGTCGCCTCGCTCTCGCCGGTGTCATTGAAATACCTTGAACTGAACCGTCAGCCCAAGCGAAAGAGCAGGATTGCGCTGTTCTGGAAATCCAGCCAAGCTCTTCTGAGGAAACGAATAGCTGCGGAGTCGTGGGTATGCCGTTCTCTCCAAAGCAGCCATCGCTTAGCACCCAAGCATGCAAAAAGATCAGCATAGACGCTCGCAGGTATGACGCAGGAGGGGCAAGGCGCAAATATATAAACTGCTTTATATCAATAATATACAGGTCTTATGTCCTGATTTTCCTTAATCTCGGCATAATCCTTACATTAACTAGCAGGAAATTAAATGTTAAAAGCCCTGCGTGCATCTAGCATGTGGAGTTTTTCTCCTTGCAGCCAGCCGGCAACGATAGGCATGCGCATTTAATAGCTCATTGTGAGTATCCGAATAGACGCTTGCCAAGGACACCATCTTGAACATACGAATGTTCTTGAAGTTGAAGATGGCGATCTAGCAACGGAAAATCTTTCCTAGGGAAACCCCCTAAAAAACGGTACAAGGTTTCATAGCCTGCCCTGTTGATATATGGAAAAATCGCTGCCTTATGCAGGTCTCTTGGGATCAGCATCCCGCCCCTTCTTTTCTCACACAGTTTAGTAAATATCAAAAACCTTGAGTAGGGGATAATCTCCAGTAGTGATGCGGTTAAGACCAAACTACCAAATCTACTTGATGGATCGGCCGTGGACGCCCCCAATAATATACTCTGCTCAAAAGAGCTTGCGTCGGGTGCTCGTGCATCTTTCCTCGTTTGCAAGTGGATTCTAGCGATTCCGCCTCTACTACCACGAAAGGGACATTGAAGGAAAATATTGAATAGCCTATAAAATAAATCGTGCAATGTAGGTTGTTGATTGTCTCTACTGATCAGAGCATGCTCAATCTTTGTGAAGGTACTTGAGCAAAAACGAAAGAATAGAGTTTCCTCTATGGAGGCATTGTTTGATATCGAATTGCAGCTTTGGACAAACGCATCCCATGCCCTTGAGTAACGCGGTGTATCAACTAGTCTCACCAACTCTCGATCATGGGCAGCGCAGACACAAGAATAAATGTAACACCAGTCCTTCCGCCATATAGGCAAACGACCATTCGCCACATCATCGCGTAAGCAATCAGGGCAAAAAAAACGGCGATACCTCCATTCGACTAATTTATCGCCTCGAAGGCAAAAAAAATTTCGTAATAGTTCAGGGGTAATGTCCCCGGCTACACAACTTAATCGCTGGCTGGCGGATAAGAATTCTGAGTCTGGGTCCGAATATTTGATCTCCACACCCTCCCACCAATACGCTGGGCGTTCTGTTGATGATAATCGAGGGAAGCCAGCGGCGTTTGGATTAATGCTGCATCGAAACAACCAAGATGAAAGTGTTTCTTCAGAACTTGGTGTTGGCAAGCCAGAGAAACTCACTACTAATAGCCCCAAGGATTCTTGTTTGCTCGCCGCAGCATATCAACATCCACCTTCTCCCCCCCCATTTTTATGGCATAACAGGCAGCCGCCCTTATCAATTCGAGTGTTTTGTCCATGCGCCCATTCGACATAGATAAAATAGTGCCTACCATCTCCTCAGAGTACAAATGTGATGGCTGTTTTAGCGGTAGGGACTCCTCTACCTCCAAGAGGAATGACCTGAACTCCTCACTCTCTATCCAGTCATCAAGAGCAACTTCGTGAAAACGTCTCTTAAATTCATAATTGGATTTAAGTGCGTTGCGCGCACTAGCAGTGCCAAAGCAAAATAGTTTCAATCCATATTCAGGGCCGAGCAGCTTTTTAAGAATAGACATGTTAAAACGCTGCTCTTGCTTCGAGCGTAGCAGTGCATCATGAAACTCGTCGATCACCAGCCCCCAAATTTGCCTCAGCCTAATAACCTCTCTAATCTCGCTTGGCAGGTCAGAGCTACTTCGGCGACTTGAGCCAGAGCCAACTGGTATTCCGAGCGCTAAAGCTATCTCATCTTTAAGGCTTTTTTTGGTATCTATTTCTGGGGATGCAGCCAAGGAGACAAAAATCAACCCTGCACTCCTTTTTACATGGTTTGGAATCTTAGATATTATAGCCGTCTTTCCAGAGCCACCTGGGCCAACCACAAGCAAAGCAGGCGCACTCATACGATCTGGTACATCCGCGATATTATTCATCATGCGAAAAACAGCTGCACTAGAGTTATTGTTCACCCATATTTCTTGATGAATTAAGGCTATTCGCGTATCAATATTAGAAGACAAATATTTTCTGATGTCCGACCGGACGTGCTCATCACTCATGACTCATCCCCAGGTCGAAATTTTTTTGGAGAGGCTGAATAATTTGGCTTGATATGTTCCCTGTCAGCGTTAAAGCTACTACTTCTAGGATTTGGATTTGCCTCAGTATAGACTTTTTCAGCGGCCTCTCGGCGTCTTTCCTTCTGCGTTAACTTTTTACTTTCCTCTTCAATTTTTTGCTTCCCTCTGTAGGCTTTTAACCCGCCATCACTATCTATGGCTCCGATGCGGACTGGGTGACGATAGAGCTTGCCGGCACGATATTCCTCATAGGTAGGAGCCTCAACGGTTACGTCAGACAGGTGTATTGGGCAAAATTGGCCATCCAATTTCACCCATACAACATTCATATCGTACGGGTCATATTTGACTATGACATTTCTAGTCCCCACATGAGACCCCAATATAGGATCCCAATAAACTTGGCCATGCAAATTAATGCCACCAGGATTAATTTTTCGGTCTTCTTGAGGCATGAACCAAATCTTTAATTGCTCGGAATTCAAGCCTGCCGGGGGGTAAGGAAGCCCTCCGTTGGGCGCGAAATAGTTTGTCCACGCTTGTCGCGGGCTACACTTTAATGCGCTATGAACTGTTGAGTGATAGACAACTACTTCGCGAGAGAACCAGCGAAAAAAATCAGAGAAGGTCATGGTTGCATTTCTTTCGCTGTTAAGTCCTCTGCGCGCAACAGAATTTGACATTGTAGTCCCCGGCAAGAAATGCACCTTAGTAGTCATGAACGTGCCTATCAGCCGTTCAACATGACCGCCAAAATGTTTTCTTCCTACAGGTCGGTATTCGGGGGAAATCCCAAAAGATTCACACCCTACTTTAAATTTTGGGCTGGTGAACTCTGCGGCATTGTCCATATGAAGGACTTCAGGCTTTCCATAGTAGGGGTAGTCTTCTGGATCCAAGCCAACACTTGCCGAAAAGTTTACTTTAGGAAGGACAGAATGACTAAGAGCGCAAGCCACTGAAACAGTAGACGGGACGTAAAGGCTAAGATAGTAACCAAGAATAACCCTGGTATAGACATCAATTACAATTGTCAGCCACGGGCGTCCAATAATATTTATGCGATCATCAGCCAACAGAATTATATCGACGAGGGTGTGATCCATCTGTACCCATTGCAGCGGCCTTTCAAGATTTTTTTTACCCGGGCGAGCTGAAAATTCTTGCGTCGCGGCATCAGGACCTTCTTTAATTCTCATTCTTGTTTTTTCTGAGAGGATTAAGCGTACACGCCTCAATACCGTATCTTTGGAAGGGCATGAAAAACCTTGCTCCTTACATGCAACATCCACCTCGCTCCACACTTTGCTGTAGCTGGCTCCTTTCGACTTGAATTTTTTAGCAGCCTTGAAAATTATGACCTCAACCGACTCATCCAGTCTCGTAACGCCTTTCTTGACACCCCGTGTCTGCGCAATTAAAGATAGTGGGCCTACGTCAGCGTCAAAAATTTTAGCCAAACGATAGAAGTAACTCTTTGATACACCCAGTAAAGAACAGTACTTAGTGACTACCCCTCCCTCAACCTTCCACTTTCTGATAATTTCAAAACGCTCAGCTGCCAATGAAAGTTGATCAACGGTGTAATCATTGACATTCAAACCCTCCCCATGATCACTACCATTAATTGCCGTAACACTAGGGATTCGCTGAATGTCGCGCGCCGACACCAGTATTACTTCACCAGAGTCGACAATTGTTACCCTTATCGTTTTGTCACTAAATACCTGTTTGACTTTCGCAACTTTTCCCTTGGCGACAATGAGTTCCCCAGGGGTTAGCTGATTTGCCATGGATGTACTCTCCACAACGCTAATCTAGGCGAAGTCTGCCGAGCGGCGACTTACATCAGTCTCTATCAACGATCGAAATTGGCTGCCGAACACGATACGACGTCACGTTCAAAAAATAGACTATTGCTAGCTTTTCTGCCGCGTCAGTCTATTTTTTAAAAGTTAATCAAGGTATGTGATTGATTATTAGAGATAAATGATATTCTTTTTTTTGATCGGGCATCACA
>NZ_JBYTDD010000037.1:0-74981 GCF_058791055.1 Pseudomonas sp. EU05-FHT14B02 | reverse complement strand
ATGTGAGAGTAGGTCATCGTCAAGATTAAATTCCGAAACCCCTATCTGCGTATGCAGGTAGGGGTTTTGTTTTTGTCGTAGAAAAAAGCACGATCAATCAAGCACAAATTGGCGCAGTTATTTTTGTCCCGCGACACTAGAATAGGTCCAACTTTTTCAGAGTCAGAGCGCTTATGCCGGATTCGGTTGACGCCAAAGAGCTGTCAGAAATACCACTAGAAAATCTGGTTGCCTGCCATGAGTGCGACTTGCTCATGCGTAAACCCGAACTCGCCCATGGCGAAAAAGCCTTGTGCCCGCGCTGTGGCTATGAGCTTTATGCCAATCGGTACAACGTTGTACAGCGCAGTCTCGCTCTGGTCATTTCCGCCTTGTTGTTGTTTATTCCGGCGAACTTTTTACCCATCATGCAGCTCAATCTACTCGGGCAGTCTTCGCAAGACACTGTCTGGAGCGGCGTTGTCGCTCTTTTTGACACGGGTATGCAAAGCGTTTCAGTGATTGTATTCCTGTGCAGCATGGGGATCCCACTGCTCAAGCTGCTGTGCCAACTGACCGTATTGTTGAGTATCCGTTTTGATGTCGGACGCAGCTACGGCTTGCTGCTCTATCGCATTTATCACCATATACGCGAATGGGGGATGCTCGAGGTTTACTTCATGGGCGTACTGGTGGCGATCGTAAAACTGGCAGATATGGCAGCCATCACCGTAGGCTTCGGCCTGGTGTGCTTCATTGGTTTATTGCTGATTCAAGTCTGGCTGGAGGTCGTAATGTCGCCTCACCAGATCTGGCAAGCGTTATCAGGAGAGGATGCCCATGCGGGCGATTGATGCAGGCATTCTGATTTGCAAGGAATGTCATGAATTGAACAGGCAGGAAGCTGATACCGATGAGCAAGTCTGTACGCGCTGTGGGGCGCTGGTGCACGCCCGCAGCCCGAATAGCCTGGTGCGCACCTGGGCATTGCTGATTACCGCCGCCATTCTTTACATACCGGCTAATTTGTTGCCGATCATGACCGTGAACTCCTTGGGCAAAGGTGCGCCGAGCACGATCATGGCAGGTGTGATCGAACTGATGCACTACGGAATGTTCCCCATTGCGGCCGTGGTGTTTATCGCCAGTATCGTGGTGCCCACGTTCAAGCTGGTGGGCATCGCTCTGCTGCTGTTTTCCGTGCAGCGCCGTCAGCCCCTTTCGGCTCGCCAGCGCATCTGGATGTACCGTTTCATTGAATTCATCGGCCGCTGGTCGATGCTCGATATCTTTGTGATTGCCATCCTCGTGGCTGTCGTGAATTTTGGGCGGCTTGCCAGCATCGAAGCCAATCTTGGCGCCATCGCTTTCGCCACGGTGGTGATTCTGACGATGCTTGCCGCGGTAACTTTTGATCCCCGACTGATTTGGGATAATACGGAGTCGGACGACGACCATGACTGATTTGCCTGTAGCGAAAACCCGACCGGCTTCGAACTGGTCTGCCATTTGGGTGTTGCCCCTGATCGCCTTGATTATCGGCGGCTGGCTCGGCTGGCGTGCCTATAACGAGACCGGTATCGAGATTCAGGTGCGTTTTGAGAGCGGCGAGGGCATTCAGGCCAACAAGACCGAAGTTGTCTATAAAGGCATGTCGGTCGGCAAGGTCAAAAGCCTCAAGCTCGATGACGAAGGCAGTTCCAAAGGCGTGATCGCCAGCATCGAAATGAACAAGGACGTAGAGCCATACCTGCGAACCAGCACGCGTTTCTGGCTGGTCAAGCCGAGCGTAACGCTGGCAGGGATTACCGGTCTCGAGACGCTGGTTTCCGGTAACTATGTCGCCATCAGCCCAGGGGAAGGCGAGCCGGTCCGCAAGTTCAAGGCCCTGGCCCAGGAACCGCCGCTCTCCGATGCCCAGCCCGGTCTGCACTTGACTATCAAGGCCGACCGCCTGGGCTCGCTGAACCGTGGCAGTCCGGTGTTTTACAAACAGATCAAAGTAGGCCAGATCAAAAGCTATGTATTGTCCGAGGACCAGAACACTGTCGAGCTCAAGGTCTTCATTGAACCGACTTACGCCAAACTGGTGCGCAAACACACACGTTTCTGGAATGCCAGCGGCATCAGCATCGACGCCAATCTGTCGGGTGTGAAGGTCCGCAGTGAGTCCCTGGCCAGCATCGTCGCCGGTGGCATCGCGTTCGCCACACCGGAAAACCGCAAGGACAGTCCGCCTACCGATCCGAGCCTGCCGTTCAGACTCTATGAAGACTTTGACGCCGCTGCCGCCGGTATCCGGGTGAAGGTCAAGCTCAGTGATTTCGACGGCTTGCAGGCCGGTCGCACACCAGTGATGTACAAGGGTATTCAGGTGGGCAGCCTGAAAACGCTGAAGGTCGATGCGGATCTGTCTGGCGCAACCGCCGAGTTGACGATGGACCCATTGGCCGAGGATTACCTGGTCGAAGGAACCCAGTTCTGGGTGGTCAAACCGTCGATTTCTCTGGCGGGGATTACCGGTCTCGAGGCGTTGGTCAAAGGTAACTATATCGCTGTGCGGCCTGGTGACAAGGGTTCGGCGCCACAGCGGGAGTTTGTAGCCCGGGCCAAGGCACCGCCGCTGGATCTGCGTGCACCGGGCCTGCACCTTGTTTTGTTCACGGAAAGCCTCGGTTCGCTGGAAGTCGGCAGCCCGGTTCTCTACAAACAGGTCAAAGTCGGCTCCGTACAGAGCTATCAGTTCTCTCGCAAAAAGAAACAACTGATCATTGGCGTGCACATCGAGAAGGAATATGAAGGCCTGGTCAACGGCTCGACGCGCTTCTGGAACGCCAGTGGCATCACCCTCACGGGCGGACTGACCGGCGGGGTCCAGGTTAAAAGCGAGTCATTGCAGAGCTTGATGGCCGGCGGCATTGCCTTCGAGACCCCGCAGGACAACGCCCCGTTGCAGAAGCGTATTCCACGTTTCCGTCTGTTTGCGAACCATGAAGACGCTACGCAGAAGGGCGAAGTCATCACACTCAAGCTTGATCGCGCTGATGGCCTGCGCACCGGCACTCCGATTCGTTTCAAGGGGCTGGATGTCGGCAAGGTGGAGGATGTTGATCTCAGCGAGGACCTGCAATCGGTGCTGTTGACCGCGCGGATTACCGAAGTGCCAGAGCGCATAGCCCGGGTCGGCAGTCAGTTCTGGGTGGTCAAGCCTGAACTGGGTCTGATCAAGACGTCCAACCTCGAAACCCTGGTGACCGGGCAATACATCGAGGTGCAACCGGCGCCGAAGAACCTGGGACCGCAGAAGAGCTTTGTCGTTTTGGCCGCCGCGCCCGAAACTGCCAAGCAGGAAGCGGGATTGAGTCTGGTGCTGAGCGCGGCCCGTCGTGGTTCGCTGAAGGCCGGCGTGCCGGTGACGTATCGCGAAATCACTGTGGGCAAGGTGACCGGTTATGAACTGGGCCAGACCGCTGATCGCGTCCTGATCCACATCCTGATCGAGCCGAAGTACGCGCCATTGGTACGCAGCGGTACACGATTCTGGAACACCAGCGGTTTCGATTTTGATGTTGGCTTGTTCAAAGGTGCAACGGTGCGTACTGAATCACTGGAGACGATGATTCAGGGCGGTGTCGCCTTTGCTACGCCGGATGGCGAGCGCATGGGTAGCCCGGCGCGACCGGAGCAGACGTTCGCGCTGTTCGACAAGTTCGAAGAGGAGTGGCTGGGCTGGGCGCCGAAGATCTCCCTCGGTAAGTAGTTTTCTGGCATCTGTGATGGCCTCTTCGCGGGCTTGCCCGCGAAGAGGCCCTGAAGTTCACTTGCAAAGCTAAATGACACACCTATGAAAAAGGCCGCGATCCATTGGACCGCGGCCTTTTTATTGCCTTCGATTCAAGCCTCAGACCGCATCCAGTTCCGGTACATCCGCTTGTTCGTTGATCGTCGCCCTTACCTGATCGTGACGACGGATGTACTTCCAGTCCGCCTCATCGATGTAGATGCCGGCCGGGCCGCTACCGCCTTCCAGGTCGATGGCGACACTGGCGCAGACTTGTGGCTTCACGCTCGCCAGGATCGGCACGAAGCCCAGTTGCAGACTGGTTTCCAGCAATGCGGCCTGGTTCTTCTCGTCGATGTCCGCCGCCTCGTCGAGGTAGTACGGCAGGCGCACGCGACCTGCCTGGTCACGGTCCATCAAGTGCAACAACAAGTACATGTTGGTCAGCGCCTTGATGGTCATGGTGGTGCCGTTGGATGCGGCACCGTCAATGTCGGTGTGGATCACCGGTTGGCCGTTGACCTTGGTGATTTCGAACGCCAGTTCGAACAAGTCCTTGAGGCCGAGTTGGTTGTGGTTGGCCGCCACCAGCCGCGCCAGGTATTCCTTGGCCTCTTCGTTCTTGTTGTCCTGCTCGGCACTTTGGCTGAGGTCGAAGACCGACAGGGTTTCGCCTTCTTCGTACTGACCGGCGCTGTGAATGATCTGGTCGATGTGCTTGAGCGCTTCCTTGTTCGGTGCGAGCACGATGCGGAAGCTTTGCAGGTTGGAGACCTGGCGTTTGTTGATCTCGCGGTTGAACAGTGCCAGTTGGTGTTCGAGGCTGTCATAGTCGCTGCGGATGTTGCGCAGGGTCCGTGCGATGTCCGTCACGGCGGCACGGCGAGCCTTGCCCAGGGTCAGGGCTTCGTCGGTACGGTGCGCATAGGCGTTGATCAGCAGTTGCAGGCGACGCTCCATATCGTCTTCGCTGTCGAACTTGGCTACGCCCTTGAGGCGTACCTGAGCGTACAGCGCTTCGATCTGGCCGTCGGCCCGCAGCAGACCTTGCCAGCTGTCCTGATAGTCGTTGAGCAGTGGCAGCAGGTTGTCCATGGAATCGTCGATCGGGTCCATGAACGGAGTGCCGAACGGCAGGTCCGCCGGTAACAACTGGCGACGGCGCAGGGCGTCGTCGAGGGTGCGTTGCTTGGCTTCCATGTCGCCGATCTGGCGGCCGACCAGTTGCAGCTTGGCCGACAGTTGCTGGACGCGCTCGGTAAAGGCATCGCTGGAACGCTTCAATTCGTCCTGTGCGGCTTCCATCTGTGCCATCTGTTCCAGCTTGTCGCCTTCCTCGGCGCTCAAGGTTTGCGCGCGACGGAAATCTTCCAGGGCTTTCTGCGCATCCAGCACTTGCTGGTACAGCACTTCAGTCTGGGTCTTGCTTGCGGCGCGGTCGGCCGCCACGGCCTGCTGGGTCTTCAGTTGCTTGAGTTCTTTGTCCAGGCGCTCCTTCTGGTCGCGCAGGGCTGCGCGGTCAGCCAGGGCCTGCAGCGCCGGTGGTTCGATGTGCGAGATGTCGATGGACAGGCCCGGCACTTCGAAGCGTTCGCCTTTGAAGCCGTCGAGGATCAGCTCCACGGATTTGACCCACTCGCCGTCGTCGTCGAGGGTGATGCCGTGTTCACCCAGCGGCAGGCTGAACAGTGCGCTGTTGAACAGGCGCATCAGGCGTTCGACGTCTTGCTGCGAAAATTCTTCGCGCAGACGGGCGTAGCTGTTGTTATCGGCGTGATCGAGTTGCTGCTTGACCGACTTCAGGCGTTTTTCCAGGTCGCGCAGGCGCTCGTCCAGGTCTTCGGCGCTGAACTGGCGCGATTGTGCCAGCGCACCGGCCAGTTCGTCGTGGGCGTCCTTCGCGGCCAGCAGTTGCTGTTCCAACACCTTGACGTCATCGACCAGGGCAAAGCGATGCTTGAGTACGGATAATTCGCCGAGCCAGCGCTGGATGCCGGTGATTTCCCGCTCCAGGCGCATCAGTTCCTGAGTACCGCCGCGCTGGTCGTTTTGCAGGGCATCCTGCTCATTGCGGTAGTGTTCGGCCTGAATGGTCAGCTCTTCCTTGCGCGCACTGGCGTAGTCCGACCAGGTGCCGAGCAAGGAGTCGAGCAGCGGTGAGATCCGGTGCAGTTTGCCGCGCAGGATGTCGCGTTGCTTCACACCGTTGGCCAGGGCTTCGACCAAGGGGCCGGCGGCGACCAGCGAGTTGTAGTCCTGCTCCATGCGTCGTACATCGCGGAACGCTTCTTCACACGCGGCAATGTAATCGACGCTGCCGGAACGCAGGCTGTGTTCGAAGGCGTCGAGGAACAGTTGCTTGAGCTTGGCCGCGGTGATTTCGCGCATGTGCAGCAGGTTGATGAACAGCGCGCGGAAGGTCTTCAGGCTTTGCTCACTGGTCGAGCGCAGCGGGATCAGCGTCAGGTCCAGCGGGATCGAGGTGTGGCCACCGACCAGCAAGCGGCGCAGTTCATCCGGCTTGAGTTCGTAGGCCTTCAGGCCTTCGCGTTCAAGGTTGGTGAACAGTTCTTTCTGGCGCAGACAGGTGTCGTTCTTCTGGTAGTGGGCCAGGTCCAGTTTGCCGGCGTAGGCAAAGAACTGGTGACCGAAACCGCCACCCGGGCCGCGACCGACCACACCGATCACGTGGGGGCCGTGGGGCAGGTTCACTTCGACCAGGATGTAGCTGGTGTCCGAGGCGAAGTAGAAGCGCCGGGATTGTTCCAGGCTGTACTTGCCGAAGCTCATGTCCGACATGCGCGCCAGGATCGGGAACTGCAGGGCGTTGATCGAGGCGGACTTACCGAGGTTGTTTGCGCCGTACACGGACAGCGGCTCTTCCAGCGGGAACAGGCCAAGGCTGTAGCCGGCGGTATTCAAAAGGGCAAAGCGGCGGATGCCGTAACGTTCCTTGCTCATGCGTCGAGCTCCTGTTCTTCGGCAATGGCGCGGGCCAGGGCGTCTTCTTCGCTTTCATCTGCAAACTCTGCCAAGTCGAGCGGGTCGTCGGTCTGCAGCAGTTTTTCGTCGCTGTCTTCGTCAATCAGCAATGGCACCGGCAACGGCAGGACACTGTGCAGGCTGGCGGCCAGGTCGCGGTCCTGCTGCACCGACAGGCACACATCGAGGAAACGGTGCATCGGCGGCAGGAAACGGTAGATGCCGTTTTCTTCACTGGCGAAACCGAGCTGGGTCATGCGGCGCATGATCTTTTCTTCCAGTTCGTCCTGGGTCTGCACTTCGGCCTGGATGAACAGGTCGCGGTATTTCTCCAGCAGCGACGGCAACTCATCACGCCCCAGGCTGCCGCCGTCGAGTACGGCGATCGGGTCGCGGCCCTGATCGGCCAGATGTTCGACGAGGATAAAGGTGAACAGCGCCAGACGCTGGGCGGTCTTGTTCACCGCCGCCGCCGCGAGGTCCGGCACGAAGTAGTAGAAGCCACGGGTGTCGCAGACCAGTTCAAAGCCCAGGGCCTTGAACAGCGTGCGGTACTGGTCCTGGAAGTTCGACAACTGCGCGTACAGCTCCGGATCGCGGCGGCTGACGTGATAACCCTTGAACAGCTCGCGAAAGATCGGCGCCAGCTGGGACAGTTCGGATAAATCAAGATGCATAGGGAGTGCTCGCAGAATCCTCGGCGGCGGTGTCGCTGACCGAGAGCAGGGCGAAGGAGCGCAGGCTGACCTGGTGCTCGTGAGTATGGTATTCGCGACGTTCCAGACGCTCGCGCTTGAAGCGTTTTTCCCGCGACAGGCGCGAGAACCAGTACAACAATTCGTCGGTGGCGCCGTCCGGCTCCTGCTCCAGCAGCCAGGTCATCAGGTCCGGCATCGGCAAGGCGTCTTCGCAGCGCTCGAGCATTTCCCGGACCGTGCGCGGCGCCCGTGGTGCATCGCCGCCCTTGTGGGTCTTGTGCGCCTTGGGGAAACGTGCCGGTTTCGGTTCGAAACGCGCCAGGGCATAAACGTAGGCTTCGACCTGGCTGGCGCTGCCGAGGAAAGTGCTCTGCGGGCGGGTGAACATCGGCATCGCCGCTTGTGGCACCGCGTCGATGCCTTTGCGGCGGATCATCGACAGGGCCAATGCGGCGCCACGGGTCACGGCGTTGTGCCGGCGCGCTTCTTCGCGCAGCGGCAGCAGCAGTTCGCGGGCGTGACGCAAGGTCAACTGGGCGCTGGTCTGCATTTCGAGGATGCGCGCGTGGGTGCGCAGCAACATGTCGTCGTCGACCAGGTGGCCGAGGCGCTGCTGTTCGCTGAGCATCTTCAGCAGGACGGTTTCGACCTTGCGCACGCCTTGTTCGAAGGCGCCGTCGGCATTCACCAGATCAATCATCGGCTCGACGTATTCATCCCAGGTCGCTAGCACTTCGGCGTAACGCTGGCGCAACGGAATCTGCCGGTCGCTGGTTTTCGCCCGTTCGGCGACGGCCACCAGTGCCTGTTCGTCGTTATCGAGTTTTTTCAGCACGTCACGCACTCGCATGTCGAGCAGGCGCAATTGGCGGGCGAGGTCATTGCCGTCGCGGATATCGAATGCGTCCTGGATATAACCGGCCAGACGCTCGAGATGGCGCAGGTAGGCTTCGATCTCCAGGCACAGTCCCAGACGGTGTTCACGACGCAGATAGGCGAGGAAGTCGTGAATCTGCGCATTGAGCTCGAAACGGTTCGGGCTTTTGGCCACGGGAACCAGGATGTCGAGGCGAATCCACACATCCAGCAGGCTGGTGATGTCCTGCGGCGTACTGTCGAGTTGCTGGGCGGCCAGTTGCGTGCGCAGTTCGTTCAGGCTCAGTGTGCCTTGGTCGAAGTGCTCGCACAGTGGCTCCAGAAGTGCCCAGTGTTCAGCGAGGGCGCGCAAGACGCGCTTGGGTTCGATCATCGGAATGGCCGGCTGGTTGGCGATTAAAAGCCGCGATTGTACTGCATCGGGGGCAATGCGATTCACTCTCGGGACGGGCTGTCGCCTTCTTTTCGGTAAAGTGCATCGATCAACTGCGGGCGATCTTGAGCGAACGGCGGTAGAATCAGCGCACTTTAGTTATCCACAAGTGGCCGACCTTTGCTTATCGAGTCCCGTCGTCGCGCTTATCTGGCCGCCATGCAGGTGGTCAACTGGCTGCCGCGCACCGAATTGCCCTTTGCCGCACCGTCGCGGCCCGAGCTGCTGGAGATTCCCGAGCCGGTTGTGGTCGCGCCTGTCGTGCCCGCTGTTGTGGCCGATACGCCCGTGGCGCCTGTGGCCAAGCCGGCCGAGCGGGCGAAGATCGAGGTACCTCGGCCATCGCTGGCCAGCACCCGCTCCGGCGCCAAACCAGTGGAAGAGGCCGAAGAGACGCCAGCCGTGGTCAAGGCACCCATCGTGCCGCCCCCGCGTTTCGCCCTGCAATTATTGCGGGCCGGGCGTTGCCTGCTGCTGGTGGAGTTACCCACAGGTGAATCCTTCCAGACTCGCGATCCTGCCTACCTGCTGCTCAAGGACATGCTGCGCGCCGCCGGTCTGCCGGACAGCCCGCAGATCGTCGGTGAGCCGGTGCGTTGGCCGTTGTTGGTGCGTGGCACGATGGATCAGGGTCCGGAAGCGGCCCGCGACTTCGTGCAAGGTTTTCTCTCGGTGCGCATGGAAGAAACGCCCTGCGCCTGCTTGTGGCTGATCGGCTTGCCTGCGGTGCGATTTGCCGGCGAAGCGGATGCCGAGGCGTTCAATTGTGAATTGCAGATCGAAGGCCTGGGCTCGGCCTGGGCGGTACCGGGCCTGGAATTATTAATGGATGAGCCACGGCGTAAGGCTGATGTCTGGCAAGCCATGCGTCGGCTGATGGCGCGCTGGAAAGAATCGAATGAGTGACGCTGTATCGTTTCGCCCGATGACCGAGGCGGACTTGGAAGCTGTACTGAAGATCGAATATGCGGCCTATAGCCATCCCTGGACCCGCGGGATTTTCCTCGATGGCCTGGGCAAGTATCAGATCTGGTTGATGTTCGAAGGTCAGCAACAGGTCGGCCACGGTGTGGTGCAGATCATCCTCGACGAGGCGCACCTGCTCAACATTACGGTCAAGCCGGAAAACCAAGGGCGTGGCCTGGGGCTGACATTGCTTGAGCATTTGATGTCGATCGCCTACAAGGCAGACGCCCGGGAGTGTTTCCTGGAAGTGCGCGACAGCAATACCGCTGCGTTCAAACTGTATGAACGATATGGTTTCAACGAGATCGGCCGGCGTCGGGATTACTACCCGGCGGTGGGCGGACGCGAAGATGCGGTGGTCATGGCCTGCACTTTGGTGGATTGAGCTTAAAAGCTTCGCGAGCAGGCACTAAAAAATTATCGCTTGCCGTCCATCGGATCGCACCGAGCCAGTTCAGCCTCATCCAGGCCATTGCCACCACCAATGTCGTCCTCATCGACGATGCTCAGGTCCCAATCCGCACGGCTATCATTGCCCGCCTCATGGGCATCCCGGGCGCCGTCCTCGCGGATCAGGGTTTCCGGACTCAGATCGTCATCGGTAGGTTGATGGTCACCGGTCGAGGCAGCGGTCAGGCCCGCTTCACGTCCGCGCTGGCGAGGCAGCAGTTGCTCGTGCTCCTTTTCCGGCAGTTCGTCACCGATTCTGGTGCTGGGTTCTTCGGCGTCGAAATCCAGCTCACGCACCGAGCCCATGCGGTCTTCGTTGTCATCGACGGGTTCCGGTTGCACCGCATCGTACGGACGTCGTGAATCATTCATGGCAATTCCTCATACTGTAGGCCCTACTACGGTTGACCTCCGTGGGTACCGAGAATTCCACCGGCATGGAGCCCCGTGTTCCGGATCGGGAAAGCATCTGCATTTTCGCGCGTGACCCCGACGGACGGTTGTCAGTCAAAGCTGCGCATCATTCTTGAGGCTTCAAAGCATGAACGAATTACAAGATCTGATTGATAACAACGAGCGTTGGGCCGCTGCGATCAAGGAGGAAGATCCTGACTTCTTCGCCAAGCTGGCTCGCCAACAGACCCCTGAGTTCCTGTGGATCGGTTGTTCCGACGCCCGGGTGCCGGCCAACGAGATCGTCGGCATGCTGCCGGGCGATCTGTTCGTACACCGTAATGTGGCCAACGTCGTGCTGCACACCGACCTCAACTGCCTGTCGGTGATTCAGTACGCGGTCGATGTGCTCAAGGTCAAACACATCCTTGTCACTGGCCATTATGGCTGCGGCGGTGTACGCGCTTCGATGCAGGATCGCCAGTTCGGCCTGATCGACGGCTGGCTGCGTTCGATTCGCGATCTCTACTACGAGAAGCGCGAAGAGCTGGCCAAACTGGCCACCGAAGAGGAACAGGTCGACCGCCTCTGCGAACTCAACGTGATTCAGCAAGTGGCCAACGTCGCCCATACCAGCATTGTGCAAAATGCCTGGCACCGCGGGCAGAGCCTGTCGGTCCACGGTTGCATCTACGGCATCAAGGATGGTCGCTGGAAAAGCCTGAACACCACCATCAGCGGCTTCGAGCAACTGCCGCCGCAGTACCGCCTGCGTCCGGTCGACCCTCAGTAATACCCGTCAATAATGACGTTGCCGACGCCAGCGTTGCAGAAACGCCTGGCCGTCGGCGTTTGGCGACTCGTCGTAGCCGGTAATCCAGCCACGGCACTCGTATGAGCCGCACTGGCAGGCAAATTGGCGTTGCAGTTTGTCCTCTGTGGTGGCGAAGTCCATGGTCAACCGGTCCCCCTTGCTGATGTCCTTCAGCGCCCATAACCACAACTCGCTCAAGTCCAGAAAGACATTGGGGTCGCAGGAGTGCCGCAACAGTCCACAGAAGCGCGGGTCGTAGACGTGTACACCCGGGGCGAGCTGGCGGGTATGCCGGCAGCGGTAGGGCAGCAAACGCCCCGACGCCCGGCAGATACGGGTGATTCGCGGGAATTCGCGCCGTGCGGCAATACCCGTGGCTTCGCCCTTGGCGTTTTCAATGATTTCGAAGTCGGCCAAGGAAGGAAATCCCAGGCGAACGGGCAGCTCCGAAAAGGGGTAAACGCCTTGCGGCGGTTGTGGGCGTTTTCGTTGAGGGGCGTGAGTTTTCATAGCAATCCCTGTCTGCTGGGTGCTGCGACTTCCTTGCACCGACGGTCCTGTCAGCACAGCAGCACATGGGTTCAGCCCAAGCCTCTCGCAGATACCACGGGCGGTCTACTGTAATAAGTGACAGATTTTTTCGCCGTTCATCAGGTTACAACGGCGGAGCAGGTTTCGCCGTGGCTGGTGCCGGGGCCTTGAGCTGCTTGAGCTGGGACACGATCGAAGCTGTCGCGCATTTGCCCACAGCCTGTTGGGGCGACAGGTTGCGGATCGAGGTGTAGAACAGCTCGCAGGTTTTTTCTTTCTGGGCCACTTGCCAGGTTTGCCTGCAGGTATTGAGCTCAACGTCCGGATTGCTGTCCGGTTGGCGACCCATGGCGGCCTGCCAGCACGCAGCACTCAAATCCTGACCCATGACTTTCAGCCCTGCCGCATCGGCTTTGGCCTGGGCGTCACTGCCGGTGTAGCTTGCCGGATCGGCGGCGTACCAAATGTAGCTCGGATGGTTGGAGCCCAGCACGGGGACTTTCACGCCGTTGTCCGGGGTGATCTGGACCAGGCCCAACACGTTCACCGTCTGCCCGTATTGCTCCTTGATCCAGTTACGTACCGGCGTGCCGAAGGCGACCATCGGCAGGGCTGCGCCGCTGGCGTTCAGGCTGACTTCCTTGACCATGGTGGTCTGGTAATCCTTGAAGTAGCCGTAGACACCTTCGAGGTCTTTGCCCGCGTTGGACGGTGCGGCAATCGGGGCGATGTCGATGATTGTCTGGTAGCCCGGCGTCTGCCCGGCCGGGATGCCGTTGGCTGTCAGCAGCGTGGCCCAGCGATCCGTAGTGGCGGACCTCAGATAATCCTGGGCCTGGGTCAGTGAATAGTCTGGCGGGAAGTGCAGCAGTTCGACGCTTTTGCGGTTTTCCAGGGCCATGCCCAACGGCAGGAACAGGTACCAGCTATACGCCCACTTGCCATCGGCATTCAGTTTGCTGGCGCCGTTGTAGGCCAGGTCACCGGCGTCGAGCAGCGCGGCCAGGGGCTTTTCATAGCCGTTGGGTACGCCGCTGATTTCGGCATAAAGCTGATTGTTATCGGTCTTGATCAGAACCTTCGCCCCTGTGTAGCCATCACGCTGCACGCTTTGGGTCAGGTAATGCTCGACGGTCTGTTCAAGTGTCCAGTTGCGAAAGCAGATCACGTTGCAGTTGTTGGGATAGGCAAAGAGACGGGTAACGCGTTCGGTACTGCCCAGTTTCAGGGCAACATCGGCGTGGGCAGCGGCACTCAGGGTGACGGCTGCGAGAGTCAGTCCTGCAAGTTTTAGCATGCTCAGATCCTTTTCAGCGTGGTTTCCCGTTGGCGTGGGTGCTACATACTGAAACCGCAGGCGGCGGTTGGTCTAGAGGGGGAGGCAAAAAGCTGTCAGGCAACGTGCATTCAAACCGCTGTGGGAGCGTTTTTGTTCGCGATGGTGTCGGCACATTCAGTATCAATATGTCAGTGACATTGCCATCGCGAGCAAGCTCGCTCCCACAGGGTTCTATGTCATCACCACCATTTGGGTCACGGCATCACCGGCGGCGTATACGTCAGCGTCGTGCCCAGTGCCCACAGCAAAAACAGCACCAGCGGTGTGTGCACCAGCAACTGCACGAACGAGAAACCGATCAGGTCCCGCGCCTTCAACCCCAGTACGCCCAGCAGCGGCAGCATGTAGAACGGGTTGATCAGGTTCGGCAAAGCTTCGGCAGCGTTGTAGATCTGTACGGCCCAGCCCAGGTGATAGTTCAGGTCATTGGCCACCTGCATCACGTACGGCGCTTCGATGATCCACTTGCCGCCGCCGGACGGAATGAAGAAGCCGAGGATCGCCGAGTACACACCCATCAGCAGGGCATAGGTGTCGTGGGAGGCAATGCTGACGAAAAAGGTCGAGATGTGGTGCGCCAGGGTCTGCGCATCGGCACCCTTGACCGTCGTCATCAGTGCGGCGATCGAGCCGTACAGCGGGAACTGGATCAACACGCCGGTGGTGGTCGGTACCGCACGGGATACGGCATCCAGAAAGCTGCGCGGACGCCAGTGAAGCAGCGCACCCAGCATGATGAACAGGAAGTTGTAGGTGTTCAGCCCGGAAATCGCGCTGATGGCCGGTTTGGTCGAGAACTCATGGAACAGCCACCCGGCTGCCAGCAGCACCAGCAGAATCGTCAGTAGCGGGCTGTGTTCCAGCCATTCGCCGGGGCGGGTGCGTGGTTGCAGCGGTGGCAGGTTGAAGCTTGGGTCGATACCGCAGGCGTTGGCGTCTCGTGCGGAGTTCGGGCCGGGGGCGGTGGCGTAGGCAACGATCAGTGAAACGATGATCAGAGCCAGCAACATCACACCGGACTGCCAAAGAAAGATCGTCTGGGTGAAAGGGATCACCCCGGTGATCGACAGGATCGACGGCGGCAGGCTGGCCGGGTTGGCCTGCAATTGCGCAGCGGACGATGACAGGCCCAGGGCCCAAACCGCGCCGAGACCCAGGTAGACAGCGGCACCGGCGGCGCGGTAGTCCATCTTCAGATCGGTTCTGCGGGCCAGAGCGCGCACCAGCAAACCACCGAACACCAGCGACAGACCCCAGTTCAGCAGCGACGCAACCATGGAAATCAGCGCCACCCAGGCTACGGCGGAGCGGCCGTTTTTCGGGATTTTCGCCAGACGGTCGATCAGCTTCACCGCCGGTGGCGAACTGGCGACCACGTAACCACCGATTACCACGAACGCCATCTGCATGGTGAACGGGATCAGGCTCCAGAAGCCGTCACCGAACGCCACTGCGGCATCGGTGGGCTTGGCACCCATCGCCATGGTGGCCAGGGCCACGATAATCACCGCCAGGGCAGCAAACACCCAGGAGTCGGGAAACCAGCGTTCGGCAAAACTTGAACAGCGCAGGGCAAAGCGGGCGGAGCGGCTATCTTCGATATCAGCGGCCACAGGGTTACCTCGGATTTATTATGTTTGTAGTGGTCTTCGGGGCAGTAACCGCCCGTCTGAACAGGCGCCAACATTAATTCAAGCCGAGGATTTTTGCGGGGCTGTTTCGTGGCTATGGGACTTTGGTCTAACGGGTTGTCCGCCGGTGCATTTGCGTAGACCATGGGCGCCTTGGTTTTTGCCTGTGCCAGAGTTCCTTTCATGACTAACACCGATTCGCGCCCGACGCCGTTCAGCCGCTCGGACTACAAGACCCTGGGGCTCGCCGCTCTCGGCGGGGCGCTGGAAATCTACGACTTCATCATCTTCGTGTTTTTCGCCCTGACCCTCAGCCAGTTGTTCTTCCCGCCGGAAATGCCCGAGTGGCTTCGATTGCTGCAAAGCTTCGGGATCTTCGTCACCGGTTACCTGGCGCGACCGCTGGGGGGCATCCTGATGGCGCACTTCGCCGACCGTCTGGGGCGAAAGAAAGTCTTCAGCCTGAGCATCCTGATGATGGCGTTGCCCTGTCTGCTGATCGGGATCATGCCGACCTACGCGCAAATCGGCTATTTCGCACCCTTGCTGCTGTTGGCCCTGCGCATCCTCCAAGGCGCGGCGGTGGGTGGTGAGGTACCCAGTGCCTGGGTATTCGTCGCCGAGCACGCACCCATCGCCCATCGCGGCTATGCCCTGGGTTTCCTGCAAGCGGGGCTGACCTTCGGTTACCTGATCGGTGCTTTGACCGCGACCTTCCTGGCGCAGGCGTTCACTGCGGCGGAAATCCTCGATTACGCCTGGCGTTATCCCTTCCTCTTAGGCGGCGTGTTTGGGGTGATTGGCGTGTGGCTGCGTCGCTGGCTCAGCGAAACCCCAGTGTTCACGGCCATGCAGGCGCAGCGCGAGGCGGCCGGTGAGCTGCCTCTGCGTACGGTCTTGCGCGAGCATCGCCTGGCCATTTTGCCGGCGATGATTCTCACTTGTGTGCTGACCTCGGCCGTGGTGGTGTTCGTGGTCATCACCCCGACCATGATGCAGAAAACCTTTGGCATGACCGCCAGCCGTACCTTCGCCTTGAGCGCGCTGGGCATCGTGTTCCTGAACATCGGCTGCGTGCTCGCCGGGTTGCTGGTCGACCGCATCGGCGCCTGGCGCACAGTGATGCTCTATAGCCTGCTCCTGCCGCTGGGCATCGGCGTGCTGTATGCCTGCCTGATCATGGGCGGCGACTGGATCGGCTTGGCCTACGCGGTGGCCGGGCTGTCCTGCGGGGTAGTTGGCGCGGTGCCATCGGTGATGGTCAGCCTGTTCCCGGCGCGGATTCGCGTTTCGGGGATCTCGTTCACCTACAACATTGCCTATGCCGCATGGGCGAGTGTCACACCGCTGTTGTTGATCGGTCTGATGCCGTGGAGTCCATGGATCTGCGTGATGTTCAGTGCGGTGATGGGCGCGGTGGGCATGGGCAGTGCGGCGTACTTCGGTGCGCGGATGCCGAGAATCGCAGGCTGTCCTGCGGCTGGCGCGCATTGATCGGGCATGTCGTAACTATTTTTTGTAGGACAAGCCTGGAGCACGCTTAAGAAAATGTTTCCAAGGCCGATGGTTAGGCTGCATATCGCTTTCTACCCCTGTCCATCGGTGCTTTCCCATGTTCAATAAACGCTTGAAGCAGGAGCTGTCGGCTCTTCGTGAAGAACTCTCCAGCCTCCAGCAAGTGAAGGAAAGTCTGGAAAGCGAAATGCTGGTGCTGACCCTCGACAGCAGCGGGCGGATTCAATCGGTTAACCCGAACTTCCTTGGCGAAATGCATTACAAGAGCGGCGACCTGATTGGCCGACACATCGACGATCTGGTCCCGGATCACGTGAAATCCGATGAATTCCAGCTGCGCTTCAAGAACGCGCTGACCCGTGGCGAGCACTTCGCCGGCGCAGTGCGTCTGTTGCGCGGTACCGGCCAGGAAGCGTGGTTGCGTTCGATCCTGCAACCGGTGCGCTCGGCGGACGGGCGGATCAAGTGTTTTTCGATCTTCTCCAGCGACCTGACCCGCACCATCGAGGCCTCCCGCGAACACGAGAACCTGATCGGCGCGCTGGTGCGCTCCACGGCGGTGATCGAATTCGACCTCAACGGCAACGTGCTGACCGCCAACGACCGCTTCCTCAGCGGTATGGGTTACAGCCTGGCGCAGATCAAGGGCAAGCATCACCGCACCTTCTGCCTGCCGGAAGAATACAACAGTGACGCATACCATAACTTCTGGCGTCGCCTGAACGCGGGCGAGTACGTGGCCGACCGTTTCAAACGTGTCGACAGCCATGGTCGTACGGTCTGGCTTGAGGCGTCCTACAACCCGGTGGCCGATGCCAACAATAATCTCTACAAGGTGGTGAAGTTCGCCACGGTGATTACCGATCAGGTCAATCAGGAACAAGCCGTCGCGGAGGCGGCCAACATCGCCTACAGCACCTCGCAGCAAACCGACCAAAGCGCCCAGCGCGGCAACGCCGTGGTGACCCAGGCCGTGGACGTGATGCGCGACCTGGCCAGGCATATGCAAACCGCCGGCGATGGCATCGAAGCGCTGAACGAGCAGTCGCTGGTGATCGGTACCATTGTCAAAACCATCAGCGGCATTGCCGAGCAGACTAACTTGCTGGCGCTCAACGCGGCCATCGAAGCGGCCCGTGCGGGCGAGCAGGGGCGGGGGTTCGCCGTGGTGGCTGATGAAGTCCGGCAACTGGCTTCGCGCACCAGCCAGGCCACCGACGAAATCGTCCTCGTGGTGCGGCAGAACCAGGACATGGCGCGCAACGCCGTAGCGCTGATGACCGACGGCAAGCTTCAGGCCGAGCAGGGCCTGGCACTGGCGGCGGAAGCGGGTACGGTGATTGTCGAGATCCAGGACGGCGCGCAGAAAGTGGTCAACGCGGTGGGGCAGTTTGCCAATCAGTTGTCCAACTAGTGTCTAATCGTTAAGAGATCGCAGCAGCAACTCCTACAGGATGTACGCCAATCCAATGTAGGAGCTGCCGCAGACTGCGATCTTTTGATCTTTTGATTTCTATTCGGGCGGATCAATCCGATACAGCGCCCGGTTCACCGCCAGTTCCCCCAGCATGATGACTTGGGCAATCCCTAGCAGGGTATTGCGACTTGTCCCCTCCGTACGATCCGCCAGATCCATGGTCATGACATTGGCCGATGCCAGTGACTCGCAGGCATGAGTGAGTAGGGTTTCGGCATGGAGGTCCGTGTTGACGATAAACATGGTGCAGAGCTTGCGTGGGGGGGGCGCGGATGTCAGCGGCTGAGGGGATACGTTCGGACGGCTCGTGAAGTGTATTTGAATCGAGGGTTTCTGAAGACGTTTCCGGATCGGTTTCCGGGGGGTTAGGTGTCGGTTTGAACATAGATGAAACTCCATATGGGATTGATGGAGTCATCACCCTCGCTACCAAACGAATGTGGTGACCATGCGAAGGTTGGTAGACCGGCCCATATGGCAAACCCGGCGCACCCGAGGGTGCCCTGCGCATGGTCGCCATTGATACAAGTGCCGTAGAAAAGCACCTGGAAATGGTGACGCTATACGCCATATGAGGACGGGCTACCAAACCCGATCGCTGTTTTTTTTCAGCGACCAGCAAACGATAAAACCCAGCCCCAAGGCTTACAAGCCGGCGGATTCTGGAGTATGTGTAGGCAACGATGCAAGGCGCTGTGGCTTTCACGAAGTAACCTTGAGGGCTTTTAAACACGCAGGGTTTGCGCTCTGGAGTAGCGTTCGACCCGAACGGTTTAACCCTGTCAAAAAGCAGCCGCGGCACTGGGCGCCGACAAGATCGCGAATAGTCCTACAGGTACGTTGCACCAACACTCGGACGCATCCTACGAGTGCGCCGGAAGCATCCTATATCAACCTTTTTTGCCTTCCTGAAAGCTGTCGAGCGCTTGAACGGGGATGGAAATGAAGCCTCCCCCGAATGTCCCAGGGAGGTCCGTACTTGAACACCATTCTGCCCGTTTTCTTCGACCACAGCCGCCACACACTACAGATCGATGGCCTCGACACCCACCTCGACGTCCTCACCTTCGAGGGTCATGAGTACCTCAGCCAACCCTACCTCTACCGCATCGAATTCACCGCCAGCGACCTCGACATCGGCGGGGAAAAATTCATCGGCCAGTACGCCGAATTCAGCCTGTTCGCCGACCCCTCGACCCTGCGCGTGGCCTCTTGGGAAGTACCCAGACCGCCCAAGCCCCTGCGCACCGTCTATGGCCGCATTACCGCCTGCCAGCGCCTGTCCGGCTCAATCGACGAAGCCCGCTACGAAGTCACCCTGCAACCGCGCCTGGCCCTGCTCGATCGCGGCCAGCAAACGCGGATCTATCAGCACCAGTCCGTGCCAGACATCGTCAAAAGCATTCTGCGCGACCGCCATGGTCTCGACACCGGGCACTTTCGCTTCAACCTCAAGCGCGAGTACCCGCAGCGCGAGCAGGTCATGCAGTACCAGGAAAGCGACCTGGCCTTCATCAGCCGGATCCTGGCCGACGTCGGCATCTGGTACCGCTGCATCCAGCACGAAGAGCTCGCCTTCGACGTCGTCGAGTTCTGCGACGATCAGCGCTGCTACCAGTTCGACGTCGAGCTGCCGCTGCGCTCGCCCTCGGGCTTCAGCAACAGCGTCGAGGACAGCGTCTGGGCCCTGCAAACCCGGCATAAGGTGGTGGAACAGCAAGTTAGCGTGCGCGCCTATCACCCCGACGACAGCCGCGCCTACCTCGACGGCGAGGTCGACCAGACCCTCGGCGAGCCCGCCACCCACGGCGTGGCCACGACCCGCGGCGTCGCCGACAACACCTACGGCGACGCCTACCACTACGCCGAACCCTACCGCGTGCTCGGCAAGTCCCACCTGCGCGACGAAGACCTGCAAAGCGAAAGCGGCTTTTTCTATGCGCGCCTGCGCCACGAACGCTACCTCAACAACCAGACCCACCTCAGCGGCACCAGCAGCAGCGCCACCCTGGCCCCGGGTCAGGTCCTGACCATCAGCGGCGACGCCCCCAAGGCCTTCGCCTCCCGCGTGGTGATCACAAAGATCACCACGCGCGCCGCCCGCGACCGCAGCCTGACCTGCGATTTCGAGGCCATGCCCTACGCGTTGCGCCTGTGTTTCCGGCCCGAGGTGCCGCCCAAACCACAGATCGCCGGCACCCTGCCGGCGCGCATCACCCACCCCCAGAGCAACCCGATGTACACCGAAATCGACGATCACGGGCGCTACCGGGTCAAGTTCCTCTTCGACCGCGACACCTGGCCAGCCGGCCGCGAAAGCAAATGGCTGCGCCAGGCCCGCGCCTACGCCGGCGACACCTACGGCCTGCACCTGCCGCTGATCGCTGGCACCGAAGTGGCGATCGCCTTCGAACAAGGCGACCCGGACAAACCCTACATCGCCCACGCCCTGCACGACGACCAGTACCCCGACCTGGTGACCCAGCGCAACGACCACCGCAACGTGCTGCGCACGCCGGCCAACAACAAGCTGCGCCTGGATGACACGCGGGGGCAGGAGCACATCAAGCTCAGCACCGAGTATGGCGGCAAGAGTCAGCTGAATCTGGGGTATCTGGTGGATGGCCAGCGGAAGAAACGTGGGGAAGGGTTTGAGCTGCGTACGGATGATTGGGGCGCCATTCGTGGCGGCAAGGGTCTTTTCATCAGCGCGGACAAACAGGAGAAAGCCAAAGGTGCGCAACTCGACATGGACGCCGCCTTCGGCCGCCTGCAACAGGCCGGCGAACAACTGCAACAACTCTCGGTCGACGCCCAAACCGCCAACGCCGATCCGGCCGACGTCGCGGCACAACTGAACCTGTTGCGCCAGGACCTCGAACAACTCAAATCCCAGGTCCTGCTGCTCAGCGCCCCGCAAGGCATCGCCCTGACCAGCGGCCAGCATCTGCAACTGGCCGCCGAGAAAAACCTGATGCTCAACGCTGGCGGTGAAGCCGACCTCAGCGTGGTCAAGCGGCTGTTCATCGGCGTGGGGCAAGGCCTGAGCCTGTTCGTGCGCAAGCTCGGGATCAAGCTGATCGCCAATCAGGGCCCTGTCAGCGTGCAGGCGCAAAACGATCGTCTGGAACTAATCGCCCGGCACGGTCTGGACATCACCAGTACCGAAGAAGAAATCCACATCACCGCGAAGAAGAAAATCGTCCTCAACGGCGGCGGCAGTTACCTAAGCCTGGATGAGTGCTGCATCGAGTCCGGCACGGCGGGCGACCACAAGGTCAAGGCGGCGCACTACGACTACAGCGGCCCGGCGAACATGAAGGCCACGCACCCGGACTACCCCAAAATCCTATCGAAAGAAATGATTAACCTGAGCCTGGCGCCCGCTCCGAACGCCTCCAGTCACGGTTGGGCCGGCATGCCCTACACGCTGTTGGCCGACGGCGCGGTACTCAAGAAAGGCGTGCTGGACAAGACCGGCCTCATATCGATTGACCATCAGGTGGTGACCCGAGGCTACCGCGTTTTCCTGGCCAACGGCACGGTTTACCAGATCCCGGTACCGACCGACTACCGCAATGCCGAGCAGGCGGTACTCGCCAATCAGGGTCTGCACAACCACCCCTCGCAAACCGATACCAGCGTCAACCAGCCCGCTTCGCACACCGATCATCGCGGGCAGTACGCCGCGCACATCGCCCCTCAAGGAGAGAAAACCCGATGACTCAATTCGAATGCGTGGTGCCCATCGCGCTGCAGCACACCAACACGGCCACCTGCACGGCGCCCTGGTATGTATGCAACACCGAATACCATCCGGTAGGCGCTACCTATCAAGCGTTGATCAACGGCGAGGAAGCCTTCAAAGCCGTGTACGAGGCCATCGCGGGGGCAAAAAAATCTATCGACATCATCTGCTGGGGTTTCCAACCGTCGATGTATTTCATCCGCGATGGCAAGGCGCCGAGCATCGGTGAACTGCTTCTGGCCAAGGCCAAGGTCCGGCCAAGGGTAAAGGTACGCATACTGGGCTGGGAAATGCCATTCAATCTGGCGGGGGTGGGCGGCGAAGCCAACCTGCCCGGCAAAGGCTCGCTGCGTATTGCCGATCGGGCGCTGCAGCGCTCCACCGAGGCGCAATACACCGAAGACCGCGAGTGGTTTGCCCGCTGTGCGGTCGCAGGCAACAAAGCGGCGCAACAGGTCGCGAACGGCCTCCCAGCATTCGTCAGTCGTGGTTTCAGTTGGGAGGAAAGGGCTGAAATTTCCCACTGGGTGAAGTATGAAAGCCTCGACCCGGACATCAGCAGCAAGATGCGCCAAACCCTGAAGCTCACCGCCACCCACCACCAGAAGACCGTGCTGGTCGACTACGAAACCCCCGAAAGCGCTGTCGGTTTCGTCATGGGTCACAACATGCTCGACGAGTACTGGGACACCAGTGCTCACACGGCGTTGAACCGTGCCGAAGGCAGCAAGCCGGCACCCTGCGCCGGCCCGCGTGGCAATACCCCACGCCAAGACATCTCCAGCCAGGTCAGCGGCCCCATCCTCGAACACCTGCACCACAACTTCGCCACGGCCTGGTTCAAGGAGACTGGCGAGGACCTGATGGCGTCGCGCGAGGCCAAGCAGCTCGGGCTGCAGCTGCAATGCAATCCCGGCGCAACGAAGCAAATCGCGCAGATCCTGCGCACCCAGGCCCAGGAAGGCAAACGCGACATTGAGACGCTCTACCTGCAAGCGGTGAACAACGCGACCCAGTTCATCTACATCGAGAACCAGTACTTTCGCTGGCCGCCCCTGGCTGAACTGATCAAGAAAGTCGCCGCCGCTCAAACCGAAGGTGGTCGCGATCCCGGGCTGCACGGCCCCCTGCACCTGTTCGTCATTACCAACGCCGGCGACGACAGCGTGGGCGCTGGCACCCGCAACACCCAGCGCATGCTCGAAAGCCTCGGGCGGGCCGAGACCATTCCCGAAGTGACCAAGCTGCGGCGCATCGAACAGGTAAAAGCGCAAGCATCCCCCCGGCCAATGCCCGAGCCCCGCGACCGCGCCGGGCACCGGGAACTGGCCGAGTGGCAGGCCGAACTTGATTGGCACATCAAGCAAATCCAGGACAGCACCGTCACCCCGGAGGACATCCCCGGCCTGAAAGTGCACCTGTGTTCGCTGGTCGCGCCGGACTCACCGGCGGGCAGGGAATGGATGCCGGTGTACGTCCACTCCAAGCTGATGATCGTCGATGACGTGTTCACCACCCACGGTTCGGCCAACATCAATACCCGCAGCATGCAGGTGGATAGTGAGCTGAACATTGCCCATGAGTGGATGAGTGTGACCCAGGCAATGCGGCGGCGGTTGTGGGATCTGCATACGGATGGGAAGGGAGTGCAGGAGGAGGTGGGTGATGCATTCGAAGCTTGGCAGAAAATCATCGATTACAACAAAGAGAGCCAAGAAGACGAGACAACTCCTTACGCCCCCCTCGTCGAATTTTTCTACGGAAAAGCCAAACTGAGCGACCTCGACTGATGCGCCGTTTTCTCTTGTTCTCCTGCCTGCTGTTGGCGGCTTGCGATAGCCGTAGCACTTTTAACTATATGAAGAAGGATCCTCATGTGAAACCTCTGACGGAAATCAAAGCCAATCTGGCTTTCACCTGTGCCCACGAAAATATCCCAGAAGCCAGTGCTGAATCTGACGTGCTGTTTCGTTACGCCCGCTGGTTGCAGAAAAACAATCAGCTCATACCGGACAAAACTGTCGATGTCGAAATCGAACGGTTGTACCGCATCGCCGCCGAAAATGGTCATTACAAAGCCAACATCAACCTGCAAAACGGGTCGATGCGGCAACGGTTCCAGTTGCGTGGCGCCGAACACCTGCGCTTGAGTCAACAACTGATGGATGCCGGTGTGGCGACAGGTTACTACTTTGTAGGGATCTTCCTTCAGCAGGGGGCGGCCGGGCTTCAGCAGGATCCGGAGATGGCGTTACGATATTTTCGCAAGGCCGCAGATAAAGGCAACGCCCAAGCGCAATACGATGTGGGGGACAAGCTGGCGCCAAAGAGCATCGCTCCAGAAGTTGCTCGGCAAATGCGCCGTTGTGCTGCTGAACAGGGGCATGGCAGAGCTGCAATCATGCTTTCGCTCCATTTAAGAAAAAATCAAAGGTACAGCGAAGCAATCGAAGTCTTGCAGATGGGCGTTGCCGGCGGAGACGAGCATTCCGCTGGTCGCTTGGACGACGCCTTTCGCGGCCCCCCTAAGACAGACAAAATGGACTATTTCGGTCAGACAGAAGATCTCGAACGCGCCGACCGCTACAAAAAAATCTGGAAGATACTTGCGGGATATTCCTATGCCAACCCCAAAGTCCCCGAAATCAACGAAATCCTCCCGCTGCCACCAGCCAAACTCCCCGCCTGGGACGGCAAGCTGCAATGGCTAGAAGAGCGCCTGGCAAACGCCCCGCCAGAAAAGCCCAGCGAAGCGCTGATCCAGCAACTGGCCAAGGCCAAGCTCCTCGACCCCACTTCCGGTCGACCGCTGCCAGCATCTCCCGATTTCATCCGGGAGCCTTACCGCAAGCTGACCTGCAAAAGCGGTCAAGCCTGCCCGCAATCCGGCTATTGGAGAGCGGAAGGCATCATCGACGAGATCCGACGTTTCGATAAAGGCGAAATCATGCCGACATTGAACGTCCGGCGTAGCCATAGCCGTTTCCTGCTCGCCGACCGAATTACCGTCGAAGAGGAAAACATCGAATGGATATTGTTCGGTGAGGCCTAAGCATTTATGGGGCTGTTTGATACTCATCGCCTTGACCGGCTGTGGCGCTAACAATGCCGAGCCTTTGTCGGTGGACTTTGTAAACCCGCTCACCGATATCAACATTAGTCTCGCCTTCACCTGCCAACACGAAACAATTCCGGCGACCTCCGCCGAGGCCGATGTGCTGTTCCATTACGCGCGCTGGCTGCAAAAGAACAACCAGCTTAAGCAGGACAAGACTGTTGATGCAGAGATAGCGCGTTTGTACCGCATCGCCAGTGAGAACGGCCATTACAAAGCCAATATCAACCTGCAGAACGGTGCCATGCGCGGTACTTTCAAACTCCGTGGTGAAGAGCATTTGCGCATGAGTGAGCAACTGATCAACGCGGGAGTGGCAGCGGGATACTACTTTGTCGGTATCTTCCTGCAGCACGGCGCGGCTGGGTTGCAGCAGGATCACGAAATAGCGTTGCGTTACTACCGCAAAGCCGCCGATGAAGGTAATGCGCTAGCTCAAACCTATGTCGCCGACAAGTTGGCGCCGATCAACATTGCCCCGGACGTTGCTCGGCAAATGCGCCGTTGTGCGGCTGAACAGGGCAATGGCAAGGCAGCCGTTGCTCTGGGTATCAACCTTAAAAATAAAGGGGAGTACCAAGAAGCGCTCGAGCTCTTCCAGATGGGCGTTGTAGCTGGTAACGACGGCGCTGCCGGCCGATTGGAAAAAGGCTTCCGTGACCCTAAGCCAGATAATCGCTTGCACTACCTCGGTCAACAGGAAGACCTCGAACGCGCCGATCGCTACGAAAAAATCTGGAAAATCCTCTCGGGCTACTCCTACGCCAATCCCAAAGTCCCCGAGATCAACGAAATCGTCCCACTGCCACCCGCGCCGTTGCCATCCTGGGACGGCAAACTCAAATGGCTCGAAGAACGCTTGGCCAATGTCCCCCCTGAAAAACCCAGCGAAGCGCTGATCAACCAACTGGCCAAAGCCAAGCTTCTGGATCCGGCCACTGGACAGGGGCTACCGGGATCGCCTGCATTTAGCCAATCTCATTTGTCGGCACCGAACTGCCATAGCGGCCAAGCCTGTCCGGTAAGTGGATACTGGAAGGTGGGCTGGCTTCCCCGCCACCACTCAGTAGACAGGAGCGTCGCTCGGTATTTCGAACAGGGCGAGATCTTGCCGACACAACTGGTCCAGCGCTACCAGATGCGCACTTGGCCCTTTTCCGACAGGATCACACGACACGAACAAGCGGTTGAATGGTACCTGCTCGGGTGATGGACCACTTTGAAGGAGCGACCGCAGGCTGTGATCTTTTCATTTGGGATGCCGTTACAATCGGCTCATTTCCCCCAGGAGCTGACTTCCATGAGCGTCTCCCACCGCCGTCCGGTTCCCTTGTCCAAGGCCTATCGTCTGCTCAACCACGGCCCGACGGTGCTGGTCAGCGCAGCCCACGGTGGTCAGCGCAATATCATGGCGGCAGCCTGGGCCATGCCGCTGGATTTCGAACCGCCGAAAATTGCCGTGGTGCTGGACAAGTCCACCTGGACTCGCCAGCTGCTGGAAGCTTCGGGCACTTTTGTGCTGAACGTTCCTTGTGCTGCCCAGGCCGACATTGTGCAGACCGTCGGTTCGACCTCCGGCCTGGAATTGACCCAGGCTCAGGGGCGCGACAAATTTGAAACCTATGACCTGCAGACGTTCACCGGTCAGTCGGTTGATGCGCCGATGCTCGAAGGCTGCGTGGCCTGGCTGGAATGTCGCCTGTTGCCGGAGCCGAACAACCACCAGCAGTACGATCTGTTCCTGGCCGAAGTGATTGCCGCCCAGGCTGACGAGCGCGTGTTCAGCGAAGGCCGCTGGCACTTCGAAGGGCAAGACGCCTTGCGCACCTTGCACCACGTGGCGGGCGGGCACTTCTTGACCATTGGTGATCCAGTGGACGGCAAGACCTTGCAGGTGTGAGGCGGCCAGCGCTCAAATCCAGACATCATTCTCGGCCGTGCGCTCGCCACCTTCGCTGCCCGTATTGAGCACGCCCTTGGGTTCGATCAGCAGGAGTTTTACCTCCTGCCCGGCGCTGGGTTTGTGCTCGACGCCTTTGGGCACCACATACATCTCCCCGGCGTTCACCAGCACATGGCCATCGCGAAAGTCGATGCGTAACTGGCCTTCCAGAACGATGAAGGTTTCGTCGGTATCGAAGTGGTCGTGCCAGATGAAATCCCCCAGCAGCTTCACCACCTTGAACTGGTAGTCGTTCATTTCGGCGATGACCCGGGGCGACCAGTGCGAATCGATCCGGGCGAGTTTTTCCGCGAAGTTCAGGCTTTCGTAGGCGTTCATCATGGGGCTCTCGTGGTTGATCCTGGGCCACGATAGCCAGCAATCCGGCGCGATTCTTGAACGATTGTGCGTGGCTCAGCGCCGCTGCAGGTTCAGCCAGCGGGCCGGCGGCAAGCCGTAGGTTTTGCTGAATTGCCGAGTCATGTGGCTCTGGTCGGTGAAGCCAGCGATCAGCGCGGCGCTGACCAGTGTCTGCCCCTGAGTCAGCAGCGTGCGGACCATGTCCAGGCGTCGCATGGTCAGGTAGCGATACGGACTGGTACCGAACAGCAGGCGAAAATCCCGGGACAGGCTCCAGCGATCCCGGCCACTGTGTTGCGCCAGCTCATCGAGTGTCACGGTGCGATCGAGGGCGCTGTGGATGTATTCACGCGCGCGCTGCGCGGCCACGTAATCAAAACCCGAGCGTTTGGCTGTCACACCGGAAACCGTGCTCAAGGCCTGCGCCAGATCGAACAGCGCATCCTGTTCTTCCAGTGGATCGAGCGGGCAATCAAGGCTGCGCAGCAAGGCTCCCGTGGCAGCAAACAGGCGGGGGTCGTTCGACAGTCCGGTCTTGATGAACGGCAGCGGTTGGCCGCCGAGCATCTGCTGGATCAGCGCCGGTTCGATGTACATCATCCGGTACTGGAAACCGGACTCGGTGCCGGCCTCGCCATCGTGGGCTTCGTCCGGGTGCAGCACGATCGTTGCGCCTGGCTGGCTGTGACGCCAGCCACCGCGATACTGAAAGCTCTGCACCCCGGCCAGGGTGTGTCCGATGGCATAGGTGTCGTGGCGGTGAAGATCGTAGCCATGGCCGGCAAAAAACGCCTCGAAACGCTGTAGTCCGCCGACATCGGGCGCGCGATGGAACCAGTCATTGCGAGGCGGGTACTTGGCCATGGTGATGATTGTCTTGAGCTCGATGCGCAACACGGTAACCCAGTCAGCGACTCCCTGTCTGCTGATCGCAAGGCGACAGGTACGCTAGAAAACCAAGGGCAAATACTGCACTGTGTGGCGCATTCTCTGCAGGTCGTTTTTTTCTATTCGTCAGGTGAGGCCAGGTCATGAGCAAGCTGCGCGTGGGGATCATTTTCGGGGGCCGTTCGGCTGAGCATGAGGTGTCGCTGCAATCGGCGAAAAACATCGTCGATGCGCTGGACCGTTCACGCTTCGAACCGGTGCTGATCGGCATCGACAAACAAGGCCACTGGCACCTCAACGATCCTTCGAATTTTTTGCTGAATCAGGAAAATCCGGCGCTGATCGCCCTCAACCAGTCCAACCGTGAACTGGCCGTGGTGCCGGGTAAGGCCAGTCAGCAACTGGTGGAAACTTCCAGCCAGGAACTGCTCGGCCACGTCGATGTGATCTTCCCGATTGTCCACGGTACCCTCGGTGAAGACGGTTGCCTGCAAGGCTTGCTGCGCATGGCCGATCTGCCGTTTGTCGGCTCCGATGTGCTGGGCTCGGCCGTCTGCATGGACAAGGACATCAGCAAGCGCCTGCTGCGCGATGCCGGCCTGGCCGTGACGCCGTTCATGACATTGACCCGCGCCACGGCGGCGCGCACCAGGTTTGCCGAGGTGCAGGGCAAGTTGGGTTTGCCGCTGTTCGTCAAACCGGCGAATCAGGGCTCTTCCGTGGGCGTGAGTAAGGTCACCGACGAGGCTGAGTACAGTGCAGCGGTGGAGCTGGCCTTGAGTTTCGATACCAAGGTGTTGATCGAATCTGCCGTCAGCGGCCGCGAGATTGAATGCGCAGTGCTCGGCAATGAGGACGCCATCGCCAGTGGCTGCGGCGAGATCGTGGTGCGCAGCGGGTTCTATTCCTACGACAGCAAGTACATCGACGACAAGGCTGCTGAAGTGGTGGTGCCGGCCAATATCAGCGTCGAGGCCAGCGAGCGCATTCGCGCCCTGGCCGTCGAAGCGTTCCAGATACTGGGCTGCTCCGGCCTGGCTCGCGTCGACGTGTTCCTGACCGACAGCGGCGAAGTGCTGATCAACGAAATCAACTCACTGCCCGGCTTCACCCGCATCAGCATGTACCCGAAACTGTGGCAGGCCACCGGCATGACCTACAGCGAGCTGGTGACGCGACTGATCGAGCTGGCGCTGGAAAAGCACCAGGTTCGGCAGGGGTTGAAAATCAGTCGATAAGCGGAGTTCTGCATCGTCCGTATTATCGGTAGGTATGCTTGCATGAGCCGACCCTGATCAAGCGTGTTTGACCGGTTTGATCAGGCTCTGGGCGGGTATCCCGAACAGCTCGTGCAGTTTCCAGATCATTGGAAGCGTCAACGCTCGCTTGCCATTGAGTACTTCATAAACATGATTTGTGCGGCCGATGGCGGGTGCAAGATCGGCGGCGGACAACCCGGACTGCTCCATTCTGAACTTGATCGCATCGATAGGGTTGGGTAAGTCGACCGGGAAGTGCTTCGACTCATACGATTCGATCAGCGTAATCATGATGTCAAAGTAATCTCCCTCGGCAGTGCCAATTTCTGGTTCATTCTCAAACAGTGCAGAGACGCTCTTGAGAGCTGCGCGGTAATCCTCTTCGGTGTGAATCGGATGAATGTTCATGGGTTACTCCATTTCGACGTTATCAGCGTCGACCGTGTCGTACTGCTTGTGAGTGCCGACAAATTTTATGTACGTGGCGTGGAAACTCTAACCAGGACGCAAATGTTTGTGGGTAGGAAAAAGCAGCGGGAGAGAGGCGAGCTGGACTCTTTACCAATAAAAAGGGCCTACCCACCGGTAAGCCCTTTCTCATCCCCTCGTACGACTCAATCCCCCAGCGCTTGCCCTTCACGCCGCGGATCGGCTCCGCCTGTCAGCGACGCTTTGCCTTGGGCGTCCTTGACCCGGACAATCGCCTGGGTCCCGCTGGTCATGTCGATCTCGCTCACGTTGTGCCCTTTGTCTTTCAGCGCCTGAATCAGCGTCGGGCTGAACTGCCCCTGTTCCAGTTCGGTCGGGCCATTGCGGCTGCCGAAGTTGGGCAGGTTGATGGCGGCTTGTGCATCGAGGTTCCAGTCGAGCAGGCCGATGGTGGATTTGGCCACGTATTCGATGATTTGCGAGCCGCCGGGGGAACCGACGGTGGCGAGAAACTCGCCGCTTTGGCGGTCGAAGATCAGGGTCGGGGCCATGGATGAGCGAGGGCGTTTGCCGGGTTCGACGCGGTTGGCGACTTTCTGCCCGTTCTCCTCGGGAATGAACGAGAAGTCGGTCATCTCGTTGTTGAGCATGAAACCCTGAACCATGATGTGGGAGCCGAACGCCGACTCGATGGTGGTGGTCATCGATACGGCGCCGCCTGCGTCATCGACGGCCACCACTTGCGAGGTGGAAATCCGCAGCGGCGAACGGTCGGGCGCGTAGGCCACCTGAATGCCCGGCGGGGTGCCGGGCTTGGCCGTGCCCATGCTGCGTTCACCAATCAGGGCGGCGCGGCTGGCGAGGTAGGCCGGGTCCACCAGGCCCTTGACCGGCACGGGTACGAAGTCAGTATCGGCTACGTATTGTGCGCGGTCGGCGTAGGCCAGGCGTTCGGCTTCCGAGATCAGGTGCACGGCTTGCGGGGCGGGTTCGATGCCGGCCGGGGCCGTGGTCTTGACCGGTTGCAGCGGTGCCAGCGCCAGGCGTTTATCGCGGGTCTCCAAAGCTTGCAGCGTGCCGAGGATCTGCGCCACGGCGATCCCGCCCGACGACGGTGGCGGCATGCCGCAGACCTGCCAGCGCTTGTAGTCGGTGCACAGCGGCGCGCGCTCCTTGGCCTGGTAGTTGGCGAGGTCGGTCAGGGACAGGCTACCGGGGTTGGCGTGCCCCTGCACCTTGGCCGCGATTTCCTCGGCGATCGGGCCTTTGTACAGGGCATCCGGGCCTTCATGGGCGATGCGTTTGAACACGGCGGCCAGTGCCGGGTTCTTCAAGTTTGTGCCGATGGCTTTTGGGCTGCCATCGGCGTTGCGGAAGTAAGCCATCATTTCCGGGGAGCGAGGCATGGACGAATCCGCGGTGATCAACTGGTGCAGCCGTGGCGAAATGGCGAAGCCTTGTTCGGCGAGCTGGATGGCTGGTTCAAACAGCTGCGCCCAGGGCAGGCGTCCGTGTTCTTGATGGGCCAGTTCCAGGGCGCGCAGCACGCCGGGTGTGCCCACCGAACGACCGCCAATCTGCGCCTGGGTGAACTCCATCGGTTGTCCGTTGGCTTGCAGGAAAAGCTTTTCGGTGGCGCCGGCCGGGGCGGTTTCACGTCCGTCGTAGGTGCGCACGGTCTTGCCATCCCAGAGGACGATCAATGCGCCACCGCCGATGCCCGAAGACTGTGGCTCGACTAGCGTCAACACGGCTTGCATCGCAATCGCCGCGTCGATGGCCGAGCCGCCCCGGCGCAGCATCTCCCGCCCGGCTTCGGCCGCCAGCGGGTTGGCCGCCGCTGCCATGTATTTGTCGGCGTGTTGGGTGCGCAGGTCGGTACGGAACCCGGAAGCGCTTTCCGGAGCGAGCGGTAATGTCGGCACCGAAGCGTTGTGGCACGCAGCCAGGGTCAGGGTACTGGCGAGTAGAACCAGGGTTGGCAGGCGATAGCGGCGCAATGGAAAGGTTGAGAACACGTGGGGTACTCCGTCCGTTGGATCTACGATCAGTGGACTTTATCGACCGACCGGGAGGGACGCAAACCGGGTCCCATGGCGCTGAAGTTTTTGTCCTTCATCAATAGCGGGATTTTCTGTAGGGTCGTTGCCAACAGGCAGGCCGGAAAATCAACAAGAGGCAGACATGCAAACCGAGTTCCCCACCCAGTCCAGCTATCGCACCCAGCGTGAACAGTTCCTGGCCGCCGCGACCACGGCAGGCGCAACGCTGACGGAGTATCCACACCCGCTCAAGGGGCCGTTTGGTGAGTCCCTTAGCACGGATGTGGCGGTATTGGGTGATCCGGGCGCCAAGCGCCTGTTGATCGCGCTGAGCGGCACCCACGGAGTCGAAGGCTTCTACGGCTCGGGCTGCCAGATCAAATGGTTGCAGGAATTGGGCAAGCGTTCCCTGCCAACGGATGTCGCCGTGGTCATGATCCATGCCATCAACCCTTGGGGCATGGCGTGGTTGCGCCGGGTCAACGAAGACAACATCGACCTGAACCGCAATCACCTGGATTTCCAGCGACCGCTGCCGGACAACCAGGCCTATGACGCCCTGCATGAAATCTATGCCTGCCCACAGTTGCAAGGTCCGGAGCGTGATCGTGCCGATGCCTTGCTCGACGGACAGATTCGCCTGCACGGCTGGCCGGCGGTGATGTCGATTGTCGAGGGCGGTCAGCATGCTCACCCCGACGGTCTGTTTTTCGGCGGGCTGGCGCCGAGCTGGTCGAACCGCACGTTGCACAAGATCGTGCAAATGCACGTAGCCCATGCCGAGGTCGCCATGTGTTTCGACTTGCACACGGGCGCTGGCGAATACGGTCATCCGATGTTGTTGACCATCACCGAGTCCGCTTATCCGGCGCTGGCGGATGCGCAGGCGATTTATGGCCCGTGGCTCTACAGCCTGCAGACCGGTGCCGACACCCTGAGCGAAACCGGCGTGGCGGCAACGGCCACCGGCTATACCTCGCAGGCATTGATCGATGCGCTGCCGCAGGTACGGCTGATGCCGTTTGTCATTGAGTGTGGGACTTACCCGGGGCCGGACGTTCACCGGCATCTGCGCGATGATCACTGGCTGCATCTGCACGGCAATCCGAGTGACGCAGCAGGACGCGAGATCAAGCTGAATCTGCTGGAGCAGTTCTATCCGGCCGACAGCGACTGGCAGGCGATGGTCTGGTTGCGCACGTGGCAGATCTGGGAACGGGCGTTGTCGGCATTGCCGACCATTGGCGTCTGATCGATGCGCGCATGCGGTTGAGGATTTCCTGCGACCGCAGCGTATTTTTTTCAAGGCATAAAAAAACGGCTTACCTTGCGGTAAGCCGTTTTTAGTACTTGGTGGCTACACAGGGACTTGAACCCCGGACCCCAGCATTATGAATGCTATGCTCTAACCAACTGAGCTATGTAGCCAAGTGGCGCGCATTATTCACCGGTAACGGGGATGCGTCAAGCATAAATCTAAAATATTTCTCTGCGCTTTCAACCGTTTATCAAAATCTATCCTCTGAGCAAGGGTGAAGGGCAGCGCTGGAACCAGCGACTGGCCTGTTCGTACGCGTGGGCCAGTTGCAGGACAGCGAAGTCGGCCTGGTGTCTGCCGATGATTTGCACGCCCATGGGCAGGCCGCTGGCGTTGAAACCGACCTGTACGTTAGCCACCGGGCAGCCGGACAAGGTGCCGGGAATCACCACCTCCATCCAGCGGTGATAGGTGTCCATGGTCACGCCTTCGATGGTGGTGGGCCACGGCTGGGTTTTATCGAAGGGGAACACCTGGGCGCTGGGCAGCAGCAGGTAGTCGTATTTTTCGAACAACCTGGAGATCGCCCGATACCAGTCGCTGCGCATCACCGACGCGGCAAACACCTCAGTTGCCGAGAGTTTCAGGCCGTTTTCGACTTCCCAGCAGGCTTCCGGTTTCAACAGGGCACACTTTTGCGGGTCGGCATAGGTCGCGCCCAACGACCCGGCGACCATCCAGTGACGCAATGTCCGCCAACTGCTCCAGAGCTTCTCTGGCGCGAACTCCGGCTGTACGGGCTCGATATGGCAACCCAGGCTGGCGAAATCGGCAAAGGCCTTTTCGCACAGCGAGAGGATGCCTTGTTCCATCGGCAGGTAGCCGTTGAAGTCGCCGAGCCAGCCCAGGCGCGTGCCTTTGAAGTCCCGGTCCAGTGGTGCCGCAAAGATGCTGCCGGGTTCGGCAATGGACAGCGGCGCCCGTGCATCGGCCCCGGCCTGCACTGACAGCAGCAACGCCGCATCGCGCACGCTGCGAGCCATGGGGCCTTCGTAGCCGAGTTGGTCGATAAACAGGTCGGCACTGTCATCGAAGGGCACGCGGCCCTGGGATGGACGGAAGCCGAAGATATTGTTGAACGCGGCCGGGTTGCGCAGCGAGCCCATCATGTCGCTGCCATCAGCCACCGGCACCAGGTGCATGGCCAGCGCCGCCGCCGCGCCGCCGCTGCTGCCGCCAGCGGTCTTGCTCGGGTCGTAGGCGCAACCGGTCGCGCCGAACAGCGGGTTGTAGCTTTGCGAGCCGAGGCCGAACTCCGGGGTATTGCTCTTGCCGATGATGATCGCGCCGGCGGCCTTGATCCGCTCGACCATGATGCCGTCGCGCTCGGGGATGAAGTCCTTGTACAGCGGCGAACCCAGCGTGGTGCGGATGCCACGGGTCAGGGACAAGTCCTTGATGGCGTGGGGCAGGCCGTGCATCCAGCCACGGTATTGGCCTTTCGCCAATTCGGCGTCGCGGATATCGGCCTGGGTCAGCAGGTCTTGCGGCGCTTGCAGGCTCACCAGTGCATTGACCTTCGGGTTGAAGCGTTCGATATGGACAAGATAAGTCTGCATCACTTCCCGGCAGGAAACCTGGCGCAGGCGGATGCGTTCGGCGAGCTCGTGGGCCTGCAACAGGACCAGTTCGCTGATGTTATTAGAGTTCATTGCAAGCGGCCTTTAAGACGGCTGGAAAAACGCCCCGCCATTGCGTCGGGGCGGTAGTGATCAACGCATCAGGTTGGTCCAGAGACGATCGGCCAGGCGGATCGCGCCTTCGCCACAGGTCTTGCTGAACACCACCTGGGTGCCTTCGGGAATGTGCAGTTCCGGGGCATCCTTGAGGCCCGCGTCGAGGAACGGCTCCACACCCTTGATCGGGCTCTGGTGCTTGAGGAAGTTCTGGGTCATCGCCGCGTTTTCAGGCTGGCTGAGGAACGCAATGAACGCCTTGGCGTTTGCCGGGTTCTTGCTGCCGGTCGGGATGACCATGTTGTCGACCCAGGCCAGTACGCCTTCTTTCGGGTACAGGTAGTTCAGGCTCGGTTTCATCTCCCGGGCGCGCATCGACGAACCGCCCCAGAAGGTCGACATGTCGATTTCACCGGAGGCGAGGTTTTCGCGGATCGAACCGGCCTTGGAACTGTAGGTTTTGACGAAGGGTTTCTGCGCCTTGAGCAAGGTCAGAATCTGCTGCATCTGCTTCGGGTCTTCGCTGCACAGTGGAATGTTCAGATACAGGCTGGCCATGTCCACCACGTCGCTGACCGAGTCGAACATGTTGATTCGTCCTTGCAGCTCGGCCGGTGGCTCGTAAAGCACCTTGAGGCTGTCGGTGGGGCCCTTGTAGCGCTCGGTGTTGAGCACCACGCTGGTGGTGCCCCAGATGAACGGCACGGAATAGGCACCTTCCGGGTCCCAGGTGGGTTTTTTCAGGTTGTCGACGACGCTGGCGTAGTAGGGCTGGTTGACCGGGTCGAAGCGCTCCAGCAGTTTTTCCTTGATCAGGATCGGCACGAACTGGTGCGAGGGGATCGCCACGTCATAACCGGCACCGCCCTGTTTCAATTTGGCCAGCAGGGTTTCGTTGGAATCGTAGGAGTCGACGGTGACTTCGATGCCGGTCTGCTTCTGGAACTTGGCGAGAATCTCCGGCGAAAAGTAGCCGCTCCAGCTCACCACGTTGAGTTTTTCCGCGGCCTGAACGCTGCCGACCATGGTCAGCGGTAAAGTCAGGAACAACGAAGTGCCGATGCTTTCAATCCACTTGCTCATGCTATTTCCCCACAGTGCGTAGAAGGTTCAGGTTTTCTTTTTGCCCAGCAGATAAGAGAGCGTGACGAACAGTACCGAGACACCCAGGATCAGGGTCGAGACAGCGTTGACGTCCGGTGTCACACCCATGCGCAACAGGCCGAAGATGAAGATCGGCAAGGTGGTGGTGCCGGCCTGGGAGACCATCATCGAGATCACGAAATTATCCAGCGACACGATGAAGGCCAGCATCAGCCCGGAGAAAATCCCCGGCATCAGCAGCGGCAACGTGACCTTGCGAAAGGTTCGCCACGGGCCGGCATAGAGGTCGGCAGAGGCCTGCTCCAGGGACAGGTCCATGTCGTTCAGGCGTGCCCGTATCGGCAGAAAGGCAAACGGAATGCAGAACACCGTGTGAGCGATGATCAGGTTGCCGTAACCCAGGGACAGACCGATGGTGGAAAACAGTGCGAGGGTAGCGACGCCGACCACGATTTCCGGCAATACCAGGGGCAGCATGATTGCGCCCATGGACAGTTGCAGGCCTTTGAATTTCGCACCCCGTGATGTGCCGAGGGCGGCGAGGGTGGCGATGGCCGTGGCGACCATGCTGGCGCAGACCGCGATCAACAGGCTGTTGCCGGCCGCCTGGCGCAGGGCCTGGTTGGCGAATGCGGATCGATACCAGTCGAGGCTGAATCCGGTCCAGACCGTTGCCGACTGATTGGCGTTGAACGAGAACGCCACCAGCACCACGATCGGCGCGTAGAGATACAGGTAGAACAGGAAACTGAAACCGCCGAAACCGGGGAAGTCCTGCACGCCCAGCGTATTGCGTTTGAACAGGCCGATCATCACGCACCTCCTTTGGCGATGCGCTGGCGTTCGGCACGCAGGGCATAGACCGTCAGAACCAACATCACCGCGGCCATCAGCACCAGCGACAGGGCTGCACCGAAGGGCCAGTTACGGGCATCGCTGAACTGCCGGAAGATCAGGTTGCCGAGCATCATTCGCGTGCCGCCGCCAAGCAGTTCCGGGGCGATCATCGCTCCCAGGCAAGGCACGAAGGTGAGGATGGCGCCGGCAAGAATCCCCGGTTTGGCGATAGGCAACACCACCTTGCGCAAGGTTCGCACGCGCCCGGCGTAGAGGTCCTGGGCAGCCTCGAGCAGGCGGATGTCCATTTTTTCCAGGGTGGCGTAGATCGGCAGCACGACGAAGGGCGCGTAGGTGTAGACCAGCCCCAGCAGCACCGCGCCGTCGGTGTAGAGCAGTTGTAGCGGCTGGTCGATGACCCCGAGGCCCATCAGGCTGTTGTTGATCACCCCGGTGTTGCGCAGCAGCAGAATCCAGGCGTAGGTGCGGATCAACAGGTTGGCCCAGAACGGCACGGTGATCAGGAAGATCAGCAAGCCACGACGATGGGCTGGTTGCATGGCCAGCCATACCGCCACCGGAAAACCGATCAACAGGGTGATGAGCGTGGTCAGCCCGGCGATGCCGATGGAGCGCAGGGCAATGATCAGGTAGGAATCGGCGAAGGCCAGGCTGTCGTCCAGTTGCCGCTCGAACAACAGCGAGGTGTAGGCGTCACTGCTGAATACTTTGTTCACCCCGCCATAGGGGTTGGCCTCCATCAACGAGTAACCGATGACGATCAGGATCGGCACGATCAGAAACAGGCCGATGGCGATCAGCGCGGGGCTGACACCAAGAAAGCTCTGGAAGGCCCGCCGACGTTCCAGTGTGTTGGCAATCGTTAAAGCGTGCATGGCAATTCCTCGTGCTCAATCGTGCAGGACGCTGGCGCTGCCCTGGTCGAACAACAGACCGGCCTGACTGCCGACGGCAAAGCGTTTGCTCTGGTCGACGCAGTTGGGGGTGCGCACGGTGAGGCGTGAGCTGTCGCTCAGGCTGACCTGGTATTGCAGGTCGGTGCCGAGGTAGATCTGCGCTTCGATCCGGCACGGCAGAGCGTTCTCAGTGGTGGCCGGCACCAGATGCAAACGCTCGGGGCGCACGGACAATGCGACGTTGGCACCGACTCGCACATCGCTGCATGGCTGTGCAGGCAATGGATGACCGGCCGGACCGGCGAACCAGGCCAGGCCGTCTTCAACGCGGGTGACCGTACCTTCGATGAAGTTGGTTTCACCGATGAAGTCCGCCACAAAGCGATTGCGCGGGCGTTCGTAGATGTCTTCCGGACGACCGACCTGCTGCACTTCGCCTTCGGACAACACGGCGATACGGTCGGACATGGTCAGGGCTTCTTCCTGGTCGTGGGTGACGAAGATGAAGGTGATGCCGGTGCGCGCCTGAATGGTTTTCAGCTCTTCGCGCATGGCCTGGCGCAGCTTGAGGTCCAGAGCCGAAAGCGGTTCGTCGAGCAGCAAGACCTTGGGATGCGGCGCCAATGCACGAGCGAGAGCGACACGTTGTTGCTGACCGCCAGACAGTTGCGCCGGCTTGCGGTTGGCAAAGCGCTCCATCTGCACCAGGGCGAGCATCTCGCGCACCCGTTCGGCCATTTGCGTTTTGTTCAGGACTTTGCCCATCGGGTGGGACTCAAGGCCGAAGGCCAGGTTCTCGGCGATGGTCATGTGCGGGAACAGCGCGTAATGCTGGAACACCGTGTTGACCGGGCGCTGGAAGGGCGGGCGGTCGGCGATGTTTTCGCCGTAGAGCAGAATTTCGCCTTCGGTCGGGAATTCGAACCCGGCGATCATCCGCAGAAGTGTGGTTTTGCCGCAGCCCGAAGGGCCGAGAAGGGTGAAGAACTCGTTGTCGCGAATGTCCAGGTCGATGCTTTTGAGCGCCACCGGGCCAGTCTTTGGATCACCGTAGACTTTGCGTACTGAGCGGATGGACACCGCCAGCGTTTGCAGCGAATGCAGGGCATTCATGCGTTACCTCCGATTCCCCCATCGCCTGCGCACGTGCTGAAAACAGCTGTGTCGTCGGGCCATGGATATTATTTTTCTGGGCAGGATCGAGATTGCGTTCGGGTGTTGTAACCAGCTGTTTTTTGTTCTGCTGTGGATCGATTATCAGCGAGGGGTTGCGGGGGGCGAAACTTCAATTTTAACATAGGGGCTGTTAAAAAATTTAACAACACAAGGCGTCCGAACACCATGCCTGACCACCGTTTGCCGCCGCTCAACGCGGTGCGTGCCTTTGATGCCGCGGCCCGGTTGGGCAGCTATGTCGAAGCCTCCAAAGCCCTGCACGTGACCCAGCCGGCCATCGGCCGCCATGTGAAGTTGCTGGAGGACTGGCTGGGCATCCAACTGTTCGAGCGCACCTCTCGCGGGGTCAACCTGACGACGGCGGGGGAGAAGTACCACCGCAAGATCGCCGTCGCCCTGCAATTGATCATCGAGGCCGGAAAAGAGGCGCAGCCCAAACACGCCGAGCGCTGGTTGCGCATCATGGTGGTGCCGGGGTTCGCCAAGCGTTGGCTGATGCCGCGTATCGAGGCCATGCGTCATCTGCGCCCGGGCTTGAAGTTCGCCATCGAACCCAACTCCACTTTCACCGAAGTGGATGGCAAAAGCGCTGACCTGGGTATCGTCTACGGGTTGGACGGCCAATATGCGCACTCGCGCACCAGCCTGATTTGTCCTCGGGTGTTTCCGATCTGTTCCCCCGACTATCTGGCCAGCGTCGGGCCCATCGACAGCCCCGCAGATCTGGTGAAACACAACCTGATCCATGTGGATGACGGCGAGTGGTGGAACCTGTGGTTCGCCGCCAACGACCTCGACATGCACCTCAATTCGGACATGCTCTACGTCAACAACGACCACGCGTTGTCGGTGGCCGAGAGCGGGCAGGGCATTGCGCTGGCTAACGAAGTGCTGGTGCGCGAAGAACTCCACAGCGGCAAGTTGGTGCGGGTGGTGGACGCGCAAGTGAAGCTGGAAAGCTATCGGGTGCTCACGCCGTCCGCCGAACTCTCGGCGGACGTGGCGTGGTTCATCGACTGGCTCAAGAGCGAACTGGAGCAGGACTTCCCGGAGGCGGTGATCCGCGCCTGAGAAGGCCTGGCGGGTTCAACTCAAGCGGAAGCGCCCAGTGTTGTCGCTTAAGGCTTTGCTGCCGTGGCTCAGGGTGTCCGCGGCCTGGTTAACCGCGCGGGCCCCTTCGAGCAAGCGCACCGCCGCTTGATCGACCTGCTGGATATTGCCGCTGACCTCGTCGGCGGTACTGGCCTGTTCCTCCACCGCCGTGGCGATTTGCGCCAGGGTATCGGTGACGCTCTGCACCGCACTGGCGATTTCCCCGAGCCGTTCACCGAGGCCGGTGACCGCTTGTGCATCGCTCTCTGCCTGACTGCACGCGGCTTGCATCAGGCTGACGGCCTCATTCACGGTGTTGCGCAGGCTGTCGACCGTACCGGCGATCTGTGCGGTCGACGACTGGGTGCGTTGCGACAGGCTGCGCACTTCATCGGCCACCACCGCGAAGCCACGCCCTTGCTCGCCCGCCCGAGCCGCCTCGATGGCGGCGTTGAGTGCCAGCAGGTTGGTCTGCTCGGCGACACCGCGAATGGTGTCGACCACCAGTTGAATCTGCTGTCCTTGTTCACTGACCCGGCCCAGCGCCGCAGCGGTCTCGTTCAGACGTTGATTGAGCTGCTGGATACTCGCGGTGGTGCGCTGGCTGTCACGGCTGCTGTCGGCGGCAATGCGCCGGGTGTGCTGAGCGCTGCCGGACGCCTGTTCGCAACTGTGGGCCACCCCTTGTGAGGTGGCGGCCAGTTGCGTCGCGGCAGCGGCAATCTGGCTGATCTGCAACTGCTGGGCTTCGACTTCGCCCAAGGCGTCGCTGGAGTGATGGTTGAGGGTTTGCACGGCGTGGCTCAATTGCAGGGTTTCGTGATCCACCCCTTGCAGACTGGTGCGCAGTTGCACCACGGCGACGTTCAGCGCGGTGCTGATGACCGCCAGTTCGTCCCGGCCTTGAACCGGCACTTGCAGGCTCAGATTGCCATCGCGCAGGGCTTCGGCCAGTACCGTGATGCCGCTGGCGCTGCGGCGGATCGAGGCCTGCAAACAGATGAACAGATACAGCGCGGCCAACAGCAGGCAGCCCAACACGGCGGCCACAACAACAAACTGTCGGATCGCCGAGCCGTGGTAGTAATCCAGTCGTTGATCCAGCGACACCAGCGACTGCTGACGCAACGAGGCGAGGTCAGAGAGCAGGGCGTCGAGACTGCGTTCGAAGTCCTCCGGCTTGAGGTTGATGCTGCCACCGAACACGCCGTCATCCAGCACCTTCAGGCCCGCATCGAGACGCTTGAGGCTGTCGTGGTATTGCCCGGCCCAGGTTTGCAGGGCACTGGGCAAGCGCGCTTCGAGCAGGCCAGCGGTTTTCACCAGCTGCTCTCGCGCATCGCCGATGCGGCTGCGCAGGTCGCGCAGTTGCAGGCGGCTTTGCAGGGTGAACTGTCCGGACACCACCGAGGCCTGGCCCACAGCAGCCAGACGGCCGACCCGTTCGATCAGGTCTGGTGCGTGCTGGGTGGAGATCTGCGTCAGCAAATAAGTCTCCAGCCACGGTGCCAGTGTCAGGCGATTGTCCATGGCGATCTGCTCGCGCAAGGCTTGCAGGGCGCTCAAGGCGTTGGTGAAGCGATCGTAGCCATCGGGCCACCAACCGACAGCACTCAGACTTTTTGAGTCGAGGCCATCGAGGGCGGTTTGCAGGGCCTGATAACGCGACAGGGTTTCGCCCTTGGCGCTTTCTTTTTGCAGGGCATTGCCCAATTCGGCAGTGGCCTGGCTGACGGCGGGCTGAACCCCATCAAAGGCGGCCATCGCGGCGAGGGTGGCCGGCGTTGGCTGGCGATTGGTTTCCGTGGCGCGCCACCTGGCGGCGCGATCACGCTGGGCGGCGAGCAGGTCATCCAGCGCATCGAGGGCAAGCAGTTGCCGCACCCCGGCGCGTTCGCCGGAGATCAGGCTGAGTTTGTCGCGATAGTCCTGGCCGATCATCCACAGGCTGCCGGCCAGCGGCAGGATAAACAGCAGAAACAACAGCTGGAATTTACGTGCGAAGCCAAAACGCCCCAGCAGCCCGATCCCCGGTGATAAAAAAGCCTGCATGCCCCATGACTCCTCTGGACACCACGCACCATTGGCGTGCGACGGAGGTTGTCGCACCTCCGACTCGTGCCCTCTAAAAAGGCCTCGAAAGTTCACCCTTGTCCGCTCTGTAGGCCGACTCTGTAGCGAAACTTCCCATTGTCGGTCTCCTTTGTAAGGAGGCCGCGTTCAAGCAGACAAGGAAGGCAAGATTCAGACCATGGCTTTGCGCCATCAGAGTTGTGGTGATGAAAAACGAGGTCGTTAGCAGGCTAAGGGGATGGCGTTGCCGCACCGAAAAATGGCACATTGGCGCACCTGCACGTTCGTACCTCCTGTTGTCTGGAAATTCCCATGGCTATCAGCAACGCCCAGACCGGCTCAGTGCCGGCGTCCGCTACGCCCCAAAGCAGTCCCCTGGTGATGCGCATCATCGGCGCGGTAGCGCTGGCGCATTTGATCAATGACCTGATCCAGTCGGTGCTGCCGTCGATCTATCCGATGCTCAAGGCCAACTATGGTCTGACCTTCACCCAGGTCGGCCTGATCACCCTGACGTTCCAGTTGACGGCCTCGCTGCTGCAGCCGTGGGTCGGTTACTACACCGATCGCCATCCCAAACCGTGGTTGTTGCCGGCGGGTACGGTCTGCACCCTGGTCGGGATTCTAATGATGTCGGCGGTCGGCAGTTTCCCGTTAATCCTGTTGGCGGCGGGGCTGATCGGCATCGGTTCATCGACCTTCCACCCGGAAGCGTCCCGCGTGGCGCGACTGGCTTCGGGCGGACGCTTCGGGCTGGCGCAATCGACCTTCCAGGTCGGCGGTAACGCAGGCTCGGCGTTCGGCCCGTTGCTGGCGGCGGCGATCATCATTCCCTACGGTCAAGGGCAGGTGGCCTGGTTCGGCCTGTTCGCGGTGTTTGCGCTGTTCGTGCTCTACCGGATCAGCCGCTGGTACGCCAACCATTTGAACCTGTTCAAGCTCAAGCAGGGCCAGGCGGCGACTCACGGCCTCTCCAAGGGCCGAGTGACCAGTGCGCTGGTGGTACTCGGGTTGCTGGTGTTCTCCAAGTATTTCTACATGTCGAGCCTCACCAGCTACTTCACCTTTTATCTGATCGAGAAGTTCGACCTGTCGGTGGCCAGCTCGCAACTGCACCTGTTCCTGTTTCTCGGCGCGGTCGCGGCGGGGACGTTCTTTGGCGGGCCGATCGGTGACAGGATCGGGCGCAAGGCGGTGATCTGGTTCTCGATCCTCGGCGTTGCGCCGTTCACCTTGCTGCTGCCCCATGTCGACCTGTTCTGGACCAGCATCCTCAGCGTCGTCATCGGCTTCATTCTCGCCTCGGCGTTCTCGGCCATCGTGGTGTACGCCCAGGAACTGGTACCGGGTAATGTCGGGATGATCGCCGGGATATTCTTCGGTTTGATGTTCGGCTTCGGCGGGATTGGCGCGGCGTTGCTGGGCCATCTGGCGGATATCCACGGCATCGAATACGTGTACTACCTGTGTTCGTTCCTGCCGCTGTTTGGGGTGTTGGCAATCTTCCTGCCGCGAACCAAAAGGAATTGATTTACGCACATCCCTTGTAGGAGCGAGCTTGCTCGCGATGGTGTATCAGACGAGTAAGCGCTGACTGACACACCATCGCGAGCTCGCTCCTACAGTGAACAGTGAATATCTCACGCACAAAAAAGCCGCGTATCAGACGCGGCTTTTTTTGGGGCGTATGGCTTACACGTTGAAACGGAAGTGCATCACGTCGCCGTCTTTAACGATGTAATCCTTGCCTTCCAGGCGCCATTTACCGGCTTCCTTGGTACCGGCTTCGCCCTTGTACTGGATGAAGTCGTTGTAGGCGATCACTTCGGCGCGGATGAAGCCTTTTTCGAAGTCGGTGTGGATCACGCCAGCGGCTTGTGGTGCGGTGGCACCGACGCGGACGGTCCAGGCGCGGACTTCTTCTACACCGGCGGTGAAGTAGGTCTGCAAGTGCAGCATTTCGTAGCCGGCGCGGATCACGCGGTTCAGGCCAGGCTCTTCGAGGCCCAGGGCTTCGAGGAACATGTCTTTTTCTTCGCCGTCATCGAGCTCGGCAATTTCCGCTTCGATCTTGTTGCACACAGGAACAACCACGGCGCCTTCTTCTTCGGCGATGGCGCGTACAACGTCCAGGTGCGGGTTGTTTTCGAAACCGTCTTCAGCGACGTTGGCGATGTACATGACCGGTTTGGTGGTCAGCAGGTGGAAGCCCTTGATCACCGCTTTCTCGTCGGTGCCCATGTTCTTCATCAGGCTGCGCGCCGGCTTGCCTTCGGTGAAGTGAGCGATCAGTTGCTCCAGCAGGCCTTTCTGGACCACTGCGTCCTTGTCACCGCCCTTGGCGTTGCGCGCGACTTTCTGCAGTTGCTTCTCGCAGCTGTCGAGGTCGGCGAAGATCAGTTCCAGGTCGATGATTTCGATGTCGCGTTTCGGGTCGACGCTGTTGGAGACGTGAATCACGTTCTCGTCTTCGAAGCAGCGGACCACGTGGGCGATGGCATCGGTCTCACGGATGTTGGCCAGGAACTTGTTGCCCAGGCCTTCACCTTTCGACGCGCCGGCAACCAGGCCCGCGATGTCGACGAATTCCATGGTGGTCGGCAGGATGCGCTTTGGATTGACGATGGCCGCCAGAGCGTCCAGACGCGGATCCGGCATCGGCACGATACCGCTGTTCGGCTCGATGGTGCAGAAGGGGAAGTTCTCGGCCGCGATCCCGGATTTGGTCAGGGCGTTGAACAGGGTGGACTTGCCGACGTTAGGCAGGCCGACGATGCCGCAATTGAATCCCATGGTGTTTCCCCTCGGATAAGAGTCAGGCCTTCTGGCTGTGCAGGTTTTTCATCGCGCGGTTCCATTCCCCGGCGAGGATATCCGGCAGCACGCCGAGGGCAAAGTCGATGCTGGCATCGAGTTTTTCCTGTTCGGCGCGTGGCGCACGACTCAGGACGAAATTTGAAACCATACTGGCGACGCCCGGGTGACCGATGCCAAGCCGCAGGCGATGAAAGGTATTCTGATTGCCCAGTTGCGCGATGATGTCGCGCAACCCGTTGTGACCGCCATGGCCGCCGCCCACTTTGAGTTTGGCGACGCCGGGTGGCAGGTCGAGTTCGTCGTGTGCCACGAGGATTTCTTCAGGCTTGATGCGGAAGAAACCTGCAAGGGCCGCCACGGCCTGGCCGCTGCGGTTCATGTACGTGGTGGGAATCAGCAGACGAACATCCTGACCCTGATGCGAATAGCGCCCGGTCAGGCCGAAATATTTGCGGTCCGCCACAAGGTTCACGCCTTGTGCGTTCGCGATGCGCTCAACAAAAAGGGCCCCTGCGTTATGCCGGGTCTGTTCGTATTCAGCGCCTGGATTTCCCAGGCCAACGATCAGTTTGATGGCAGTCACGATAGGGGCCCTTCATTGGAGTGGTGGATAACATCGCCGCAATCAGGGAGTGCGGCGAAAGTGGACGAAAATTGCTCATTTACCATGATGTAAACTCCGCGTTCTCGCCCGCTTTCTCGCTACGCTCTAGTCCGCGATGTTTCCGGTCACTCCGGCGTACAGAGTAAAATTACTCTGCAGCGCCTTCTGCAGCTTCTGGAGCAACACGTGGAGCGTGGACGTTGGCAACAGCCTTGTCATCACCGTGTGCCAGAGCAACGAACTCAACGCCTTTAGGAGCTTTGAGGTCGGACAGGTGAATGATCGAACCGATTTCAGCGTTAGCCAGGTCGACTTCGATGAACTCAGGCAGATCTTTCGGCAGGCAGGAAACTTCGATCTCGGCAACAACGTGCGAGATTTCGCCGCCTTTCTTGGTCGGTGCTTCTTCGTTGATGAAGTGCACTGGAACGATAGCGGTCAGTTTCTGGCCGGCTACTACGCGTACGAAGTCAGCGTGCATCACGTGGCCTTTGGCCGGGTGACGCTGCAGGGCTTTGATCACGACGTTCTGCTTGGTGCCACCAACATTCAGCTCGATGATGTGGCTGTAAGCCGCTTCGTTTTCGAGCAGTTTGGCAACTTCTTTGGCCAGCATGCTGATGGATTCAGGGGCTTTGTCGCCACCGTAAACTACAGCTGGAACCAGGCTTGCGAGACGACGCAGGCGGCGGCTCGCACCTTTCCCCAGGTCGGAACGCACTTCAGCATTCAGAGTAAAATCGTTCATGTTGTATCTCCAAAATAACCACACTCGCCCCAGCGTTTGCGACCAGCGCTAAAGGCGATATGGGCAAAAAAGCCCCGCCCCGACAGGAATGCCGGGGCGGGGCGCTTTTCGTCAACGAGACATTTCGAGAAGGGCAGGGCCCTTAGCGGAACATCGCGCTGATCGATTCTTCATTGCTGATGCGGCGGACCGCCTCGGCAACTACCGGTGCGATATCCAGTTGGCGGATACGCGCACAGGCTTGTGCTGCAGCGGACAGAGGAATGGTGTTAGTCACCACCAACTCGTCCAGCACGGAATTTTCGATGTTTTCGATCGCCCGACCCGACAGCACAGGGTGCGTGCAGTAGGCGAAAACCTTGGCAGCGCCATGCTCTTTCAGGGCCTTGGCCGCGTGGCACAGGGTGCCGGCGGTATCGACCATGTCATCGACCAGAATACAGGTACGCCCTTCGACATCACCGATGATATGCATCACTTCAGAGTGATTGGCTTTCTCACGGCGTTTGTCGATGATCCCGAGATCCACGCCCAGGGATTTGGCAACGGCACGTGCACGCACGACGCCGCCAATGTCCGGGGACACGATCATCAGGTTTTCGAAGCGCTGATCTTCGATGTCATCCACCAGAACCGGGGAGCCGTAGATGTTATCTACCGGAATATCGAAGAAACCCTGGATTTGGTCAGCATGCAGATCAACCGTGAGAACACGGTCGATGCCGACTACGGTAAGCATGTCAGCCACGACTTTCGCGCTGATAGCCACACGTGCGGAACGCGGACGGCGATCCTGACGGGCATAACCAAAGTAAGGAATAACAGCAGTGATACGAGTAGCCGAGGAGCGGCGGAAGGCATCAGCCATCACTACCAGTTCCATCAGGTTATCGTTGGTCGGAGCGCAAGTCGGCTGAATAATGAAGACGTCTTTACCGCGAACGTTTTCATTGATCTCGGCTGTAATTTCGCCGTCGGAGAATTTACCGACAGAGATGTCACCGAGAGGGATATGCAGCTGACGTACGACACGCCGAGCCAGATCGGGGTTAGCGTTCCCCGTAAAGACCATCATCTTGGACACGCGCAGTACCTGAAGGCTGAGGGTAACCTGGATGAGTATAGGAAAATGGCAGGGGCGGCTGGATTCGAACCAACGCATGGCAGGATCAAAACCTGCTGCCTTACCGCTTGGCGACGCCCCTGTATCTGTTGCAACGATTACCCAGTAATCGGTTCCTTTAGAGCAGACTTTGCAGCTTGCGATGCAACATCGAAACGTTGCTTCCTTTTGCTACAAATCCTGTAAGGGTCTCTGTCAGAAGGGCCGAGACTTTATCAGCTTCAGCTTTGCTTGGGAAGCCCCCAAACACACAACTTCCAGTTCCGGTGAGTTTTGCTTCGGTAAATTTACCTAACAAATTCAAAGCGTTACGTACCTCTGGATAACGCCTTGTTACCACCGGCAAGCAGTCATTTCGACTGTTTCCCTTGGGAACGGGGCGCACTTTAATGGGAGGAGTGTTACGTGTCAACAACGGATCTGAAAAAATTTCTGCCGTACTAACAGAGACTTGCGGCACCAGCACCAGATACCACGGTTCTTCCGGGTCGACAGGGGTCAGTTTCTCCCCCACGCCCTCGGCGAAAGCCGCGTGGCCACGTACGAAAACCGGGACGTCGGCGCCCAGCGTCAACCCCAGCCCGGCCAGGCGATCTTCATCCCAGCCCAATTGCCACAGATGATTCAAACCCAGCAATGTTGTTGCGGCATTCGAGCTGCCGCCACCGATGCCGCCACCCATGGGCAGGATCTTGTCGATCCAGATATCGGCGCCCAGCGAGCAAGCAGATTGCTCCTGAAGTTTTCTGGCGGCCTTGACGATCAGGTTGCTGTCGTGGGGAACACCTTCGAACTCAGTGTGCAGATGAATGACACCGTCATCGCGCAGGGCGTAGGTGATTTCGTCACCGTAATCGAGAAACTGAAACATCGTCTGCAGTTCGTGGTAGCCGTCTTCGCGGCGACCCAGGATGTGCAGCATCAAATTGAGTTTGGCTGGCGAGGGCAGTGTCAGGCGATTGGCTGGCATGTCATGACCCCAGTTTGCGCGGTTGCCAGATCTTGATCACCAGCGTGACATCAAGGTCGGTGCCGCTGAGTTTGATGCGCTCGGGTAACCAGAAACCGTTTTGCTGGGTGTAGGCGGTGTAGTCGACCTTCCAGCCATCCTGTTCAAGGCTCGCCAGGCGGCTGTCGCCGTCCAGGGTCAGGCGACTTTTGCTGTCGGGAGCCGGGAGCCCGCGCACCCACCAGGCCAGGTTGGACACGGGCAGCTTCCAGCCAAGCTGTTCTTCGAGCAGCACTTCCGGATTCGGCGCGTCGTAACGTCCCTGATTGGCGACTTCCAGTGACACCTTGCCCGGGCGTCCGGTCAGGCGAGCCGCACCGCGGCCCAGTGGTCCCGACAGGCGAATGTCGTAATAATCCTGGCGCTGCAACCAGAACAGCGTGCCGCTGCCCGAGTCTTTCGGGGCGCGGATGCCGATCTTGCCGTCGATCTGCCAGCCATCGAGGCCGGTCAGTTGCTGTTTGTGCTCGCGCCATTGGGCGGCGTTGCCATGGCCCTCGACCGACTCACGGGGACCCAGGCCCGCGCAACCGGCGAGCAGGGCGATAAAGCTGAAAACGATGAAGTGGCGAAAAAACATAATCTTAAAGAGTCTCTGATCCGGTCAGGCGTTTGATGGTGCCGCGCAGGGTCGGGCTGTCAGGCTGTTCCTTGAGGAACTTGCCCCAGACTTGTTTCGCTTCACGCTGTTTGCCGTTGGCCCACAGGACTTCACCCAGGTGAGCGGCGACTTCCTGATCGGGGAAGCGATCCAGGGCCTGGCGCAGCAGGCGCTCGGCTTCGTCGAGATTGCCCAAGCGGTAATTCACCCAGCCAAGGCTGTCGAGTACCGCCGGGTCTTCCGGACTGATCTGGTGCGCCTGTTCGATCAGGGCCTTGGCTTCGGCGTAGCGCGTGGTGCGGTCGGACAGTGTGTAGCCCAAGGCATTCAACGCCATGGCATTGTTCGGGTCGCGCTTGATGATCGTACGAAGGTCTTTTTCCATCTGCGCCAGGTCATTGCGTTTTTCCGCCTGCATGGCGCGGGTGTAGAGCAGGTTCAGGTCGTCCGGATATTTCTGCAAGGCCTGTTGCAGAGCATTCCAGGCCTTGTCGCCCTGATTGTTGGCGGACAGGGTTTCGACTTCGATCAGGTACAACTGGATGGCGTAATCCGGCTGCTCATCGCGCTCTGCCGCCAGCTTGCGTTGCGCTTCGGCGGTCTTGCCGTTGTTGATCAGGATGTCGGCCTGACGCAATTGCGCCGGCAGGAAGTCGTTGCCCGGGCCAACCTTGGCGTATTCGATCAATGCGCCTTGCGGGTCGTTTTGTTCTTCGGCGATGCGGCCGAGGTTCAGGTGCGCCGAGTCGACATGGCTTTCCCGGGCGATCAGGTCTTCAAGATGACCCTTGGCCTCGTTCCAGTCCTTGGCTTCCAGGCACACCAGCGCCAGGGAGTAACGCAGTTCGTCGTCTTCCGGGTATTGCTGGACCAGGCTCGAGAACTCGGCCTTGGCGTCGTCCATGCGGTCCTGTTCAACCAGCATCCGCGCGTAAGTCAGGCGCAGGCGCTTGTCGTCCGGGTATTTCTTGATGCTTTTCTGCAGCAGCGGCAGGGCTTCGTCACCGCGATTCAAGGTTTGCAGCAGGCGTGCGCGCAGCAGGATCGGCGCAACTTCGCCTTCGTCCGGTGGATTGTCTTCCAGCAGCTTCAGCGCGCCCTTGGCGTCGCCATCCTGTTGCATCAGCAAGGCCTTGCCGAAAATCAGCTGGCCGTTGTCCGGATGTCGCTGCAACAAACGGTCGAAGCTTTTCATCAAGCCGTTGCGGGTGTCCTGGTCGGTGTCGGCCGCGGACAGCGCAAGGAAGTCGAAATGGGTGTCGCCTTTGCCTTGCAGGACTTTCTCCATATAGGCCATGGAGTCGTCATAACGCCCGGCGCGTGCCAGTTGCACGGCGGCGGCGCGTTGCGCTTCGAGGTCGTCGGGGGCGTTCCTGGCCCAGATCAGCGCAGTATCGAGGGCTGCCTGGTCGGCGCCCAGATATTCGGCGATACGAAATGCCCGCTCGGAGATGCCCGGATCCTGGGTGTTGATGGCCTGGGTCACATAGTTGTCCAAGGCAATGTCAAAACGATTGCGCTGGCCAGCCAGTTCGGCGCTCAACAGGCTGAAGATGGTTTCCTCGCTGAATGGGCTGTAGACCTTGGGCTTTTCAGGGGCCGGGGTGCTGTCTTCAACCGGCGGCGCACCGTCCGACGAGACGGGTGCCAAGGCCTGGCAGCCGCTGAGGAAGACAAGAGCGAGGAGCAACGCGGAGGATCTATTCATATAGGAAGAGGACGACTAACCTGCGGTCGGCTCATCATGACACAAGCTTTCGACCAAACATAACCGGCCCGGCAATTTACCTGCCAACCCGATTCGCATCGCTCTGATGCTTGTGTAAACGAGAACTGCTCGCAACCCGCGGCAGCGCCTGATGGCGCGATAGATATCGAGTAGTTGTTCTGATTCCGTCGAAGTAGGACAATTGCCGGCTTCACGTCACCATCAGCGACTTTGAATGGCCTTCCTTGCACTCGGTATTAACCACAAGACTGCTTCAGTAGACGTCCGCGAGCGCGTGGCTTTTACCCCTGAACAGCTGGTTGAGGCCTTGCAGCAGCTCTGCCGACTCACCGACAGCCGCGAAGCTGCGATCCTCTCCACCTGCAATCGCAGTGAACTCTATATAGAACAGGATCACCTGTCGGCGGACGTCGTGCTGCGCTGGCTTGCCGAATATCATCATTTGAGCTACGACGAGCTGTGCGAAAGCGCCTATGTGCATGAAGATGATGCGGCAGTTCGTCACATGATGCGGGTGGCTTCCGGGCTCGACTCGCTGGTGCTGGGCGAACCGCAGATTCTTGGCCAGATGAAATCGGCCTATGCCGTGGCCCGCGAGGCCGGCACCATCGGGCCTTTGCTCGGTAGGCTGTTCCAGGCCACGTTCAATGCGGCCAAGCAGGTGCGCACCGACACGGCCATCGGCGAGAACCCGGTGTCGGTAGCGTTTGCCGCGGTGAGCCTTGCCAAGCAGATTTTCAGCGACCTGCAACGCAGCCAGGCCTTGTTGATCGGCGCCGGTGAGACCATCACCCTGGTTGCCCGCCATCTGCATGATCTGGGTGTAAAGCGCATAGTGGTCGCCAACCGCACCCTGGAGCGCGCGAGCATCCTGGCTGAACAGTTTGGTGCCCATGCGGTGCTGCTGTCGGATATTCCGGCAGAGCTTGTGCGCAGCGATATCGTCATCAGTTCCACCGCCAGCCAGTTGCCGATTCTGGGCAAGGGTGCGGTGGAAAGTGCCTTGAAACTGCGCAAGCACAAACCGATTTTCATGGTGGATATCGCTGTTCCCCGCGACATCGAGCCAGAAGTCGGCGAACTGGACGACGTTTACCTTTATAGCGTCGACGACCTCCACGAAGTGGTTGCCGAGAACCTCAAGAGCCGCCAGGGCGCAGCCCAGGCCGCCGAAGAAATGGTCTCGATCGGTGCCGAAGATTTCATGGTCCGCCTGCGCGAGTTGGCGGCGGTGGACGTGCTTAAGGCCTATCGTCAACAGAGTGAACGCCTGCGCGACGAAGAATTGCAAAAGGCCCAGCGCCTGCTGGCCAACGGCACCAGTGCCGAAGAGGTGCTGGTGCAACTGGCTCGCGGGCTGACCAACAAACTGTTGCACGCACCAAGCGTGCAGTTGAAAAAGCTTTCTGCCGAAGGTCGCCTGGATGCGCTGGCGATGGCCCAGGAACTCTTTGCCCTCGGTGAGGGCTCATCGGATAGCTTTTCGGATAAAAAACCGCAATGAAAGCGTCACTGCTCAATAAGCTGGATATCCTCCAGGACCGTTTCGAGGAATTGACCGCCCTGCTGGGCGACGGCGAGGTCATTTCCGATCAGAACAAGTTCCGCACCTATTCCAAGGAGTACGCGGAAGTTGAACCGATCGTGGGCGCCTATAAAGAACTGCTGAAAGTGCAGGACGACCTCGAAGGCGCCCAGGCACTGCTCAAGGACAGCGACCCGGACATGCGGGAAATGGCCGTGGAAGAAGTTCGCGAGGCCAAGGAACGCCTGGTCACGCTCGAAGCCGATCTGCAGCGCATGCTGCTGCCCAAGGATCCGAATGACGGCCGCAACGTGTTCCTCGAGATCCGTGCCGGTACCGGTGGTGACGAAGCGGCGATTTTCTCCGGCGACCTGTTCCGCATGTATTCGCGTTACGCCGAGCGTCGTGGCTGGCGGGTGGAGATCCTTTCGGAGAACGAGGGTGAACACGGCGGCTATAAAGAGGTAATTGCCCGGGTCGAGGGCGACAACGTCTACGGCAAGCTGAAGTTCGAGTCCGGCGCGCACCGCGTGCAGCGGGTTCCGGCGACCGAGTCCCAAGGCCGCATTCACACGTCGGCCTGCACCGTGGCGGTATTGCCCGAGCCGGACGAGCAGGAAGCCATCGAGATCAACCCGGCCGATCTGCGCATCGATACCTATCGCTCCTCCGGCGCCGGTGGCCAGCACGTCAACAAGACCGACTCGGCGATCCGTATCACGCACTTGCCGTCCGGCATCGTGGTCGAGTGCCAGGAAGAACGCTCACAGCACAAGAACCGTGCCCGGGCGATGTCCTGGTTGTCGGCCAAGCTGAACGATCAGCAGACCTCCGCCGCAGCCAACGCCATCGCCAGCGAGCGCAAGTTGCTGGTCGGTTCCGGTGATCGCTCCGAACGCATCCGCACCTATAACTTTGCCCAGGGCCGGGTCACCGACCACCGGGTCAACCTGACCCTGTATTCCCTCGACGAGATCCTTGCCGGTGGCGTTGAGGCGGTGATCGAGCCGTTGCTGGCCGAGTACCAGGCCGATCAACTGGCAGCGATAGGTGAGTAAATGACGATCATTGCCAGTTTGTTGCGAGCTGCCGATTTACCCGACTCGCCGACGGCGCGTCTGGATGCCGAATTGTTGCTGGCGGCGGCGTTGGGCAAGTCCCGCAGCTTCCTGCACACCTGGCCGGAGCGCATCGTGCCGAGCGAAGCGGCGCTGACGTTCGCCGAGTATTTGCAGCGCCGCCGCAGCGGTGAACCGGTGGCCTATATCCTCGGCCAGCAGGGTTTCTGGAAGCTGGACCTGGAAGTGGCACCGCACACGCTGATCCCGCGTCCCGACACCGAACTGCTGGTGGAAACCGCGCTGGAACTGTTGCCGGCCACACCGGCCAAGGTACTTGACCTAGGCACGGGCAGCGGCGCGATTGCCCTGGCCTTGGCCAGCGAGCGTCCGGTCTGGAGCGTCACTGCCGTGGATCGTGTCCTGGAAGCCGTAGCCCTGGCCGAACGCAATCGCCAGCGCCTGCACCTGGACAACGCCACCGTGCTGAGCAGCCATTGGTTCAGCGCCCTGGAAGGTCAGCGTTTTCAACTGATCATCAGCAATCCACCCTACATCGCAGCGTCCGATCCGCATCTGGTCGAGGGCGATGTGCGCTTTGAACCTGCCAGCGCCCTGGTGGCGGGGGGCGACGGGCTCGACGATCTGCGCTTGATCGTTGCCCAGGCACCGGACCATCTGGACGCCGGCGGTTGGCTGATGCTCGAACACGGCTATGATCAGGCCGAGTCGGTTCGCGATTTGCTGCTGACCCGGGGTTTTGAAGAAGTCCACAGCCGCACCGATCTGGGCGGTCATCAACGCATCAGTCTGGGGCGCCTGCCGTGCTGAATGATCGGGAATTGCTGCGCTACAGCCGGCAGATTCTGCTGCAACACATCGATATAGACGGCCAGTTGCGGCTCAAGGAAAGCCGCGTATTGATCGTTGGTCTTGGCGGCCTTGGCGCACCAGTGGCGCTGTATCTGGCGGCCGCCGGCGTTGGTGAGTTGCACCTGGCGGACTTCGATACGGTCGACCTGACCAACCTGCAACGCCAGATCATTCACGACACCGACAGCGTCGGCATGACCAAGGTCGATTCGGCAATGAAGCGCCTGACGGCGATCAACCCCGAGATTCAACTGATCGCCCATCGTGCGGCGCTGGACGAAGACTCCCTGGCCGCCGTAGTGGCCAGAGTGGATCTGGTCCTCGATTGTTCTGACAATTTTTCCACCCGTGAAGCGGTCAACGCCGCTTGCGTGGCGGCCGGCAAACCGCTGGTCAGCGGCGCGGCGATTCGCCTCGAGGGGCAGCTGTCGGTGTTCGATCCGCGTCGACCGGAGAGTCCGTGCTACCACTGTTTATACGGGCACGGCAGCGAAGCCGAATTGACCTGTAGCGAGGCCGGCGTGGTCGGTCCGCTGGTGGGGCTGGTCGGCAGTTTGCAAGCGCTTGAAGCGTTGAAGTTGCTGGCCGGATTCGGCGAACCGCTGATGGGGCGCCTGCTGTTGATCGATGCCTTGGGCACGCGCTTCCGTGAACTGCGGGTCAAGCGCGATCCGGGCTGCAGCGTCTGTGGGCCGAAACATGCGTGAAGCGCCGATTGGCGTGTTCGACTCCGGTGTCGGTGGGCTCTCGGTACTGGCCGAGATCCAGCGTTTGCTGCCCAATGAGTCTCTGTTGTACGTCGCCGACTGCGGAAATGTTCCCTACGGCGAAAAATCCCCGGCATTTATCCAGCAACGTTGCAGCGTGATGGCCGACTTCTTTCGGCAGCAGGGCGCCAAGGCTTTGGTGCTGGCGTGCAACACGGCGACGGTTGCCGGGGTCGCCGACCTGCGTCGCGACTATCCGGAATGGCCCATCGTTGGCATGGAGCCGGCAGTCAAGCCGGCCGCCGCCGCAACCCGTTCCGGCGTGGTGGGAGTGCTGGCCACCACAGGCACTTTGCAGAGCGCCAAGTTCGCCGCGTTGCTCGACCGCTTCGCCACGGACGTGAAGGTGATCACCCAGCCCTGTCCAGGGCTTGTGGAGCTGATTGAAAACGGCGACCTGCGCAGCCCCGAGTTGCGCCAGCTGTTGGCCGGGTATGTCGAGCCACTGCTGGCTGCCGGCGCGGACACTCTGATTCTCGGCTGCACCCATTACCCCTTTCTCAAGCCGATGCTGCGGCAGATGATCCCCGAGGACATCAGCCTGATCGACACCGGCGCCGCCGTCGCGCGACAACTTCAGCGTCTGCTGGCCGAAGGCGAGCTGCTCGCCCAGGGGCCTGCCCGTGAGGCACAGTTCTGGACCAGCGCCGATCCGCTTCATTTCAGAAATATCTTGCCGATACTGTGGAATACCTCTGGTGTTGTGCGAAGCTTCAACAGGTAGATGGCTGTCCGGGGGGATACGAAGAGTCGGGGTAAACTTCTGATAAATCGCTGACTTCTATAGTTTTGCAGGGCTTGGTAACAAAAAAACCATACGAAATCGTTCGGAAAAGGAAGTTTCAAGTGAAGCGACTATTCTGCTTGGCCGCGATTGCGACCGCACTTTTGGGGCACACTTTTACCGCGCAGGCGGCAGGTGTGGAATTTGCCGTGGGGCAAACCGGCGAGTCGACCATGACCTATCGATTGGGGATGCAATTCGATTGGGACCAGAGCTGGTGGCAGAGCGACGTTGGTCGTCTGACCGGTTACTGGGACGGCGCCTATACCTATTGGGAGGGTGACGAGAAATCCAGTAACCACAGCCTGTCGTTCTCACCCGTGCTTGTTTATGAATTTGCCGGCCAGAATGTCAAACCCTACATTGAGTTTGGGGTTGGCGTGGCGGCGTTTGCCAGCACCGAAGTCGAAAGCAACGATCTGGGCAGCGCCCTCCAGTTCGAAGACCGCTTTGGTTTCGGTTTGCGCTTTGCCGGCGGACATGAAGTCGGGGTTCGTGCGACGCACTATTCCAACGCCGGGATCACCACTCCGAACGATGGTGTAGAAAGTTACGCATTGCATTACACGATGCCGTTGTAATCACCACGGTTTCAGCGGGCTGTAAATCCCTCTGTGGGGGCGAGCAAGCTCGCTCCCACAGAGGGGCACGTTGTTTTCCAGTTCAGCGATACGCCGTTGAAATCCCCTGGCGTTCGTCGATGCACTCCGGAGCGCCCATCTCGAACTCCCGGCAGATCAGCGGGCGTTTTTCGTAGATCGTGCACATCATCGTGTTGCGATCCAGTGCGGCACACCAACCGTCATCCAGGCGCAACATCACTTCCCCGCCCCAGTCATCGGTATCGATGAACCGTTCAGGCACGCCCGTATCTGTGATCAGCATGACTTCGAGCTGGCAGCAGCAGGCTGCGCAGGTCGAGCAGGTGACCGCGGGCTCCGCGATTTGCGTATGGGGGATGGTTTTCATGGCGCGCAGTGTAAGGCAGTCAACGGGTACTGTGTGAAAGGTCTGACGGACGCTCAAATATCGGAGCGTCCGAGACACCGCCGCCATTGATGACGACTTTCAGGGTTTATCCTTGATCGGTGGCTGGCTGCGCACCATGCGTTTGCCGATCTCCAGTTTTACTTGGTCCGGTCGTTTGGAGAGTGGCCAGAGGGCGGCCATGAACGCTGCGGGGAAAGCGATTTCCAACGGGCGGTCCTTGAGTTTTTCGAAGATGTGCCGCGCGGCTTTCTCCACCGGCCAGCTCAAGGCCATGGGCGAGTCGTTTTTTGCCGTCAGCGGCGTCTCGACAAACCCGGGGCTGATTACCGTGAGTTCTATGCCTTCCGGGGCCAGTTCGATGCGCAGGGATTCGAACAGATAACGTAGCCCGGCCTTCGAAGTGCCGTAGGCCTCTGCCTTGGGCAGCGGCAGGTAGGTCACCGTACTGGCCATGGCCACCATATGCGGTGCGGTGCCGGCACGCAGCAATGGCAGGGCGGCGTCGATGCAATAGCTGCTGGCCAACAGGTTAGTGCGCACCACATGCTCGACAATCGACGCATCGAACTGCTTGGCATCCACGTACTCGCAGGTGCCAGCGTTCAGTATCACGGTGTCCAGCGAACCCCAGTCCTCGGCAATCTGCTCGCCGATCTCGCGTACGGTCTGGCTGTTGGTCAGGTCTCCGGGGACCACTAGCACTTGTCCCGGAAAACGTAGCGACAATTCTTTCAGGGGCGCCACGGTGCGCGAACTGACGGCCAGGTGCGCACCGGTTTTCAGGATTTCTTCGGCCAGGGCGGCACCGATACCGCTGCTTGTACCGGTCAGCCAGTATCGTCGTGCGAGTGTGCGACTCATCCCAATCTCCTTTTCAACCAGGCAATTGCCCGGCTCAATACGGGTAAGCGTTCATAAAGCAGAGCTTCGGAATCGAAGTAATCCCGGTGGCGGTAATTCATGACACAACGGCGGCGTATTGCCGCGAGGGCAGATTTTTGAATGCCGTCAACGCACGCTTACGGGAAGTACCCAGCTCGACGATCGGGGAGGGGTAATCCACAACACCGAAAAGGCCGCCGAGATTGGCGGGGTTGTGCACGTCTTTTTTATTCAGCCCGACCAGTTCTGGCAACCACTGCTTGATGAACACGCCTTCGGGGTCGAATTTTTCAGACTGGCTCAACGGGTTGAAAATCCGGAAGTAAGGCGCCGAGTCGGTGCCGGTGGAGGAACTCCACTGCCAGCCACCATTGTTCGCCGCCAGGTCGCCATCAATCAGGTGACGCATGAAAAAGCGTTCGCCTTCGCGCCAGTCGATCAGCAGGTTTTTGGTCAGGAACATCGCCACCACCATACGCAGGCGGTTGTGCATCCAACCGGTTGCCAGCAGTTGGCGCATGGCGGCGTCGATGATCGGCAAGCCGGTGCGTGCCTGTTGCCAGGCAGCTAGTTCTTCGGGGGCGTTGCGCCAGGCCAGCGCTTCGGTTTCCGGACGAAACGCGCGGTGCCGGGAAACCCGTGGGTAGCCTACCAGGATGTGTTTGTAGAACTCGCGCCATAGCAGTTCGTTGATCCAGGTGACGGCGCCGATCTTGCCGCTTTCGAATTCACCTTGATTGCTGTTCAAGGCGGCGTGCAGGCATTGGCGCGCAGAAATCACCCCGGCGGCAAGGTAGGCCGAGAGCTGACTGGTGCCGGGCTTCGCCGGGAAATCCCGTTCGCTTTGATAGTGCTCGATCTGCACATCGCTAAAGCTGTCTAGGCGACGCCGGGCTTCGGCTTCGCCCGCCGGCCACAGGTTGCGCAGGTTATCAGCGGGTGTTGCGAAGCCGTCGACATTCAAGGGGATCGCATCGCTGGCAATGTTCAGCGGCGCTTGTTGGTGCGGCGCGCGTACCAGGCTGGGCAGCGAGTGGTGCAGTCGTTCGTAGCAGACTTTGCGGAACTGGCTGAAGACCTGAAAGTAAGTGCCGGTGCGGGTCAGTACGCTCCCGGGCTTGAACAGCAATTGATCGAGGTAGCGGTGAACTTCGATCCCTTCAGTCTGTAGCGTCCGGGCGACCGCTGCATCGCGACGTGACTCGTGGATGCCGTATTCCTCGTTGAGGTGCAACGCATCGACCTGCAACTGTCGGCACAGGTTCAGCAATACGCTGGGTGCGTCATCCCAGTGAGGGGCCTGGCGGATCAGCAGGGGAATGTTCAGTTGACCGAGTTCGCGGCTCAACTCGCGCAGGTTACGCAGCCAGAAGTCCACTTTGCAGGGCGCATCGTCGTGTTCCAGCCATTGCTCCGGACTCAGCAGGTACACCGCCACGCAGGGGCCGCGAGCCGCGGCGGCCGAGAGGGCGGTGTTGTCATGTTGGCGCAAGTCGCTGCGCAGCCAGATCAATTGCATTTTGGTATCCACGGGATTCATTTAAATCAGTCCTCGCTGAACGAGTACCTGATGTGCCAACAACGGATCTTCGGCCAGGTACAAATCAGCGATCTCGGCAGTATTTGCGGACAACTCGGCGTGGTGGATGCATACCGTTGGTCCGGCAATCATTTTTGGGCAACTGACGCCTTTGAAAAGTTTCGGCAGCTGCGCCGGATTCAGGGCTTTGCTTGAGTACAGCACAATCCCTCGGGGTTGCAGAAGTTCGACCGCCAATGCCAATTCTCCGACAGGCAGCGGCCAGTCGAAGACCTCCACCGGGCAATCCGAGCTGCTGATCAGCCAGGCCGTAAGCCACAGGTGCGGTTCCACGGGCAGGTCCGAGTGGTTGACCAGCAGCAGCGGCGCGGTGCGCAACTGACGATTGTTATGGTAGATGCGCGCACCGAACTTGCTGCGCAGCCAGGCACAAAAAAATCCCCGCTCCATCTGCGCCCCGAACTGGCCTTGCCAGCGTTGCTCCAGCGCGGCCAGCAAGGGCATCAGCAATTGCTCGCACAGGGTTCGCGGCGGATACAGCGCCATCGCTTGATTGACGCTGTCATCCAGGGCGCGTTCCTGCAATCGGCTGACTGCCTGCAGCAACGTTTGCAGCAAGGTGTGCCAATCGTTGTCGACGGACTCGCTGAAGGCTTGCGGCGTGTCGAGCAATGGTTTGACCTGGCTGACGGCAACGCCACGGTTGAGCCAGGTGAGGATGGTCTGGATGCGTTGTACGTGGTCGGCCGAGAACAATCGATGGCCCTTGGGCGTGCGTAGCGGCACGATCAGACCGTAGCGCCGCTCCCAGGCACGCAAGGTCACGGCATTGACTCCGGTTTGCCGCGCTACTTCACGGATCGGCAGCCAGCCTTCGTCCAGCGCCTTTTTAAAGTCATCGCCGAGGTCTTCGCGGGCGCTGGTGTCGAGTGCTTTTTTCATCAAATGGCGTTTCGCAGGCTGAGGTTTTCCGGGTGCGGTTGCAGGTAAACCTGCTGTGCGATGTACGGATCGGGGTGTTGGCGAAAGTGATGCTTGAGCAGTGTCAGCGGCACCACCAGCGGCACGATGCCCAGACGGTACTGGCCGATCACATGCTGCACTTCCCGCTTGTCTTCGCCGCTGATGGCTTGTTTCAGGTAGCCACTGAGGTGTTGCAGGACGTTGGTGTGAGTGCTGCGTGTGGCGCATTTTTTCAGCGCCGCCATCAGTTCGCTGAAATATCGGGGACCCAGTTCCTGCGGATCGCTATTGCCCATGTTGCCCAGCAGGTTGCCCAGGGTTTTGTATTGCACCGGGTTGTGGGCCATCAGCAGGTATTTGTAGCGCGAATGAAAGTCCGTGAGACTGCGCCGGGTCAATCCTTCTTGGCGTAGCTGCTGCCAGGCGCTGTAGGCGAACACCCGGGTGAGGAAGTTTTCCCGTAGCACCGGATCGTTGAGCCGGCCGTCTTCCTCCACCGGCAAGTCCGGATGCCGCAGGCAGAAAGCCCGAGCGTAGATCCCGCGCCCGCCACTGTCCGCCCGTGCGCCGTTGGCGTGGTAGACCTTGACCCGCTCCAAGCCACAGGACGGAGAGTTTTGCATGAAAATGTAGCCGCAAATTTCCCCCAGCTGCGCTGCCATTTCCTGGCCGTAGGTGGTCAGCGGTTGTGTCACGTTAAGGGTGTGATCGAGGGTGCCCACGGCTTCGGGTTGAACTGCACTGCCCACCAGCCGAATCGGTTGGCGGGGAACACCCAGGCCGATGGCCACTTCCGGGCAGACCGGGATGAAATCGAAGTAGTCAGTGAGGGTGCGGCTGCACAACCGCGATTCCTTGTGTCCGCCGTTGTAGCGAACGTCGAGCCCCATCAGGCAGGCACTGATGGCGATTTTCGGTTTGGCGGGGGATTGGAACATCGGAGCACCTCGAATCTGAACCTGTACAAACATTCGGGTCTGTACAAGATAACTTCATCATAGATTCAAAGTTGTACAAGTCAAATTTTTTGTATAGGTTTTTGGCGGGCTGCTGTCAGGGCGACAGCAGCGATTTGCTCGGATTGATGCTCTTTACTGCAGGTGCTCATGCAAGCGGCGGGCGGCCTCCTGACCGCTGAGCCAGGCCCCTTCGACGCGTCCGGACAGGCACCAGTCGCCACAGGCGTACAGCCCCAGGTCAGCATCGGCCAAGGTGCCCCATTCGTGAGTGCTGGCGGGGCGGGCGTAGAGCCAGCGGTGGGCGAGGCTGAAGCTCGGCGCGGGCATTGAATCGTGCAGCAGTTCGGCAAATGCGCCGTGCAACTGTTCGATCACCGCTTCCTTGGACAGGTCGATATGCTGGCGACTCCAGGCGCTGGTGGCATGCAAGACCCAGGTGTCGAGGGAGTTGTCGCGTCCGGGTTTGCTGCGGTTTCGGGCCAGCCAGTCGAGGGGGCTGTCCTGTACGAAGCAGCCTTCCATGGGCGTTTCCAGCGGCGTTTCGAAGGCCAGGGCGATAGCCCAGGTCGGGTCCATTTTCACCCCGGCGGCGGCCCCGGCGAGTTTCGGCGCCGATGCCAGCAGCGCCGTGGCCTGTGGGGCCGGCGTAGCGATGACCACGTGGCTGAACGGTCCGTGTGTGAAGCCTTCGGCATCCTGCAGGTGCCAGTGTTCTTCACCGCGATAGACCTCAGTGATCCGGCAGGCGAAATGCACTTCGAGGTCACCGAGCAGGGCGCGGGTGATGGCGCTCATGTGAGGCGTGCCGACCCAGCGGGTCTGCTCGTCCGGCGACAGGTTGAGTTGGCCACCATGGTAGGTGTACAGCTGCGGCGTCCACTCGGCGACCCAGCCCTTGGCCTGCCAGCGTTGGACTTCCGTGACAAAGCGGCGGTCGCGGGCGGTGAAGTATTGCGTGCCCATGTCCAGAGCACCCGCATCACTGCGCTTGCTCGACATGCGCCCGCCACTGCCGCGGCTTTTATCGAATAGTTGAACCACGTGCCCGAAGTCCGTCAGGGCCTGGGCGGCGGAGAGTCCGGCAATGCCGGTGCCGATGATTGCGATAGGTACAGTCATAGGGGCCTCGTTTACCTTTCTGTACAGACTACGCCGGGGTTCAAACCTGTACAATATTGTTTTTTAGTATAACTTTTAGCGTTCTCGATCTGACAGCTTGGCCTATTGTTAAACATAGAGCCTGCTTGATGCCAAAGATCCCTGTTTATAAAAATAGACTAATGGACAAGGTAAAACGCCACGCGAGGAAGAAGTCATGCACATATTGCTGACCGGCGGTACTGGTTTGATAGGACGTCAGCTTTGCCGGCACTGGGCGGGTCAGGGATATCGCCTGACGGTCTGGAGTCGCCAACCTGAAAATGTCGCGAAAATATGTGGTGCCCAAGTGCGTGGAATTGCACGGCTGGAGGATCTGGGGCAAGAACCTGTCGATGCGATTATCAATCTTGCCGGGGCACCGATTGCCGACCGACTCTGGACGCACAAACGCAAAGCCCTGTTGTGGAGTAGCCGCATCACGCTGACTGAAACCCTTCTGGCCTGGCTTGAAGGGCGCGTACAGAAACCGCAGGTGCTGATCTCCGGTTCAGCAATCGGATGGTATGGCGATGGTGGCGAACGTGAGTTGACCGAAGAGTCGCCACCGGTCATCGATGATTTTGCCAGTCAGTTATGCATCGCCTGGGAAGAGACCGCACAGCGAGCTGAGGTGCTGGGTATTCGCGTCATCCTTATTCGAACCGGGTTGGTGCTGTCGGCAGAGGGCGGCTTTTTGTCGCGGCTGTTACTGCCGTTCAAACTGGGCCTGGGAGGGCCGATAGGCAGCGGCCGGCAGTGGATGCCGTGGATTCATATCGACGATCAAATCGCTCTGATTGATTTTCTTCTGCATCGCAACGAGGCCAGCGGTCCCTATAATGCGTGCGCGCCCGAACCCGTGCGTAATCGCGAGTTTGCCAAAACACTGGGTAGCGTGCTGCATCGCCCGGCTTTCATGCCGATACCGACCCTTGTCTTGAAAGCAGGTCTGGGCGAATTGTCTTCGTTGTTGCTGGGGGGGCAGCGCGCCACTCCAGTGCGTTTGTTGCAGGCTGGTTTCACTTTTAAGTTCACGGATTTGCGCGCGGCTTTGGACGATCTGTCCAGTCGCCTTTGAAATAGGACGTTGCATGACCGATCACGCGTTGCTTCTGGTCAACCTGGGTTCACCTGCCTCCACCTCGGTGGCGGATGTGCGCAGTTACCTCAATCAATTTCTGATGGACCCGTACGTGATCGACCTGCCATGGCCGGTTCGACGGCTGCTGGTATCGCTGATCCTGATCAAGCGTCCCGAGCAGTCGGCCCATGCTTATGCCTCGATCTGGTGGGACGAGGGCTCGCCACTGGTGGTGCTCAGCCGTCGCCTGCAACAAGCGATGACCAGTCAGTGGCAACACGGCCCGGTCGAACTGGCGATGCGTTATGGTGAGCCATCGATCGAATCGACGCTGGTGCGGCTGGTCGCGGCGGGACACAAGCGAATCACCCTGGCGCCGCTTTATCCACAGTTTGCCGACAGCACCACGACTACGGTCATAGAAGAGGCCAAACGCGTGGTACGCGAGAAAAACCTCGACGTGCAGTTGTCGGTGCTCCAGCCGTTCTACGACCAACCGGAATACCTCGATGCGCTGGTGGCCACGACCCGGCCGCATTTGCAGCAGGATTTCGATCACTTGCTGATGAGCTTTCATGGCTTGCCGGAACGGCATCTGAAGAAGCTCAACCCCGGTCACAGTTTCGAGGGGGGCGGTGATTGCTGCGCCGGGGCGCCGCCGGAGGTGGTCGCCACTTGTTATCGCGGCCAGTGCCTGCGTACAGCGGCAGAGTTTGCCAAGCGCATGGGTTTGCCGGAAGGCAAGTGGTCGGTGTCGTTTCAGTCGCGTCTGGGGCGCGCCAAATGGATCGAACCCTACACCGAAGCGCGCCTCGATGAGTTGGCCAAAAGCGGCGTGAAAAAGATTCTGGTGATGTGCCCGGCGTTCGTAGCCGATTGCATCGAGACCCTGGAAGAGATCGGTGATCGCGGCAAGGAACAATTCCGCGCAGCGGGGGGAGAGGACCTGGTGCTGGTGCCGTGCCTCAACGATGATCCGCACTGGGCGCGGGCGTTGAGTGTGTTGTGCGAGCGAGCGCCTCTGGCGCTTTAAAAGCTTCGCGAGCAAGCTCGCTCCCACAGGGAAATGCATTCCAAATTGTGGGAGCGAGCTTGCTCGCGATAGCTGTCTGGCAGACTACAAATATCTCAAGCTGTCAGATCAGCGGCTCATTCGCCTTCTTGTGCTTCCAGCTGTCATTGCCCGGCAGGATCAGGTTCAAGCCGATCGCCACCACCGCGCACAGCGCGATACCCTTGAGGCCGAAGTCGTCCGGCCCGGTACCGGTGCCGATCAACACGCCGCCGATCCCGAACACCAGGGTCACCGAAACAATCACCAGATTGCGCGCCTCGCCCAGATCGATCTTGTGGCGGATCAGCGTATTCATCCCCACCGCCGCAATCGAACCGAACAGCAGGCACAGAATCCCGCCCATCACCGGCACCGGAATGCTTTGCAGCAGTGCGCCGAATTTACCGATGAACGCCAGGCTGATGGCGAAGATAGCCGCCCAGGTCATGATTTTCGGGTTGTAGTTCTTGGTCAGCATGACCGCGCCGGTCACTTCGGCGTAGGTGGTGTTGGGCGGGCCGCCGAACAAGCCGGCTGCCGTAGTGGCGATGCCGTCGCCGAGCAGGGTGCGGTGCAGGCCGGGCTTCTTCAGGTAATCGCGACCGGTCACGCTACCCACGGCAATCACGCCGCCGATGTGTTCGATGGCCGGGGCCAGGGCCACCGGAACGATGAACAGAATCGCCTGCCAGTTGAATTCCGGTGCGGTGAAGTGCGGGATGGCGAACCACGGTGCCGCCGCAATCTTTGCGGTGTCGACCACACCGAAGTAGAACGCCATGCCAAAACCCACCAGCACGCCGGAGATGATTGGCACCAGGCGAAAGATACCCTTGCCGAAAACCGCGACGATCAGTGTGGTCAGCAGTGCGGGCATCGAAATCATCATTGCCGTCTGGTAATGAATCAACTCACTGCCGTCGCCGGCCTTGCCCATGGCCATGTTGGCGGCAATCGGCGCCATGGCCAGGCCGATCGAAATGATCACCGGCCCGATCACCACCGGTGGCAGCAGGCGGTCGATGAAACCGGTGCCTTTGATCTTCACCGCGAGGCCGAGGAAGGTGTAGACGAAACCTGCCGCCATCACGCCGCCCATGGTCGCGGCCAGGCCGAATTGGCCCTTGGCGAGAATGATCGGGGTGATGAACGCAAAACTCGATGCCAGGAACACCGGCACCTGACGCCCGGTGACGATCTGGAACAGGATCGTCCCCAGGCCGGCCGTGAACAGCGCTACGTTCGGGTCGAGACCAGTAATCAGCGGCATCAACACCAGGGCGCCGAAGGCCACGAACAGCATCTGTGCACCCGACAGCACCGTGCGCCAGAGCGGATCGTTGAACTCTTGCTGCATGGTCACGCGTCCTTCTGCTTGGTGCCGAAGATCTTGTCACCGGCATCGCCCAGCCCTGGGATGATGTAGCCATGTTCGTTCAATTTTTGATCAATGGAAGCGGTGTAGATGATCACGTCCGGGTGAGCTTTCTCGACCACAGCGATGCCTTCTGGCGCGGCGACCAGCACCATGGCGCGGATGTCCTTGCAGCCGGCTTTTTTCAGCAGGTCGATGGTGGCAACCATCGAGCCACCGGTGGCGAGCATCGGGTCGATGATCATCGCCAGGCGTTCGTCGATTTCCGGTACCAGTTTTTCCAGGTAGGTGTGGGCTTCGAGGGTTTCTTCGTTGCGGGCCACGCCGACGGCGCTGACCTTGGCGCCCGGGATCAGGCTGAGCACCCCCTCAAGCATGCCTATGCCGGCGCGCAGGATCGGGACGACGGTAATCTTCTTGCCGGCGATTTTCTCGACCGACACTGTGCCGCACCAGCCTTCGATATCGTAGGATTCCAGCGGCAGGTCTTTGGTGGCTTCATAGGTCAGCAGCGCGCCGACTTCCTGAGCGAGCTCACGGAAATTCTTGGTGCTGATGTCTGCGCGGCGCATAAGGCCAAGTTTATGACGGATCAGCGGGTGGCGGATCTCATGGATGGGCATGGGGAAAGGCTCCGGCGGCGGGCAAAAAAACCGGCCTAGATTAATCTATCCGAGGGTGTTGTCCTATAGACATACAGTACGTTAGTCCACAAACGCTTGATCTGGCCTCGCTTGATGCGTACCTTTGCCCGCTTTTCCTGATTCCGCCACCCCTTTGGAGAGCGCCATGTCTGCTGATCTCGAGCATATCCGTCAAATCATGCGAGAGGCTGACTGCCTGTACACCGAAGCTGAAGTCGAGGCGGCCATCGCCCGCGTCGGTGCACAAATCAACGATCAACTGGCGGATTCCAACCCAGTGGTGTTCTGCGTGATGAACGGCGGACTGATTTTCTCCGGCAAGCTGCTGACCTATCTGCACTTCCCGCTGGAAGCGTCCTACCTGCACGCCACCCGCTATCGCAACGAAACCAGCGGCGGCGATCTGTTCTGGAAAGCCAAGCCGGAAGTTTCTTTCATCGACCGTGACGTACTGATCATCGACGACATCCTCGACGAAGGTCACACCCTGGGCGCGATCATCGACTTCTGCAAGCACGCCGGTGCCCGCAAAGTGCACACCGCTGTACTGATCGACAAAGACCACGACCGCAAGGCCCGCCCGGACCTCAAGGCCGATTTCGTCGGTTTGCCGTGCGTTGACCGCTACATCTTCGGTTATGGCATGGACTACAAAGGTTACTGGCGTAACGCCAACGGGATTTTCGCCGTTAAAGGAATGTAAGACATGGATACGCCTCGCTTTCTGGATCAGACCTTGTTCGCCGAACTGGCCGGGAAAGCCGCGGCCAATCCTCGTGGGCGCCAGCACCACAATTTCCATCAGATGGAAGACGCCTGTCATCGCATGGCGGTGGGGCTGCAGCCGTCCACGTATATCCCGCCTCATCGGCATTTGGGTGACAACAAGGCCGAAACCCTGTTGGTCCTCAAGGGGCGGCTGGGTGTGTTGATCTTTGATGAGGCCGGTGTGGTGTTGAGCAAGACAGTGCTGCAGGCCGGTGGGGACTGTGTTGGCGTGGACCTGCCAACCGGTGTGTTCCACGGTTTGGTGGTGCTGGAGGCCGACAGCCTGATGTTCGAATGCAAGGCCGGTCCTTACCGCCCGGTCGGTGAGGGTGAGCTGGCGCATTGGGCGCCGCGCGAAGGCGAGCCGGGTGTTGCCGAATATCAGGCCTGGATGCGCGCTCAGTTCGACTGATGCGCTTTTTGTAGGAGCGAGCTTGCTCGCGATGGTTGGTCAGGTACATTGGCGTGCTCTGACACACCATCGCGAGCAAGCTCGCTCCTACACCCGCCCTCCGGAGCCTGTCATGAGCCTTTTGATCCGCAGTTGCGCCGCCCTGTTGTTGACCCTCAGCCTGCCTCTGGCCGCCGCGCCGGCGCCCATGCACGCACAGTTCCTGCCTCCCGATGACTTGACCCTGCGTGATAGCGATCCCGAGCAGCAGCAACTGATGCAGGTCACCGATTATTCGGTGGTGGTCGGCGCTCAGCGTCAATCCAATCAACAGCCGATTCCGGTCACTTCGTCGCTGATGATTCGGCTCAAGGGCAAATCCCTGAACAAAGGCGCCACCATCAGTCAGGTGCTGGTCAACTTCGATGGTGAAAGCAAAAGCCTGAAGAAGCCGGTCTACGACGATAAGAGCAAAACCCTGACCCTCTATTACCCGCTCGCTCAATACCGGGTGGTGATCGACTTGTTGCGCAACGACACGGTGTATTGCCAGTTTCTCAGCTACGGCAATGGTCATGTCTGGGCCGATCTGCACACCGGCAGCACTCGTCCGCGTTGAGCCTTTAGCCCGCGCAGGGGTAAACTGCCCGCCCCGTGAAATGTCTGCGAGCTGGAGTCGGCAATGCGTAAAGATAAAAAACAAGTGATTGGTGACGAGATCGGCGATGAGCAGATCAAGTTGTTCCTCGATTTCGAGCCGGTCGACGCGACTTCTCCGTCCCTGCACAAACTGGTCAAGGCCTACCGTGGCCTGCGCATCGACGATTTTGAGCGTTTCCTGACGTTCTTCGTCGAAGCGGGTTACGACGTGAATGGCAAGGATGAGCACGGCAATGACTTTGTCGCCCTGATCAAGGATCAGCGCAACGCGCAGGACTACATTGAGCTGATCGAAAAAGTTCGCGGCTGAGTAAATTTCAGCCATAAAAAAACGCCCCGCTCTCAGTGAGAACGGGGCGTTTTTTGTAAGGCCGAATCAAGCGTAGCTTTCGGTCTCGCTGCTGGCTTCAACCAGTTCCAGGGCAACGTTGTTCTGCGTGTTGATCTTGCGATACAGCGCAGCGTCGGTTTCCAGGACCTTTTCGCGGGCCGGGAAAATTTCGGCCAGTTTGGTGGCCCATTCGCCCTTGGCTTTGCTCGGGAAGCATTTTTCGATCAGCTCAAGCATGATCGAAACGGTCACCGAGGCACCTGGCGAAGCGCCGAGCAGTGCTGCCAGGGAACCGTCCTTGGCCGCGACCAGTTCGGTACCGAATTGCAGGATGCCGCCTTTTTTCGGGTCTTTCTTGATGATCTGCACCCGTTGACCGGCCACTTCCAGGCGCCAGTCTTCAGCTTTCGCCTCAGGGTAGAAGCGACGCAGGGACTCCAGGCGCTGCTCCATCGACTGCATCACTTCGCTGACCAGGTACTTGGTCAGGTCCATGTTGTTTTTTGCCACGGACAGCATCGGCCCGATGTTGCCGGCGCGAACCGACATCGGCAGGTCCATGAAGGAGCCGTGCTTGAGGAACTTGGTGGTGAAGCCGGCGTACGGTCCGAACAGCAGGGATTTTTTGCCTTCAACGACGCGGGTGTCCAGGTGCGGAACGGACATTGGCGGGGAACCCACGGCAGCCTGGCTGTAGACCTTGGCCTGGTGGTGCTTGACCACTTCCGGGTTGTCGCAACGCAGCCATTGGCCGCTGATCGGGAAGCCGCCGAAGCCTTTGCTCTCTTCGATGCCCGAGGCCTGCAGCAGCGGCAATGCCGCACCGCCCGCGCCGAGGAAAACGAACTTGGCGTCGACTTCGCGGGTGTTGCCGTTATTGACGTCCTTGATGCTGACAGTCCAGCCGCCGTTGTTGCGCTTGAGGCCGGTCACGCGCTTGCAGTACTTGACCTGGGCATCGGGTGCGCTGGTCAGGTGCTTGAGCAACTGGTTGGTCAGGGCGCCGAAGTTGACGTCGGTGCCATTGATCACGCGGGTCGCGGCGAGGGTTTCACCAGGATCGCGACCAGGCATCATCAGCGGCATCCACTCGGCCATTTTGGCCTTGTCTTCGGTGTACTCCATGTCGGCGAAGGCGTGGTGCTTGCTCAGCACCTTGAAGCGTTCCTTGAGGAAGGACACGCCGCTGTCGCCCTGTACGAAACTCAGGTGTGGCACCGGGCTGATAAACGATTTGCACGAGCCGAACGTGCCTTTTTTGGTCAGATACGACCAGAATTGCTTCGACACCTCGAACTGGGTGTTGATGTGCACGGCTTTCTTGATGTCGACGGCGCCATCGGCGGCCTGCGGCGTGTAGTTGAGCTCACACAGCCCGGCGTGACCGGTACCGGCGTTGTTCCACGGGTTGGAACTCTCCGCGGCACCGGAATCCATCAGCTCGACGACTTCCAGCTTGATCGCGGGGTCGAGCTCTTTGAGCAGTACTGCAAGGGTGGCACTCATGATGCCGGCCCCAACCAGTACTACGTCGACTGCTTCGTTATGCGCCATTTAACGCGTCTCCAAAATCTGCAGCACCAAATTGTCGGCATGGCTGCCAGGCGTTCCGGGGCGTGTCAGTGTTGCCCCAGGTACCCATGGCAGGATCGCCATGTCCGAATCTTCGCAATTTATCGCAACTTCGACGGACGCTACCTGCCAGGCCTAATGAGCCATATGAACTCATTTCAGCGCGCGGGAGGCAATTCGACTTATGGTCGATACATCCGTTTGTGCAACCAAATCCGTAGCGGACAGGCTTCAGGCTCCGGTGTTCGAGGAATACTCGGTCCTGTGTCGTTGGGCTGTTGTAGACGCTAATGGTGCATGTTCAGACGCAAAACTATTCATTTGCTCGCCACACTCTTGTGAAGTTGTGAAAACCCGTTTTTTTCACGCTCTTTTGAAGACGTGAACCTCAAAAAGGGCTGTCCCAGCCTGGCACCGTGCCCGGATGGATTGCCGCCATGGGATACAGGGCAGGCAAAACGGGCAAACAGCTCAGTGACCGAGCGTAATGACAGCTCTGCAGATTCGCGAAAAGTGGAGGTTTTGCTCAACAAAACAGCAAGCGCGCCAGCTTCACTCGATCTGTGTGGGCGGCTCTCTGTGGGCGGTGCGGGGGTGTCAATACAAGCGCATTGACGATGCTGCGAGGCCCGATCAGGAGACGTCCTTATAATCGGGGGGAGATTGTATCTAAGAAACGCAGGGAAATGGTCGTGTTTAATGACTTTTATTAGGTGTTTGGTCAGGTCGTTATCATTTGCTGTGCACGCGAGCGTGGCTGGTGCTGCTGCGAAACGACGCGGGCCCCTGCAGGCAGCGGCTGATTCAGCCAGTTCAAGCGGATCTCTTCGATTTCAACCCAGCCATCGCCCATGGGCTGGAGGCTGCACTGTTTGAAGGCCTGGCAACGGCCGTTGCGGTCGAGCAGGGCGAAGCAGCGATGCAGTGGGCGTGGCGCGAACAGAGAGATCAGATGGCGCATGGCGATATACCGTTTGGGTGTCTGCCGAGAAGATTGCCTGCAGGCCATTACGTGCAAGTGTATGGGGGGTGACATCTGCATGACAGGAACCGCGTTGCCAAGGGCTTGTCAGAGATTTCATCAAACACTGTGAGGTGCTGGTTACCCGCAGTGGCGCACCGCTATACTGCCGGCCTGTTTGTGCCTGATTCTGGAGAGAAGAGCATGTTGCAACGCCTGTTGTTCGGTTTGATCACTGTGACCAGTTTGACCCTGGTTGGCTGCGCCCACAGCCCGCAACAACTGAGCCCGGAACCCAAGCTGACGGCTCAACTGGCGCCCGTCGGCCACGGTCAGCCTGTTGTGGTGCGTGTGGTGGATGGACGTCCGTCGCCAACCCTCGGCACCCGTGGTGGCCTGTACCCGGAGACCAGCGCGATTACCGTACAAGGCGCGCAGATCCTGCCGAAACTGCAGGCTCAGGCCGAAGCTGCCGTGCGTCTGTTGGGTTTCACCCCGACCGCCAATGCGGCGAACGCACCGCAAATCACTGTGACCCTGGCCGAGCTGAAGTATCAGTCGCCTAAAGAAGGCATGTACGTGACCGAAGCGACCATCGGCGCGACCTTCCGCTCGGATGTGCAGAACGCCAACCGTCGCTACAGCGGCCGTTATGGTGCTTCCCTGGACCAGCGCTTCGGTATGGCGCCAAACCAGGAAACCAACACCAAGCTGGTCAGCGATGTGCTCAGTGATGCGTTGACCCGCCTGTTCAAAGACCCGACTGTGGGGCAGGTTCTCGGCGAGTAATGCGAGCCCACTGTAGGAGCGAGCCTGCTCGCGATGGTCGTTAACGATTACGCGGGAAATCCGATTCCCCGCGGCACCCTAAAGTCCATCGCGAGCAAGCTCGCTCCTACAGACCGGTATCACGCGGCTTGCGAGTAAAAATCCAGAACGCTCACGCCCGTCAGCAAATCCGCCTCCGGCAAGTCCGCATGCTGGTGGCCACCGAGTGCGCAATACACCAGCCAGTGGCGGTCCTGAACGTTGAAGGCGAGGCTGCCGACGAGGGCTTGTTGTTCTTCGCTGGGGGTGATGAGGTAAAGACGATCCTGGTTTTCGGCGTGGAGCATGACGTGGTCCCTGTCGGTTTCAAGGTGCGCATGTTCGCCGATACAGATGACGAAGCCGTGACTCAGGACAGCTATTGATCCAAAAGCTCCGTTGTTTGTCGGAAACAGAGGGCAGGCGCGCAGGCTTTCGGTAGAATCCGCGCCGCGGTCGCCGGTCCGGCACCTGCCACCTGTGTTACTTGAGGTTTGTGATGTCGCTGCACTTGATGACGCTGTTTACCGCCCATCCCGCCAAATTGATCAATCTGCTGGCCTTGTTCTTTGCCTTCCCGGGCGGCTGGTTGTTGCACGCCACCCGTCGTCGCGAACTGCGCGCGATGGCCAGTTTGCAGGCGCAGCGCCAGAGCAGCCCCAACGTAGAGCCCACGCTGGACTGGGCGACGTTGCGCAAGAACCGGTTTTTCTACATCTTCGGCTTTGCCTGCATGGGGATGGCACTGCTGGTGTCGTGGATAAGCACGCAGGTCTGAGGCTGAAGTAAACCCTGTGGCGAGGGGGCAAGCCCCTCGCCACAAAAGCGCCGTCAGGCCGATACCGCTTACAGCGGCAACCCTGCCTTGACCCGGTACTGATTGCGCACCGGCGTCGCATATTGCAGCACCAGGAATGGACGATGCTCTTCAGGGCAGGCGTCCAGGCGGCGTTGCCATTCTTCCTGGGCCTTGGCCAGTTCCTCGGCCGGGAACACTTCGGCGGCTTTTGGCACCTGCAACTGCGGATCGGTGTCCTTCCACTGCGCGTAAGCCAGGTAGTGCACAGGGAACAAGCGGTATCCGCTGAGGATTTGCCGGTCCATCTCGACCGCCAATTGCTTGGTGTCTTCGAACAGTTCGGTGATCGGCGCGGCAAAGTTCACATGCACCCGGCCCTTGTAGCCGGTGATGCCCTTGGCGATGCTCACGTCATCCTCACCTGGCACCTTGGTGTAGCTGCCGGTGGTGGCGCGGATGTAAAGCTCGCGGGCCTTGGCCTGATCGCAGGGGTCGTACTCGTAGCTGATCGACACCGGGGTCAGGTTCAGCGATTTAATGACTTCGCCGAACGGCTCGTCCTTGCGGCTCATGTGGAACATCTTGAGGATTGCCGATTCGGTACGGTCGTCACCGTCCTTGGCTCGTCCTTCGGCCTGGGCGATCCAGATCGAGGCGCAATCGTTGCGGATCGAATGATTGATGTACGCCGACAACAGCTGATAAGCCGCCATTTTTTCCCGACGTCCGCTGATCGAGCGGTGCACGATGAAGCTCTTGTTCAGGCGCATCAGGTCGCTGACGAAAGGCTTTTGCAGCAGGTTATCGCCAATGGCGATGCGTGGCGTCGGCAGGCCGGCGTGGTACACGGCATAGTTGACGAAGGCCGGGTCCATCACGATGTCGCGGTGGTTGGCGATGAACAGATAGGCACTGCCGGACTTGAATTGCTCCACTCCTGTATAGGTGACACCGTCGGTGGCACGCTCAATGGTGTGGTCGACGTAAACCTCGACTTTATCCTGCAGCGTGGCCACTGAGGTAATGCCGGCAAACTCACGGCGCAGCCGATGGGCTATAAGTGGTTTGAGTGCCCAGCCTAAAGCGCCGGCGAAACGCGGGAAGCGGAAGTGGGTGAGGATATCTAGAAACGCCTTGTCGCCGAGCAGCCGGTCCAGCACCGCTGGGACTTCGCTGTCGTCGTAAGGTCGGATGGCATCGAATTCGCCCATCATGCTCTCTTGTTAGAAACGGCTAGGGTAAGTAAAGGTTTTGATCGAAAACCGGCGGGGCACGGTCTGAAAAAGTAGCCAGACAAAAATAGCCCTGCAAATAGACCGGCGATTATACGCACAAGTCACTTGGGAGACCGCGATGCTGGAAACTGCGCTGTATGAATGTCCGTATTGTGGTGAGGAAGTCGAGACGACGCTGGATTTGTCCGGTGGCGATCAGACCTATATTGAGGACTGCCAGGTGTGCTGTCGGCCAATAACCTTCGTGTTGCAGGTTCATGAAGAGGAATGGCATCTCGAAGTGTTCAGCGAAAACGAGTGAGGAGCGTGTATGCAGCGCATCTACGACCCGGAAAACCTGATGGAAGGCGAGTTGCTGCAAGGCATGCTCGCCAGCGAGGGCATCGAGGCGCATCTGGTGGGACGCGATCTGGTGGGAGCCACCGGTGAGTTGCCGATTTTCGGTTTGCTGGGTTTGGCAGTGGATAACGACCAGGCCGAATACGCCCGCGAGTTGATCACCGCGTACAATGCCGCGCTGCCGCTGTCCGGCGATGAACCGGACAGCTTCCCCGGCACGCTGGTCTGTTAGGCTGGCGTTCGTTTGATCAAGAGTCGTGTTGCCCCATGTGTGGACGTTATGCCCTGTTTCGCTGGAACCCCGCCTTCGCGGCGCTGCCCGGTTTTCCCGCCGACCAGCAGGCGCAGTGGAACATTTCCCCCAATGATTCGGTGTTGATGCTACGGGCCGAGCCAGACGGCCAGCGCACGCTGGCCCGCGCCCGCTGGGGCCTGACGCCACCCTGGCTGACCGATCTGTCCCGCACCCCGGCCCACGCCCGCGCCGAAACCGTTGCCGAGCAGCCAATGTTTCGCCAAGCCTTGCGCGAGCGCCGCTGCCTGTTGCCGGCCAATGGTTTCTACGAATGGCGCGGCACGACGCGCAAGCGCCCGTATTGGCTGACACCAGGGGAGGGCTCGTCATTATTTTTTGCTGCGATCTGGGAGGCGTATCCGGTACAGGAGCAGGTGTGGCTGAGCACGGCGGTCATTACCCAGCCAGCCGCCAGTCAGCGCCGACCGTTGATTCTCGATGAGGCGGGGCAGGCGGCATGGCTGGATCCGGACACGCCGCTACATGCCTTGCAAGCCTTGCTGGCCAGTGAACCCGCCGCGTTGCGTGAGCGGGTGTTGGCGAACATGGTGAATGATCCGAAGCTCAATGGGCCGGAGTGTCTGACGCCGGGTTGAGTTTTTTGGTGTTAGTGCTGGCCCCATCGCGAGCAAGCTCGCTCCCACAGGTAGCCAAGCATGCCTGTAACCGTTCTGGTACTGGTTGAAACCATCAATGAGTACCTGCCCATCCTCGAA